>NZ_CP158299.1:897500-1197500 GCF_040256395.1 Deinococcus sonorensis KR-87 | reverse complement strand
CCGTCGCCGATCAACGTTCGCTCGCCAAGGTGAACGTCGCAGTACAGCACCACGTGCGGACCGATGGAACAGTGAGCGCCCACCTCGACTCCACTTTCAAACACCGGCACCCGTGCCAGCGCCCCGGCCCCCTTAGGCTCCTTGCCGATCACAGCACCAGGAAACACCTCGACGCCCGGTCCTAGAGTGACACCACTGTAGATCGTGACCTGTGGATGGATCACCACATCCGCGCCAATCGTTACATCTTGTGCGATGTAACAGAACGGGCCAATGACGGTGTTAGGGCCAATGTCTGTGGTAAGCACCACCGCATGCGCGTCTATGGTCGTCTGCCCAGAAGCCTGCACTTAATACGCCCCCTTACCTGCCAGAACCACCCGGACGGTCTGCAGCAGAATGACCAGATCCAGCCAGGGCGTCCAGTTGGTGATATAGAAGTTATCCATCCCGACCCGTTCCTCGTAGGTGGTATCGCTGCGGCCATTGGCCTGCCAGTAGCCGGTGATACCGGGCCGGACCTGCTTGTACACTGCATAAACGCCGCCATACTTGATGACTTCCGCCTCCACGATCGGCCGAGGCCCCACCAGGCTCATGGTGCCGAGCAGAACGTTCAGCAGTTGCGGCAGTTCATCCAGACTGGTTTTGCGAAGAAAGGCGCCCACCCGCGTCACCCGCGGGTCGCTTTTTAGCTTGTGGGTATCTTCGTACTCGCGGCGTAGTAGAGGCGACGTGTCCAGCAGATGCCGGAGTTTCTCGTCGGCGTCCTGATGCATGCTCCGAAACTTGAAGCAGTCAAACGACTCGCCGTCCTTGCCCAGGCGGCGAGCCCGATACACCACCGGCCCTGGACTGTCCAGGCGAATGGCTAGCGCGATCAGGGCAAACACCGGCAGAATCAATATCCCGCCCACTAGGGTCGCCGCCAGATCAATGCTGCGCTTGACCAGCCGGGAGCGGAAACTCCGCAGGTTGTTGCGAATCTCCAGGCTGGCCAGCGCCCCGATGTTGTGCGGCTGCATCGCCTGGTTGGGCACGCCTATCAGATCCGGCACTGACCAGGTGATCGGAAAGACGGAGTAGATGCTGTTGATGAGGAGCCGCTGCGTTTCGGCACGCGCACTGGGGATGCCGATCACTGCCTGCTCGGTTCTCGGCTGGCTTATGGCCTCATCAATACTGCCTGCCACTAGCACGCCGTGAATCAGCGTGCCATGCAGGCGTGAATTGTCGTCATAGGCCACCACCGGATTGAGCCCATAGCTGGGGTGGCGCAGCAGATGGTCAATAATCATGCTGGCCGTCTGTCCTGCGCCGATGATGCTGACTGGCCGGCCGAAATAATGCAGCGAAATGAGCAGCGACCGCACCCCATAGCGCACCGGCAACGCCACCACCAGCACTACCAGCCAAACCAGCACGACTTCCAGACCATTCAGAGCGTAGCGCTGAACGGCCAGTGCTGCAGCCATCTGCGCCACGGCCACTTGCACCGTGCTGACGGTATGGCTGCGCAGTTCAGTCTGCGGTGACTGCCCATAACCAGGATAAAGCCCCTGATAGGCCCGCCAGAATAGCCACAGCAGCAGCCAGGCACCAGTGACCCTCCAATCAATGCTGGCATATCCCAGCGGAACCAGCAGCAGGTTGACCAGCAGGTGCGCCAGGAAGCCGCTGGCCACATCACCTGCGGCAATCAGGCCGACCTGTGGCAGAGCACGCGTCCGCAGCGAGTGGTGCTTGACGGCCCGGGCGGCCCCTACCGGCTGCCGCAGTTCGATACTCATGTGGGCTGAACCAGCCTGGTAGAGGGCTTCGGCATGTAGTGGTAGACCGCCCCCTGACGTAACCTTGACTTGTTGATCACGCACCCTATGATGTTCGCCCCACTACGCTCCCCTTGACGCAACGCCGTTCGGATGGCCGTCAGGGGAGTGTGGCCTTGTTCGGCCACCAGCAACACCGCATCAGCGCTGGCGCCCAACACCATGCCGTCGGCTAAAGCCAGCAGCGGAGGACTATCAATCAGAACCAGATCGTAGTGTTGCCGCCAGCGTTGTAGCGCCGCCGCCAGATCGGCGCGGTTGAATACATTCAAGCTGTCCAGCAGGCCCGGACCGGAGGGCAACAGATCTACACGCTCTCGGACACTCAGCACCTGCACATGCTCCGGCTGCCGCAGGGCCTCCTGGGTTGTTCGGGCGCCTCCCTCACCACTCAGCTGATGCCACGTGCCCGACAGGCCCAACTGCTGCCAGATCTCCATCTGGCTGCCCCGCCGCAGATCAGCATCAATGATCAGCACGCGCCCCCCGCCAGTCGCAATGTTGTCGGCTAGGGCGGCCGTCAGGGTGCTCTTACCTTCTCCAGGAGCGGTACTTGACACCATCAGCACTGGATGCGGCTGGTCCTGCCATAGAGACATCAAATTGACGCGCAGGAACCCCAAGGCCTCAGTGAATCCAGCCTGCCGCGCGGCCTGGACCATTCCCCTCGCCTGACGCTCCCGGCGCTTGACACGTCGAAGTACGCTCAGGGTAGGCACGTGCAGGCCCAGCAGGTCCTCCTCAAGGTTGACCGTCTGCTTCAGCGCCACACGCAGGGCTACCACACTCAGTCCCAACAGAAGCGTCAGCATTCCAGTCAGGAGCGCGTTGCGCAGCGGCCTGGGCGCGACCGGCTGCGCCGGTTCCACAGCGGAAGACAGCAGACTGAGCCCACCCGGCGTGGTAGAGGCCAGAATGGTGATCTGTGCCAGATTCTGCTGGTTGATGGTCCGGCGCGTCACCAACGCCTGACGCTCCTCCTGAGGGAGCGCAGTGGAAGCCAGCCGTGCGTCGATCTGACTCAGCTGAACCTCAAGCGCAGCCTGTGCTCGCTTAAAGCGTTGCAGGTCCTGGGCCACGTCCCAATTGAGTAAAGCCTGCGAACCCAGATCCGCCAGTCGCTTGGCGGCGGCGGCAGTAGACGCACGCGCCGACAGGGTATACAGGCCACCACCTGCTGTGGTGTCCAGCTGGATGGTTTTGAGCTGTTGCGCCTGCAGTTCACGGCGCAGTTGCTTCACCAGTCGGGTCCGCTCTGTTGCGGGAAGCGTCGGGTCCGCCTGGACGGTGCGCACCAGGGGCAGCAGCAGCTCCGTGCTCTGCACGGCTTGGGTCAGCGCGGCGCTGGGTAGCGGCTGGGCCTCCACGAATGCGCTGCCCAGCAGGCCATCCTGATCCTGCAATTGGGTAGCTCCATTCGGCAACGGCTGGGTTCGCAGTACTGAACCGTTGAGCAGCCCTCCGGGTGCCTGCGTATTGGTGCTGATCACTGTGGCGCTGGCCTCATAGACGCGGGGCTGAGCGCGTGACCACAACCAGACAATCAGCGCCAGCACAATGCTGAGGCCCACGATCCACACCAGCCGGCGCCAGAGTTCCGACCAGAGAATCCCAAGGTTGATGTCCTGTTGCGTACGCTCTTCCACTTCTGTTCTCCTGCGGCGTTGATGCACTCCAAGCCTGAAGTTCAGGTCACGCTATCAGCGGTGTGGCCTGTGTCAGCCGCATCGGCCCGCCCGTGTTGGGGATCCGGTGAATACAGCCTCAGCCGGAGCTCAAGCATCAAAGCCTCTACAGCCGGACGGCACGACCCAGCAGAACACCACGACCTGTCTATCTGGGCAACCGTCACAGTATCACCCGGCTGGGGCGCACCTCCCGCTCAAACAGGCGTGTGAAGCCGGGTGCAGCGCCTGACCACCCCGCCATTCTTCCAGCTGTCCCAACTCGGCTGTGTCCACGCTCCCCTTCCTTAACCAGCATGTCAAGCCCAAACGTCTCCTGCTCATGCGACAAACCTGCCATACAGTAACTCGAAATCTATTCTGACTCACAACACCAGGTGAAGAAAAACTCTCATGCTTCAGTCAGAAAAAGCCTAAAGTTCGGCCATTTCGGGCTGCCTGAACATAAGGCACGCGCTAGACTCCCTCCATATGAAAGCCCTGATTCCTGCGGCCGGGTTCGGTACCCGGATGCGCCCCCTGACCTTCACCCGTCCCAAACCGGTGCTGAACGTGGCCGGAAAGCCGATCATCGTGCATGCCATCGAGACGCTGCAGGCGGCCGGCATCTGCGAGATCGGCATCATCGTCTCAGAGGTCACGCACTCGGCCGTGCAGCAGGCGGTCGAGGATCTGCCGGGCGTGCAGCTGAACTTCATTGTGCAGCCGAAGATGCTGGGGCTCGGCAACGCGGTGCTGATGGCGCGCGAGTGGGCGGCCGGCGACGACGTGTGCGTGTACCTTGGCGACAACCTGTTCGAGGACGGAGTGAGCGCCTACGTGCGGGTCTTCGAGGAGCAACGCCCGGATGCGGTGATCGGACTGGTGCAGGTGGATAACCCACGCGCCTTTGGCGTGGCTGAGCTGGACGGGCAGCGCATCGTGCGGCTGGTCGAGAAGCCGCAGAACCCGCCCAGCAACCTGGCGGTGGCGGGCGTGTACTGCTTCTCCAGCCGCATTTTCGAGCATCTGGCGGCCTTGAAGCCCAGCGCGCGCGGCGAATATGAGATCACTGACGCCATTCAGAGCCTGATCGAGGCGGGCGGCACGGTGCTGGGCCAGCAGGTCCACGGCTGGTGGAAGGACACTGGTCAGCCGCACGACCTGATCGAGGCCAACCACCTGCTGCTGGAGCGGCTGGAAAACAACGTCCAGGGCACGGTGGAGGACTCGCGCGTCAACGGGCGCGTGGTGCTGGCGCCCAGCGCCGTGGTCCGCAACAGCACCATCATCGGGCCGGCCATGATCGGGGAAGGTGTGGTGATTGAGGACAGCTACATCGGGCCTTTCACCAGCATCGGTCCCGGCACCATCATCCGGCGCTCGGAGGTGGAGCACAGCGTGATTGAGCAGGAGTGCGTGATCGAGAACGTCGAGACGCGGCTGCAGGACTGCCTGATCGGGCTGCGGGCCGTGGTGCGCGGCGGGCGTCGCCAGCCCCGGACGCTCAAGCTGACCCTCTCGGACGCCAGCCTGATTGAGCTGACCTGACCGCTGCAACGACCCTCAGACGGTCTTGAAAAGCTGTTCCCGCTGACATTACCTGAGTGTGGTCATGTTAAGATGGGGGCATGTCAAACCCCTATGCAGAATGGTTCGAGCAGCTGCGGGCCGAGTACGGAGACCAGCTGCGCCAGATGCCGCTGCCGGACGGTCTGCCGGAGCATCTGCGCCTGCTGATCAGCCAGGGTGACGAGGACTCCATCACCCTGATGCTCAAGCTGGCGTGGCAGCTGGGTGCGCAGGCGGGCTTCGCAGCCGGCATCCAGCAGCACGAGGCCAAGGTCGAGCGCCAGCCGCGGATTCCGACCGTCCAGGCGTAACCACACCCACTTCAGGGGCGGGCCAGCTGGCCCGCCCCTTCTCTCTTGCTCCCTTTACTGGGCGGGCGTCGTTTGCAGGCGCTCCAGCACGCTGGGGTCTTCCAGGGTGCTGGTGTCACCCGTGATCTGCTGCCCCGCCGCCACCTGCCGCAGGAACCGGCGCATGATCTTGCCGCTGCGGGTCTTGGGCAGCGCGTCGGCCACGTAGATCGCGTCGGGCCGCGCCAGCGCTCCGATCTCGCGCGCGACGTGCTGGCGCAGCTCCGCCGGGTCTACCGTATGCCCCACCTGCGGCAGCACGAAGGCCACCACGCACTCGCCCTTCACGTCGTCGGGCCGGCCCACCACCGCCGCCTCGGCCACCGCCGGATGGCTCACCAGCGCCGACTCAATCTCCATGGTGCCGAGCCGGTGGCCTGAGACGTTCAGCACGTCGTCCACCCGGCCCATCACGGTGATGTAGCCGTCGGAGTCGCGCCGCGCGCCGTCGCCGGCGAAGTACACGTGCGGAATCTCGCCCCAGTAGGTCTTACGGTAGCGGTCATCGTCGCCGTACACGGTCCGCAGCATGCTGGGCCAGGGCCGCCGCAGCACCAGCAGGCCGCCCTCACCCGGCCCCACCTCCTCGCCGTCGCGCGTCACGATGGCCGGGTCCACCCCGAACATCGGCAGCCCGGCGGTGCCTGGCTTGCTGGGAAACGCGCCCGGCAGGGTGGTGAGCATGATGCTCCCGGTCTCGGTCTGCCACCAGGTATCGATCACCGGGCAGCGGTCGCCGCCGATCACCCGGCGGTACCACATCCACGCTTCCGGATTGATCGGCTCGCCCACCGACCCGATCAGGCGCAGGCTGGAGAGGTCGAAGCGCTCCGGGATCTCGTCGCCGGCCCGCATGAAGCTGCGGATCGCGGTAGGGGCGGTGTACAGGATGCTGACCTTGTGCCGCTGGATGATGTCCCAGTAGCGGCCCCAGTCCGGCTGGTTGGGGGCACCCTCGTAGATCATCACGGTGGCGCCGTTGAGCAGCGGGCCGTACACGGTGTAGCTGTGGCCGGTGACCCAGCCCACGTCGGCGGTGCACCACAGCAGGTCGTCGTCCTTGAGGTCGAAGACCGCGCCGGTGGTCAGGTGCAGGCTGACCATGTACCCGCCGGTGGTGTGCAGGATGCCCTTGGGCTTGCCGGTGCTGCCGCTGGTGTACAGCACGAACAGCGGGTGCTCGCTGTCGAGCGGAACCGCCTGATGCTCCGTTCCCGCCTGCGCCATCGCCTCGTGCCACCATACGTCGCGGCCCGGCTCCATCTCCACAGCCGCGCCCGCACGCGCCACCACCAGCATCTGTTGCAGGCTGGGCGCGCTCTCGGCCGCCCGGTCCGCGTTGGCCTTCAGCGGCACCTGCGCCCCACGCCGGTAGCCGGCGTCCGCGGTGATCAGCAGCCGGCTCTGGGCATTCTCGATGCGGTCGGCCAGCGCCGAGACGCTGAACCCGGCGAACACCACGCTGTGGGTGGCCCCGATGCGCGCGCAGGCCAGCAGGCTGATGACCACTTCCGGGATCAGCGGCAGGTAGACGGTGACGCGGTCGCCCGCCTTCACGCCCAGCGACTCCAGCACGTTGGCGGCCCGCTGCACCTCCCGCAGCAGCTCGGCATAGGTGTAGGTGCGGACCTCACCGTCCTCGCCCTCCCAGACGATGGCGCGCTTGTCGCCGCGCCCGGCCTGCACATGCCGGTCCAGGGCGTTGTAGGCCATGTTGGTCTGGCCGTTCACGAACCAGCGGGCGTGCGGTTCCTGCCAGTCCAGCACCTGATCCCAGCGCCGGAACCAGTGAAGCTCATCCGCCGCCTTGCTCCAGAAGGTGTCCGGGTCTGCGAGGCTCTGGGCGTACAGCTCGCGGTACTGCTCGGCCGAGTAGCGGGCCGAACGGGCGAAATCGGTGGGCGGAGCGATGCTGCGCTCCTCGTGCAGTACGGCATCGATCTTGTCGGACACGGCTGTCGTCCTCCTTCGGACTTCACGAACGGTCAATGGGCCACCAACGAACGGTAAGCCCCACTCTACCGGCCTGGAGGCACGATGGTCGCCGAATGGTTCAATCCGTGCTGTCTCACAGGGGCGTCCGGCAGCGGCGCGTATGCTGAGCGGCGTGTCCTCCCCTTCCGCCCTGACCGACCAGCTGGGCCGTCCGCTGCGCGACCTGCGCCTCTCGGTGACGGACCGCTGCAACCTGCGCTGCACCTACTGCATGCCCAAGGACGTGTTCGGCCCGGACTTCGCGTTTCTGCCGCGCAACGAGCTGCTGAGCTTCGAGGAACTGGAGCGCCTGACCCGGCTGTTCGTGGCCGCCGGGGTGCAGAAGCTGCGCCTGACCGGCGGCGAGCCGCTGCTGCGCCAGGGTCTGCCGGAGCTGATCCGGCGGCTGCACGCCATTGCAGGCGTGCAGGACATTGCCATGACCACCAACGGACTGCTGCTGCCGCGCTACGCCGCCGAGCTGAAGGCGGCCGGGCTGCGGCGCGTGACGGTCAGCCTGGACAGCTTGGACCCGGAGGTGTTCGGGCAGATGAACGGGCTGGGCATGCATCCGGACCGGGTGATGGACGGCATCGAGGCGGCGCTGCAGGCGGGCCTGCCGGTCAAGGTGAACACGGTGGTACAGCGCGGCGTCAACGACGCGCATCTGGGGGAGCTGTGGCGCGCGCTGAAGGACCGGGCGGTGCTGCGCTTCATCGAGTTTATGGACGTGGGCAACCACAACGGCTGGAACCTGGAGCAGGTGGTGCCGCCCGCCGAGGTGCTGGCGCGGCTGGGCGGCGACCTGACCCCGGTGGAAGCTCAGTACCGGGGCGAGGTGGCCGCCCGCTACCGGGACGCCCAGGGCCACGAGGCCGGGCTGATCACCAGCGTGAGCCGGCCCTTCTGCGGCGACTGCACCCGCGCGCGGCTCTCGGCGGTGGGCGTGCTGTACACCTGCCTGTTTGCCGGCAGTGGCCTGGACCTGCGCGCCCCACTGCGCGACGGCCAGAGCGATGACCAGCTGAGCCGGCTGCTGGCCGAGTGCTGGCAGGCCCGCCGCGACCGCTACTCCGAGGAACGCGGGGCGGCCACCAGCGCCCATCACAAGGTGGAGATGTCGCACATTGGCGGCTAGCGGCGGTGCCCCCGAAACCTGAGCGTACTCGGTACACAAATAGATTAGACTGATGAAGGCGCCTTTACATGCACCACCACGGGGGCGCGTTCAGGCAGGTTGATGTGTGAGGTTGGCGCCGTGAGGCGCCCGTACGAGGTTCGCGCCGTGAGGCGCCTGTGCACTGTCACCCCGGAGGGAGTATGGCCAAGTACCCACTGATCAAGACCACCCTGAAAGACCGCCTGCTGGGTGGGCACTATTCGGAGGGCCTGCCCCTGCCCAGCGAGCCGCAGCTGGCCCGCGAATTCAGTGTTTCGCGCATGACCGCCCGCCGCGCCATCGACGAACTGGAGCGCGAAGGGTACGTGTACCGGGTGCAGGGTGCCGGCACGTTCCCCACCGGGAAGCGCTTCCGTCAGGGGGTGTTCCGGGTGCGTCCCTTCAAGGAGTGGGCCCGTGACCCGGACCACCGCAACACCATTCTGCAGTCGATGCGGCTGAAGGCCACCCCCGAGATTGCCAGCGTGCTGCAGCTGCAGCACGGCGACCCGGTGATCTTCGTGCACCGGCTACGGCTGGCTGGCGAGGAGCCGCTGGTGGTGGAGAAGCGCTACGTGGACGCCTCGGTGGCGAGCACCCTGCTGGAGCACAACCTCTCGGCCGAGAGCATCCACGAGGTGATGGTCAGCATGGGCGTGCCGCTGACCCGCGTGGAACAGAACCTGGAAGCGGTCAACCTGCGCCAAGAGGAGGCAGACCTGCTGCGTGTGCCGCTGGGGACAGCGGCCTTTTTGTTGCGGCGCACCACCTACAGTGGCAGCAAGCGGATCAGCTACGTGAACTACTGGGTGCGCGGCGACCGTTACGCCTTCCAGGACAGCTTCGAGCCCTGAGCCACCGGACAAACGAGCCAGCCTAGAGGCTGGCTCGTTTTTTAGTTGCTGTCGGTGCGGACTTCCAGGTCGCTGGCCTCGGCCTCGCCCAGCAGGGCGATCCGTTCCTGGGGGCTCAGCTCCACCAGCACCCGCTGCAGCACCACGCTCACCGCCCGGTCGGCGGATTCGTCCAGGCTCAGGCCGTCCAGCTGCGGCACGCCCTGCTGCTGGGCCAGCTGCTCCAGGTAGTCCTGCATGGCCCGGATCTCGTCGAAGTAGCGCATGTAGCGGTTCAGAGGCCGGTTGCGCCCGGTCTCGCGCTCGCGGGCCTCGAAGTGGCGGCGGTGCTCGTCATCGCTCGGCAGGGTGATCAGGATCGGAATCACGATGGCGCCGCTGAAGTCCTCGGCCCGCAGGTAGCCGGGCACCAGATGCACCCCCTCCAGCACGGTGCTGACCCCCTCCTCCACGCTGCGGCGTACCACGGCGCTCAGGCCCAGGCTCACCTGCTGCACCTGCTCTCGGAAGCCCGAGAGCAGCTGGCGCTGGCTCGGGTGGGTCGGGCGTTCCTGTTCCGGCGGCACCAGCGTCTCCCAGGCGTTGAAGGTGCTGGCATGCAGCGCCGGCACCAGCCCGGGGCTGACCATCGCGCGCATCACCTCGCGGATCGAGTCGGTGGACACGATGCGCGAGATGCCCAGCCGGTACGCGATCTCGGCGGCCAGCAGGCTCTTGCCGGTGCCGCTCACCCCACCCAGCAGCACCACCAGCGGGCGTGGTGGCCGGCGGATCACCCGCAGCAGCCGGTAACGTGCCGCCACGTCCGGCCCCACCTCGCCGCGCAGCAGTTCCTCCACCTTCTCGCGGATCTGGGTGCGCGTCACCACCCGGTCCTCGGCGCCGCGCAGCTGCCGCTGGGTGCTGCGCGCCACCTTGCGGGCGTAGTCCGGGGCCACCCCGGCCGCCAGCAGCGACTGCACCAGGATGCCCTTGGAGAAGGGTGTGGGCATGCTGCTGCGCGAGCCGAGCACCCCCAGCCGGCCCCGGTTGGCCTGCAGGAAGCGGTAGGTCAGGCGCATCTGCTCGCCGTGCCGTTCGCGCAGCGCCTGCTCGGTCAGGTCGTCAATGGCCTCGGCGCGGATGTGGTGCACGCCGCCGCGCCGCAGCTGCAGGTCCACCATGCTGGCCACCGTGTAGGCGTCCTTGGGCGTCAGCCCGATGTCCTCCAGGCTGCGGGCCAGCACCCCGCGCGAGAACGGCAGCTCGCGCTTCTGGGTCTGCACCAGGATGTCTTCGAAGGCGGCCGTCTGCTGCTCCACCGTGCGCGCCACCTCCTCGCCCAGCAACGGGCGCGCCTGCTTCACCAGCAGCTGCTTGAGCTGCTCCGGCGAGGTGACGCGCTGCTGGCGCCGGAGCAGAGCTCGCTCCACCGCGCGCGCCACCGACGCGGCACGGTCCACGTCGGCACCGGCATTCAGCAGCGACTCCACCAGCAGCCCTTTGGAGAAGGGCCAGTGATGTTCAGCGGTGCCGACCGACAGCTCGGCGCGGGGTACAGCGTTGTCCAAAGCCCGACTTCCTTCCTGCTCCCGGACAGGCAGCCCGTATCAGGAGGCCATTGTAGGAGCAAATGCCGCCGGGTGGTGCAACGCTCTTCTTTAGCGGCGCAGCACCCCGTCCATCAGGAAGCCCAGGGTGGAGCGCAGTTCCTCGTGCAGCGACCGTTCGGTGCCGTAGGCGGTCCAGCGCAGCGCGATCATCAGGTAGGTATCGGCAATCAGGTTGCTCATGCGCTGCAGGCTCAGGTCGGCGCGCAGCTGTCCGGCCTGCTGCATCGGGCGCAGGATGATCTCGATGACCTTGCCCAGTGGCAGCGCCTGGTAGGCGGTACGGGCGCGTTCCGGGTCCGGATTCAGCACCTCGTAGGCCAGCGGCGGGAACAGGTCACGGTCGCGGGTGTTGCGCTCGGCCAGCTGCATCCAGACGTCCTGCAGCACCGTCATGGGCGCCACGCCGGCATCCAGCTGTCCCTGGGCGTAGCTGTGCAGTTCCTCCACCACCTCGCTGCCGTAGTCCAGCAGCACCGCCTCCTTGTACGGGTAGTAGTTGAAGAAGGTGCCGCGCGAAACGTTGCTGGCCCGCGCGATGTCGGTGGCGGTGGTGGTCTGGAAGCCGCCCTGCCGGAACAGGTCGATGGCCACCGTGTAGATCCGGGCACGGCGGCGCTCTTTCTGCCGCTCCCGCAGAGAGCTGGAATCCATAATTCATCTGTATAGCGCATGACAGTCTAAAATTGAACCCGGTCAAAGCGAGTGGCTGCGCCGGAGCATATGGAAGGACCGAGCTGACCCCGGGGCAGGTCAGCCCAGCACACCCCGGTTACTCGCCCAGATACCGGCGCAACGCGTCCAGCGCGTGCGCGTTCCCGATCAGCACCACCTTGTCGTGGGGGCGCAGTTCCTCCTCGGCGCGCGGCGTCACCTCCACCCGGCCGCTGCGGTTGATGGCGATCACCTGTACGCTGAAGCGTCCGTTGAGGTTCAGGTCGCGCAGGCTGCCGCGCAGCCGCTCGTTCACCTCGATCTCCACGATGGCGTAATCGGAGCCGAGGTCCAGGGTGTCCACGATGTTGGGGGTGGCGATCTGGCGGGCCAGCCGCACGCCCATGTCGTGCTCGGGCCGGATCACGAGGTTGGCCCCGATGCGCTCCAGCACCCGGCGCGCCATCTCGTCGATCGCCTTGGTCACCACGTAGGGGGCGCCCAGACTCTTGGCGTTCATGGTGGCCAGGATGGCCGCCTGTACGTCGGTGCCGATCGCCACGACCACTACGTCGAAGTCCGAGACGCCGATGTTGCGCAGCGCCCGCTCCTCGGTGGCGTCCAGGATAGCGGCGTGCGTGACCAGGTTCATCACACCCTCGACGTTCTCCTCGTTGATATCGATGGCCACCACCTCGTGGCCCATCTCGTAGAGGGTGGTGGCCACGGCGGTCCCGAAGCGGCCGAGGCCGATCACCAGACATTGTTTTGCTTTCATGTGCGCCTCCTTTCGGGATGTCGGCGGCTGGGCAGCGGGACGTGACCCGCCCGTGTGCTCAGCCGATGAGGATGTCGCGCTCCGGCGGGTAGCGCACGTCGGCCGTCTTGTTGCGGCTGTTGAAGGCCACGGCAAAGGTCAGGGGGCCAATGCGGCCCAGGTACATCAGCACGATCAGAATCAGCTGCTGCTCCGGGTTGGTGAGCGGGGTGGCGTTCATGCTCAGCCCCACCGTGCCGAAGGCCGAGACCGTCTCGAAGAACAGCCGGGTGAAGTCCAGCCGCGCGTCGGTGTTGAAGGTCAGCATCAGCAGGAACATCACGTTCACCAGCCCGATGCTCAGCAGCGCCACGGTCATGGCCCGCAGCACCGTCTCGCGGTCGAGGCGCCGCCCGAACGCCACCAGCTCGCCCCGGCCACGCACCATGCTCCAGGCACTGCCCATCATCACAAAAAAGGTGCTGGTCTTGATGCCGCCGCCGGTGGAGCCGGGGTTGGCCCCGATGAACATCAGGATGATGGTGATGAACAGCGTGGCCGGGCGCATCGCGGCGTAGTCCAGGGTGTTGAAGCCGGCGGTGCGCGGCGTGACGCCCTGAAAGAAGCTGGTCAGCAGCTTCTCGCCCAGCGGCAGCCGCCCCAGGGTGTTGGGATTGGTCCACTCCAGCGCCGCGAACAGCACGGTGCCGATCAGCAGCAGCGCGGCCATCATGCTCAGCACGATGCGGCTGTGGATCAGGAGACGGTTGGTGCGCCGCTGCTGCAGGTGCGCCACCACGTTCAGTTGCACCAGAAAGCCCATGCCTCCCAGAATGATCAGCCCCCCGATCACCAGCGTGATCAGCGGGTCGCCGCGGAAGCCCATCAGGTTGTCGGAATACAGCGCGAAGCCCGCGTTGTTGAAGGCACTCACCGCGTGAAACACCGAGTAGTACAGGCCCCGGCCCCAGCCTTCCAGCGGCACGAAGCGCAGCGCGAGCAGCAGCGTGCCGCTCGCCTCGATCACGAAGGTGTACAGGAAGATGTTGCGGATCAACGGCACCACCCCGCCCACGCTGAAGGCGCTGACCTGCTGCGCCAGGCGGATGCGCTCGCTGAAGTTGATGCGGCGGCCCACGATCAGGGCGAAGACGGTGCCGAAGGTGATGATGCCCAGCCCGCCCAGCTGAATCAGCAGCAGAATCACCAGCTGCCCGAAGGTGCTGAAGGTGGTGGCCGGGTCCAGCACGTTCAGGCCGGTCACGCACAGCGCGCTGGTGGCCGTGAACACGGCCTGCAGCGGCCCCACCGTCATGCCCGGCTGGTGGCTCACAGGCAGCGCCAGCAGCAGGCCACCCAGCAGGATGATGACCGCGAAGGACAACGAGATCAGCTGCGGCGGCGAGAAGCGGGCCAGCAGCGGTCGCCGGAAAGGGCGCGGGCTGGCGGGGCGGAGATCAGGCGGGCGGGCCATACAGACGGGGCATTGTAGCAAGCGGACCCGGGCGTCACCGGACCCGGCGCCGCCCGCGGCAATTGTCGCGCCTCTCGCCGCTCTGCCGGAAGAGGCACGGTAGCATGCGGCATGAGACTGGCATCTGCGCTGCTGACCTGCTCGCTGCTGGGGCTGACCGGCCTGACGGTTCAGGCCCAGGCTTCTCCCCAGCCGCTGGCGGTCATGTCCCAGAGCGCCGCGTCCAGCACGGCGGGCGTGACGCTGGCCGCTGCCGGGCGCGGCTACACCGCCAGCAACTTCTTCGCCGACGTGCGGGCCGGGCGCGTGACCAGCGTGACGCTGCAGGGCGACGGCAGCACCAGCGTGATGCTGCAGGACGGCCAGCCGCACTACGTGGTGCTGCCGCCCGACGCCCAGACGCTGGAGACGCTCCGCAAGGCGGGCGTGCCGTTCAGCGTGCTGGACGGCAGTTCCCCGTTCGGCTGGGTCACGGCGGTGCTGCCGCTGATCTTGGCGGTGCTGATCCTGCTGGTGATGTGGCGCAGCGTGCGCGGCGGCCAGCCGGGCGGCGGCGCGAGCCAGTTTGGGCGGAGCAAGGCGACGGTGCACGCGGAGGGGCAGGTGAAGGTGACGTTCGCGGAGGTGGCGGGCTGCGACGAGGCCAAGCAGGACCTGGCGGAGGTGGTGGACTTCCTAAAGCATCCGGAGCGCTACCACACCCTCGGCGCCCGCATCCCCCACGGCATCCTGCTGGTCGGCCCCCCCGGCAGCGGCAAGACCCTGCTCGCCCGCGCCGTCGCCGGCGAAGCGCGCGTCCCGTACTTCAGCATCAGCGGCTCGGACTTCGTCGAAATGTTCGTGGGCGTGGGTGCGGCCCGCGTGCGGGACCTGTTCGAGCAGGCCAAGAAGCAGGCGCCGTGCATCGTGTTCATTGACGAGATCGACGCGGTGGGGCGCAAGCGCGGGTCGGGCATCAACGGCGGCAACGACGAACGCGAGCAGACGCTGAACCAGCTGCTGGTGGAGATGGACGGCTTCCAGAGCCAGCACGACATCATCATCCTGGCCGCCACCAACCGCCCGGACGTGCTGGACGCGGCCTTGCTGCGGCCCGGCCGGTTTGACCGGCAGGTGGTGGTGGACGCGCCGGACGTGAAGGGGCGCGAGACGATCCTGAAGATCCATGCGCGCAAGAAGCCGCTGGACCCGTCGGTGGACCTGGCGGCGGTGGCGCGGCGCACACCGGGGATGGTGGGCGCGGACCTGGAGAACCTGCTGAACGAAGCGGCGCTGCTGGCGGCCAGAGAGGGGCGGCGGCGCATCACGGTGCGGGACGTGGATGAGGCCAGAGACCGGGTGCTGATGGGGCCGGAGCGCCGCAGCATGGTGATCAGCGAGGCAGACCGGCAGCGTCACCGCGTACCACGAGGTCGGTCATGCCCTGGCCGCCCAACTGCTCCCCCACGCTGACCGTGTGCATAAACTCACCGTCGTCCCCAGAGGCCGGGCGGCCGGCTACATGATGCCGCTGCGTGAGGACCGGGTGCACTACGTACGGGCCGTGCTGGAGGACATGATCGCGGTGGCGCTGGCCGGCCGCGCCGCCGAGGAGGTGGTGTTCGGGGAGATCACCACCGGGGCGCAGAACGACTTTCAGCAGGCCACCAACATCGCCCGCCGGATGGTCACCACCTGGGGCATGAGCGAGCGGCTGGGCAAGGTGGCGCTGGCCAGCGAGGACAGCGCCTACCTGGGCGGCGGCATGCAGGCGAGCCCGCACAGCCAGCAGACCGGGCGGGTCATCGACGAGGAGGTGGCGCAGATCATCGCGCGGCAGTACCAGCGGGTGCTGACGCTGGTGCGCGACCACCTGCCGCAGATCCACGTGATCGTGCCGGAACTGCTGCACCGCGAGACGCTGAGCGGCGAGGAGTTCAGCGTGCTGCTGGCCGGCGGCACCCTGGAAACGCTGAGCGAGGCCACCCTGCCGCCGCCGCTGCCCCCGCTGGGCGGGCTGGCCGGCGCCTGAATCAGACGGTCGGTTCCGGCTTGTCCAGGTGCAGCGGCAGGTCGTGTGCGGTGGCGGGCAGCAGCCGCACCTCAATCGGGTTGATGCTGAGCGGCACCGGATCGGCGGCCGGGGCGGGCGTGTTGATGCCGGCCTCGGTCAGCGCGGCCTGGATGCGGCGGTTGAACTCGCGGCCTACCGGGTACTGAGACTTAGGGAGCACCTTCATCAGGGCGCGGATGGTGAAGCTGTCGGGGCTGAGCCGGGTCACGCCCTGCTGCTCCGGCGCGGCCAGGAAGTGATGCTTCCAGGCCGGGTCCTGGTACAGCGCGTCCGTGACCGTCTGCAGCACCTGCAGGGCCGCGCTGGGATCGGTGGTGGCGGCCAGGTCCACCGCCGCCACCACCCGCGCCCAGTCCTTGCTGCTCACGCTGACGGTCAGGATCTGTCCGTTGGGAATGATGTGCAGGGTGCCGTCCAGGGCGCGCAGCCCGGTCAGGCGCAGGTTGAGCCGCTCCACCGTGCCGTTGAGCGCGCCGTTGTTCACCGCGATCACGTCGCCCACGCCGTACTGGTCCTCCAGCAGGATGAAGAAGCCGGTGAACACGTCCTTGATCAGGCTCTGCGCGCCGAAGCCCACCGCCAGCCCCAGCACCGAGACGCCGGCCAGCAGCGCCGAGGCGTTGATGCCCAGCGCCTGCAGCACACTGATCAGGGCCAGCACCACGATCACCACCCGCAGCGAACTCTCGATCACCCCGGTCAGGGTCTGGACCCGCACGCTGCGGCGGGTGAAGGCGGCGTCCTGCTGCGCTTCCGGGATCATCCGGCGCGACGCCAGCGTCACCAGGTTCCAGGCGATCAGGGTCAGCGCGAACACCACCACCACCTGTCCGGCGCGGTTGCGGAAGCCCTGAGCGATCAGCGCCCCGTTGTCGTAGAGCAGCGGCACATCCACCAGGGCCAGCGCGTACACGGTGGCAGCCAGCGCCGCGTACGCGCACACCACTGTCCAGCTGAGCCGCAGCAGTGAAGCCAGGCGGTCATGCAGGTAGGTGCAGACCAGCCCGATCAGGGTCAGACCGATGCGCCAGATGGCAAAACTGGTGCCCAGGGCAAACAGCAGTTTGAACCAGGTGGCGGGCAGGGTCAGGGTGGTGGCAAGAACATCAAACATGGTCCAGAGTAGGCCGATTCTTAATGAGACGTGGTTAAGGATGAGCTTGAGACACCGGCGTGGGCATCATCGTGGCGGCCAGTTCGCTGCTCAGGCGCTCCACCAGCCGGGTCTGGTAGGCCCGGTCGGCGCGCAGCAGGGCGTTCTTGACCGCGCGGGCGTCGGCGCTGCCGTGCCCGATAAAGCTCAGGCCCCGCACGCCCAGCAGGATGCTGGCCCCGTAGGTGCTGGGGTCCAGCCGGTCGGCAATGCCGCGCAGCGCGCCGCGCACCAGCAGACCGCCCAGCTTGGTGCTGAGGCTGCTGTTCAGCGCGTCGCGCACCCAGCCGAACAGCACCTTGGCCTCGCCCTCGGCCAGCTTCAGCACGATGTTGCCGGTGAAGCCGTCGGTGACCACGATGTCGGTGGTGCCCTGAAAGATGTCGCGGCCCTCCACGTTGCCGTGAAAGTTGATGCTCTTCAACTGGCGCAGCAGGGCGTGCGCCTCCAGCGTCAGCGCGTTGCCCTTGTGGTCCTCTTCCCCGATGCTCAGCAGGCCCACTGTGGGCCGCTCCTGCCCTTCCAGCACCTGCAGGTAGATGCTGGCCAGTTGCGCCCACTGCGCGAGGTACGCCGCCTTCACGTCGGCGTTGGCGCCCACGTCCAGCACCGTCACCATGCCGGTTTTGGACGGCAGGTGCGTCAGGATCGCCGGGCGGTCCACCCCCTTGAGGCGGCCCAGCGTCAGCAGCGAACTGGCCATGGTGGCCCCGCTGTGCCCCATGCTGACCACCGCCGAGGCGCGGCCCTCCTTCACCAGCCGGGTCGCCACGTTGATGCTGGCCTGGGGGCGGCCGCGCACGTCGCTGGCGTGCTCATCCATGCCAATCACGTCGGGGGTGTCGATGACCTCCAGCGGCAGGCGCCCGCTGCCGGGATGCCGGCCCAGCTCGGCGTGCAGCCGCACCCGGTCGCCCACCAGCAGGATGCTCAGCCCGCTGCGGGCGGCCGCCACCGCGCCCTCCACGTTGGGGGCCGCGCCGTGGTCGCCGCCCACCGCGTCCAGCGCCACCGGCAGGGTTGGCGGGGCGTCAGCGCTCATCACTGTCCGAGAGGGCGGTCATGTAAAACGGCCGGGTCTCGCGGCCCTGGCCCTCGCGCGACTCGCTGGGCAGGCGGTAGCCGGGCCGCTCCATGTGTTCGCGGATGTCCTTGAAGTCCACGTACTCATCGGCAGCGTTGCGCAGCTCGTAGCTGGTCATCTCCGGAATGCTGGCCACGATCACCCGCTTGCCGCGCGCGCGCAGCACCTCCACCGGCCGCTCGAAATCGCCGTCGCCGGTGAGCAGCACCGCCGTATCGTAGCGGTCCACCGTGGCGAGCAGGTCCGTAACCATCTCGATGTCGAGGTTGGCGTGGCGGTGCACCTCGCCGTTCTCGTCGGTGCTCTCCTTGAGCATGCGGGTCCGTACCGTGTAGCCCATGTACGTCAGCGCGTCAATGAAGCGCTTCTGCTTGTCGTCGATGGTGCCCGGCACCGCCGTGTAGTAATAGGCGTTGTAGAGCCGTCCCAGGCCGGCGAAGTGCTCCAGGATCTTGCGGTGGTCGAAGTTCCAGCCGAGCCGCTTGGCCGCAGCGTACACGTTCGCGCCGTCAATAAACAGTCCAATCCGTTCCATCGTGGGTTGTCCTCCAACCAGTTCTAGCGTGCCCTGCTCCCGAGCCAATCAAGTGTGAGTGTCCGCCCGAACCTGCGGCGTAACCTATGCAGCATACTGGAAGCCTCATCGCTTCCTCAAGGCGACCGCTTATGGGTGTGGAGCGCCCACGGGCAACTGGGGATACATCCCGTCCTGAGACAGGGCCTGCAGCACCTGCTGCTCCAGCTGACGCAGCCGCACGCCTCCGTAGAGGTCGGGCAGCGGTTCCAGATGCGCCAGCGCCTTGTGGTAATTGCGCAGGCCGGTGCTGCCGTGATGCCAGCGCTTATGTAGCGCGGCGGCCAGCAGGATCAGGCCCTGCACGAAGTGGCGCCGCTCCCCGCCCGCCTCCATCCAGACCGGCTCCCAGGCCTCATGCGCTTCCCACCACTCGCCACGGTTGAACAGCTCCGCGCCCTGCCGCAGCGCCGGGTCCAGCGTGTCCGTGTGCATGGCGGCAGTGTAGCGGGGACGGGTGAACCGCGCCTCAACCTCAGCTGAATGCCAATGCTGTACAGCGTCACCAGGGTAAAGGGTGCGGGCGCGTATGATGTCCCCATGAAGCCGATGGAACTGAACGACAGCAACTTCAAGGGCGAGATCGATTCGGGCCTCACGCTGGTGGACTTCTGGGCCCCCTGGTGCGGTCCCTGCCGCATGATCGCTCCGGTGGTGGAGGAAATCGCCTCGCAGTACGAGGGCAAGGTCAAGGTCGGCAAGCTGAACGTCGACGACAACCAGCAGACCGCCATGCAGTTCCGGGTGATGAGCATTCCCACCCTGATCCTGTTCAAGGACGGCCAGCCGGTGGAGGGCGTGGTCGGGGCGCAGCCCAAGCGCGCCTTCGAGCAGCTGCTCGACAAGCACCTGGCCACTGTCAGCAACTGAACCCGCCTGCCGCGCCGCCTGCCTCCCAGCAGGCGGCGTTCTGATTGGCTGGAAGCCTCACGGCCCGCTGCCCTATACTGACGTGCTATGGCCGAAAAAATGAAAATGACCCGCAAGGGCTATGACAAGCTGAAAGAACAGCTGGAGTTCTTCAAAACCACCCGCCGCGAGCAGATCAGCGAGTACATGGGCATCGCCATCGCGGACGGCGACCTGCGTGAGAGTGCAGCCTACGACGAGGCGCGCATGCAGCAGTCCGAGAACGAGGCACGCATTCTGGACCTCGAGGACCAGCTGGAGAACGCCATCATCATCGAGGAAGGCGTGCAGGACGGGGTGGGCCTGGGCGCGCGCGTGCTGGTGCAGGACGCCAGCGGCCGCGAGCACCGCTTCGAGATCGTGGGCACCTACGAGGTGGACGTGCTGAACGGCAAGATCAGCGATCAGAGCCCCATCGGTCAGGCGCTGGCCGGACAGCAGGAAGGCAGCAAGGTGTCGGTGCAGATGCCGCGCGGCAAGCAGGAGTTCACCATCCTGAAAGTCAGCTACGAATAACGAGAACAGGACACGTGAACGCGCCCGCCCCATCAGAGGGGCGGGCGCGTTCATTGGCGCTCAGGCTCAGTCGTCGTTGCGGTTGCGGCCACCGGTGCCGCCGCTCCAGCCACGGTCCGCGCGGGCGCGCGGACGGAACTCGCTGGGGGCACCACCTTCACGGCTGCCGCCCTCGCGGGGGCCACGGTCCTCACGGGGACGGAAGCCGCCCTCGCGGTTGCCGCCGAAGCTGCCACCACGGTCGCCGCCGCGGTCCTCGCGGGGACGGAAGCCACCCTCACGGTTGCCACCGAAGCTGCCGCCACGGTCGCCACCGCGGTCCTCGCGGGGACGGAAGCCGCCCTCACGGTTGCCACCGAAGCTGCCGCCACGGTCGCCACCGCGGTCCTCGCGGGGACGGAAGCCACCCTCACGGTTGCCACCGAAGCTGCCGCCACGGTCGCCACCGCGGTCTTCACGGGGACGGAAGCCGCCCTCGCGGCTGCCGCCACGGTCGCGGTTGAAGCCGCCACGGTCGCCGCCGTCACGGTTGAAGCCGCCGCGCTCCCCACGGTCCTCGCGGGGGCGGAAGCCGCCGCCCTGACCCTGGCTGCCCTGGCTTTCGCGCAGCTCACGCATCTCGCGGCGCAGGCCACGAATCTCCTTGGCCTGATCCTCCAGGAGGGTCTGCAGCTTGGTCAGCACCGAGAACAGCTCATCGGCGTCGACAAACGTTTCGTCCTCGCCGTCCTCGTCCAGCTCCTCGGCGTCCAGTTCGGTGTCCTCGTCCAGCGGACCCGCTTCCAGCTCGCTGATCACGCCCTGTAACTCTTCCGGGGCTTGTTCGTTGGTCATAATCTCTTCCTTTCACAGCTCTGCGGACAGGCCGCACCCTCTGCGTTGATCGCAGGCGTCCCTGGAGTCTACCATCTCACCGCCGCTCTCGTCCTTCACGCCCAGACCGCAGACGATCTCACAGTTCCCGGACGCCTGCGATTGTCAGACTGCAGCAGCAACAGGAGGCTTCACATGCAGATCACCTTCATCGGCCACAGCAGCTTTCTTCTGGACGACGGCCAGCACCGCGTCGTGATCGATCCGTTCATCGAGGGCAACCCCAAAGCTGGCCTCACGCTGGATCAGGTTAAGGCGCGGCAGCCGCAGACGGTGCTGATCAGCCACGCGCACGGTGACCACTGGGGCAACGCCCTGGACCTGGCGGCCGGGGGCGCCAGCATCATCGGCACCGCCGAGATCGCCGGGTACGCGCAGAAACAGGGTGCGGCGAATGCCCTGCCGTCCAACATCGGCGGCACGGTGCGGCAGCCCTGGGGCAGCGTGTACTTCACGCCGGCGTGGCACTCGTCGAGCTTTCCGGACGGTACCTATGGCGGCATGCCCACCGGTATGGTGATTGAGTTCGGGGGCAAGCGGCTGTACTTTGCGGGCGACACATCGCTCTTCAGCGACATGCAGCTGATCGGGGACCGGGGGCTGGACCTGGCGTTCCTGCCGATCGGCGACAACTACACCATGGGCCCCGAGGAGGCTGGCCGCGCCCTGGACCTGCTGCGGCCGCGCGACGTGATCCCGATGCACTACGGCACCTTCCCGGTCCTGACCGGCGACCCGCAGGTGTTCGCCCGCGAGGCGGAGCAGCGGGGCGTGAAGGTTCACCTGTTGCAGCCGGGTGAGACGCTCGACTACTGACGCCTGCTGGCCGGCTCAGTCCTCGTCAATCTGAATATCGAAGATCGGCGGGGCCTTCGGCTGATGGCGCACCCGGGCCGGATCACGGTCCTCCGGAAGCGGCGAGAAGCTGGAGCGCACCGCCTGGGTGGGCACGAACTCGGTGTCCGCCGCGCGCTTGGAGGCCAGCAGGATCGAGTCCACCTCCTTGGCACTCAGGACGCCTTTGTGCTGCAGGGTGCTCAGAATGGCCAGGGCCAGTTTGCGCGCGTATAGGCCTTCACGCAGCTGCGCGTCACGCTGGCGCTCGGCGTCCTGGGCCGGCGGGGCAGAAGAATCCGAACTCATGGCTTAGGCTACCGCAGCCGCGAACGCTTCTGCCATCCTGCCAGCCGATTTTGACAGCTTTCCGGGGCCGTGCTAACATCCCTTTCGCTGGGAGTCAGGCCTCCAGGCATTTTCGTGGCTGGCGCTGTAGCCAAGCGGTAAGGCAGAGGTCTGCAAAACCTCCATTCACCGGTTCGATTCCGGTCAGCGCCTCCAGTTTCATACCCCGCAGGATATCGGTCCAGACTCGTAGCTCAGGGGTAGAGCACTACCTTGACACGGTAGGGGTCAGGGGTTCAAATCCCCTCGAGTCTACCAACAGAACCTCCCTCCCAGAGGGAGGTTTTTCTTTGGCCAGGAGGTCGGGTCACCTTCCCAGAGGGGCTCACGTGGGCGGTTGAATCCTGCCTTGAGCGGCAACCTCCAGCTGTTTCCGGTACAGGTTGAAGGCTGCCTCTCATATCTCCTCCGGCACTACGGACATTAGGTGCTGGGAACGCTCGGCATTCCGGCCTGTTCAGCAAAGCAGGCAGCGGCCCAGCATCCAATCGGGAAAATGCTGGTGGCGCGGCCTGGGCAGCTCCCAAATCGTTTGATCCCCGGCGCCCTGAACTCCGGCTTGCGGCTGCCACTCCCCTTCAAACGAGGTTCAAGCAGCTTCAGCTCTCCCTGTACAGCGAGTGTCCTGTTCCGGTCAGTTCAGCTCCCAGGACCCGGACAGGAACTGCAGGCGCAGACGCCGCGCCATCTCCATCAGCTCAATACAGTCGAGGTCGGTTGAGACGTGCAGGACCTTCTCTTTCAGGTACTCCAGCCGGACCTGTCCTTGCGGGTGAGGATGCTCGTCAGCGCAGCGCGCCGTCTCGGCAAGGGTGCGGCAGATCAGGTCATGAAGATGCGGACGGGACATACCCACAACCTACCCGCCGGTTCGTGAATTAAACGTTAAACCTTTTCAACCCTGGAAAGGAACGATGTTCATCTGCCGGCGGTGAGCGGCCCCGCATCCTGTTCAGCCGTGCAGTACCTGCAGAGGTCAACTGCGGACCAGCGCCTGCACGGTCATCGCTCGGGCGTGGGCAATCAGGTCCTGATACGTCTGGGCATCGGAGGACCACCCACACACGATCGTCAGGAAGTCGGCCCTCAGGTGGTGCGCCTGCAGCATCTCGTGAGTGTCCCCCCGCTGCTGGGCTGCAGAGATGGCCTCCGCGACCGCTCTGAGCGCAAGTTCGTACAACGGCCAGTGATCCACGTTCCCAGGGTAGGCCTTGAACCCTGACAGTTTCTTGACCACAGCATTCGGCGCGCTCCGGCGGACCTGGCATCGGCGCAAGGACCAGCCGGAACAACTCACAACACGGCTTAACGGTGGCCCCGTTGCTCCCTGCGAAAAGAAGGGTAGCCTGGGACGGTTCAGGTGCTTATGACTGCTGCATGCTTCCCTTTTCCTTCCCTCCCGTGCTGCCCGCTCCATCATCCGGCGGGTGCCAAGTGAGCGCGTTCCAGCTGGGCGACCGGGTCCAGATCACCGGTGACGGTCAGCGGCTTCCGGATGGAGCGGTTGGCGTCATCACAGAACTGGGGGCGGATGCCCGCTACCGGGTCGCCACCGCCGCCACCACCGCCGAGTTTCTGGGAATGCGCGGGGTCTGGATTGCTGCGGACCGCCTCAGGCTGGTGCGGGCCGCGCCTGGCCAGCCGCGTCCGGACGTTGAGACCCGGCTGATCGTGCGGGAGACGATTGGGCCGGACGGACCGGAACTGGTGCCGGAACTGGTCCCGGTGGTGCGCCGGATTCTGATCACGGTGGGCAGCAACAACACCCAGGATCAGGCCATCAGTGAGCAGGATCTGACAGAACTGCTCCTCGGCCGGGGCTGCACGCTGGAAGAAGCGCGCCGCGTGGCTCACCGCGCCTGGACTCAGGGCCGTGGCCGTACCGACCACATCAGCGTGGAAGTCCAGGGCGTGACCGATCAGATGCTGGCCCTGCTGCATCACTGACCGGCTCAGGCCCTGGACACTGGAGGGTCGCGCCACAGCGGCAGGGTCAGGGCCAGGACGGTTCCCGCCTCGGACTCCACGGTCGAGATCTGACCTCCGTGCCGCGCCACGGTACGGCGAACATTGGCCAGACCGGCTCCCCCACCGGACTCCAGGTCATGGCCCAGTGGGGAGAACAGAAGCTGCACCTCCTCGGCCGTGAAGCGGCCGTTCGACTCCAGCCGGACCTCCACCTGCTGCCCATGCACCGCCGCGCTGATGGTGATGATCAGGTCGCCGGTGTCGGCCGGGCGACTCAGCAGGGTTAGGAACACCTCCGCGAACACCTGGCGCAGCAGCAGCGCGTCGGCCCGCACCACCGGCAGGCTGCCCATCTTCCACTTCACCGTCTGCTGGCGGGTATAGGATTCCAGGTCGCTGCGCACCTGAATCACCAGCTGATCGAGCGGCACCCGGCTGAGCCGCAGTTCTCTGTTCTCCAGATCGGAGAACTGCCGGATCTCCTGCGCCACCCCGCTCATGCGCTGCGTCTCAGCACTCAACAGACGGAACAGCTGCACAATCCGCTCGTCCTTCAGGTGGTCCAGCCGGCCCAGACGCTGCTCGATCAGGCCCACCACCCCGAAGACCCGGCGCAGCGGTTCTTCCAGGCTGCCGGCCAGCGTCGTGGCGATGGCCCGCAGTTCCAGGTTCAGGTCCTGCCAGCGCCGGGTGCGTTCCATCACCCGCTGCTCAAGCAGTTCCTCAGTGCGCTTCTGGTCGTCGATGTCGGTGGCCGACCCGACCCAGCGCATCAGCTGGCCGTCCACCAGCACCGGGATCACCCGCGCGACATGCCAGCGGTAGGTGTGGTCAGAGCGGCGTATGCGCAGCTCCAGGCGGTACTCCCGGACCGCCCGGATGGCCTCCGCACGAATCTGCATCAGCAGCGGTTGGTCGGCCGGATGAATGGCCTCCAGCCAGCTGACGCCCTCCATCTGCTCGGTCTGGCCGGTGTAGCTTCCCCACTGGGTATTGAATTCCTGCACCAGCCCGTCCGGCGTCAGAATCCACACCAGGTTCGGCAGCGCGTTCAGAATGCCGCGCAGCGACTGCTGGTTGAGCTGCTCACTGCGCGCCACCTCCTCGGCCTGCCGGCGGGCGGCCTGCTCCCGTTCGTACAGGCGGGCACGCTGCAACACCTGGGAGGTGTGGGTGGCCAGGGCCACCAGGAACTGGCGCTCCACCGGGTCAAAGTCATGCGGACTGGCGTAGCTCAGCGCCAGCGTGCCGGTGACCTGTCCGTCACTGCGCAGCGGCAGAACCGCCAGCGCCTGCGTCCGCGCTTCCAGGGTGCCGGCCAGCTCCGGAAAGCGCTGCAGCAGCTCGGCCCGGGACGACACGTATACCGCCTGCCCGGTTCGCCGGGCCAGCTGAACCGGCAGGTCGGCCTCGGGCGGAATGACGTGGTGACGCTCCATGAACTGCGGAGCGTAACCCTGCTGGGTGTCCACCACCAGTGTGGCCCCATCCAGCGCGACGCTGGTGAAGAAGCCGCCGTACGCACCGGTCACCTCGGCGCTCTCCTGCAGCACTCCCCGGTGGACCTCCTCGCAGGTCAGGCTCCGGGACAGCTGATCGGTGATGGTGTTGAGCAGCACCTGATACTGCTCCAGCCGCTGCCGGACGGTGAGCAGCCCGGTACGCACCAGCGCCTGCCCGATCTCGTCCGCCGCGCCCACCAGCAGGGCCCGCAGATCCGGGTCGAACGGCTGCGGCTCGGTGAAGTCGAGCACCAGCACCCCCATCGGGCGACGGGCCCGCATCAGGGGAATGCAGGCCAGCGCCTGCAGGTGGTACGTGTCGATGATCGGGTGCATCTGGGGATAGCGCTCTGCGAGATCGGCCTCGACCCAGATGGGACGTTCGACCCGGATCGCCTGGGCCGCCGGCAGATCGGCGGTGGCCGCCACCGACCGGATCGAGGTGACGTCCTCGTCCGAGTACCCGTGAGTGGCACTCAGCAGCAGCTCATTGCCGTTGTCGCTCAACAGGTACAGCAGGACCCCATGGGCCTGCAGCACTTCATGGCAGCCCTGCAGGGCCGAAGCTACGGCCGTCTGCAGGTCGGTGGCGCGGGCCAGGCCCTGCGTGAGCCGCAGCAACCGCACCGACAGGCCGTTCTGCCGCGCCCGGCTGTGCTCGGCCCGCTTCAGCGCGTCGATATCGTGGCAGGTGGAGACCCAGTGAATCAGCTCGCCCGTTTCCGACCGGACCGGCTGGCTGCGGCTACAGACCCAGTGGTACTCCCCGGTGGCCTGCAGCAGCCGGTACTCATATTCCACCGGGTCCTGGGCCATCCAGTGCGCCGGCAGCACGTCCCGCACCCGGTTGCAATCGTCCGGGTGCACACCCTGGAGGTACCCGTCACCGAGCATCGCTTCCGGCGACAGCCCGGTGGTCAGGGTCATGGCCCGGTTGCTGTACAGGCAGTGGCCCTCCTGATCAGAGCACCACACCGGTTGGGGCAGGACCTCATAAGGACCGAACTGTTCTGTCAACCCGGAGGACTCGGCACGCATGGACTACCGGCACATTGTCAAAAAACGCGCTCCAGCATTGTTAAATGTTTACAAAGCCGCGGCACATGGCAGCTGCGGGCTGAATACAGGGCTAAGGAGCGGACAATAGCTCAGCCCGGCCAGGTTCGGTCTGTAGGCCCGGGCTGAAGGCGGATAGCCCAGGCTCACTGAAGCGGCGATGGTGAGCGTCTGCTGTGGCTGCCCTGAGCCCGGCAGATGAGCTCGGCGGAACGCTTGCTGCTGGCGTGGCAAGGCTTCCACAGCTCCTCAAACAGGGCCTGCTTTTCCCCTGACCCGCCAGCCGGACTCTTCCAACAGCAGCGCCGCCCGATCACATATCAGGCGGCGCTGCTGTTCTCGGCTCAATCCAGCAGATTTACTTCTTGGGTTCGTCCGCCACGTCGCCAACCACGCCCGGCACGACCCAGCTCATGCTGTTCAGGTCGGCCACGCTCAGCGTCTTGCCGGCGGGCACACGCGTCACGCCATACCGGTCCTTGAGCGGCCCGGCGAACGGGTCGAAGGTGGGCTTGGCCGAGCTCATGTCCTTGGTCAGGGCCATCAGGCGGTCGTACACGCTCACCTTCTGCCCCTTCACGGTCATGGTGGCGGCCTTCAGCTGCGGCACGTACTTGGGATTGACCGCCAGTCCGGCGTCGGCGCCCATCTCCACTGCACCCTTGTTGAGCAGCCACCAGTAGTCCACGTTCTGCAGGTTCTTGTTGGTGTAGGTCCCGTTGTGCACCTTGGTCAGGAAGTCGATGTAGATCTTGTCCCAGTGCGCCAGGTGGCCGGTCACCACGTAGTCCTTGGAGAAGCGGTACATGCTGTTGTAGTGGCTGAAGGTGGGAATCTTCTTGGCCGCCGCCGTCTGCACGCCGGTGGCGCTGTCCTCGGCGCTGGTCAGCACGTCGTCGCCCTGCGCCAGCAGCGCCTCACTGGCCTCGCGGGTCTTGGCCGGATCGAACCAGGAGTTCAGCCACTTCACGTCCACCACGGCCTTGGGGTTGGCCGCCTTGACGCCCAGGGCGAAGGCCGACAGGTGACGCTTGAGCTCCGGCACCGGGTAGGTGCCCACGAAGCCGATCTTGCCGCTCTTGCTCAGTGCGCCCGCCACCAGACCGTTGAGGTAGTACACCTGATAGAAGTCGGCCATGTAGGTGGCCATGTTGGGGTTGCGCTTGTAGCCGGCCGCGTGCGCGAAGATCACGTTCGGGTACTTCTTGGCAGCGGTCAGGGTGTCGTCCATGTAGCCGAAGCTGGTGGTGAAGATCACCTGGCACTTGTCGGCCACCAGCCGGTCAATGGCCGGCAGCGCCTGCCCTTCCGGCACGCTCTCCACGTACTTGGTCTCCAGCCACGGCAGCGCCTTCTCGGCCGCCTTGCGCGCCTGGTCGTGGGCGTAGGTCCAGCCGATGTCGCCGGTGGGCCCCACGTAGATGAAGCAGGCCTTGAGTTTGGCGGTGCTGTTGCCCTGCGCCTGGGTGGTCTGTCCGAGCAGCGCGGCGCCTCCGGCGGCAGCGGCAAGGGCCATGGTCAGAATTCGCTTCATGTGGTTCCTCCTGGGTCCGGCGACGGACTGCGTTGAATGTAGAGCAAAACCTGAACAAAATGTTGATTTGATTCGGAAAAACTCCTCATAAATGCCTGGGGTGAACCGGATGGGGCACCGCAACCCGACACTCAGCGTTCGCCGCGGGTATACGGGCGGCCCAGCGCCTCGGGCGCCGCGCCCTGCTGACCGCGCAGCCCGGCGAAGGCCAGCACCACCACCACCAGCAGGTACGGCATGGCCGAGAAGAACTCGGTGGGCACCGGGCTCTGCCCCTGCAGCCGGAACTGCAGGTAGTACAGCAGTCCGAAGAAGATGCTGCCCAGAACGGCGCGCAGCGGGCTCCAGCCCACGAAGATCACCAGCGCCACTGCAATCCAGCCGAGGCCCGCCGTCATGCCATCGGTCCAGCTGGGCCGGTACACCAGCGACAGGTACGCCCCGGCCAGCCCGGCCAGGGCGCCGCCGGCCATCACGCCCAGGTAGCGCACCAGGCCCACGTTCAGCCCCAGCACGTCGGCCGCCGCCGGGTTCTCCCCCACCGAGCGCAGCGTCAGGCCAAAGCGGGTGCCCTGAAACACGAAGGCCAGCACGGCGGCCAGCGCGATGGCCCCCACCGTGAAGGGCCACTGCGGCGGCTGGTTGAACAGCGGAAAGCCCTCGTAGGGCTTGCCCAGCATGCCGGCCACGCCCAGCCCCAGCAGCGTCAGGGCCAGCCCCGACACGAACTGGTTGGCGCGCAGGGTGATGGTCACGAAGGCGTGCAGCAGCCCGGCCAGCGCGCCGGCGGCCATGGCCGCCAGGATCGCCAGCACCAGGCTGCCGCCCATGCCGCCGCCGTAGGCCACCGCAAATCCCGCCAGGGCGCCCAGGGCCATCATGCCCTCCACACCCAGGTTCACCACCCCGGCCCGCTCGTTGATGATGGCGCCCAGGCTGGCCAGCAGCAGCGGCGTGCCGAAGGCCAGCGCCCGGGTCAGCGCGTTCAGCAGTTCATCCATACTCCACCTCTCCTAGCCGCGCTTCCAGCGGTAGCGCACGAACACTTCGCTGGCGATCAGGGTCATCAGCATCACGCCGCTGAACACGTCCACGATGCGGCCCGGCATGTTCAGGTTGATCTTGAGCACGTCGCCGCCCGCCAGGATGATGCCCATCAGCGGGGCCGTCACCAGGCACAGCAGCGGATTGCCGCGCGCCAGCCACGCCACGATGATGGCCGTGAAGCCGTACCCCGCGCTGATCTGGGCCGGGTCCAGCAGCTTGTGGTGGATGCCCGCCACCTCGCCGGCCCCCGCCAGCCCAGCCATGCCGCCGGTGATCAGCGCCATCAGCAGCACGGTGCGCGGCGCGCTGATGCCGGCGTACCGGGCCGCACCGGGGTTCTCCCCCACCACCCGCAGCTCATAGCCCCGGGTGGTGCGCGACAGCACGAACTGCAGGCCCACCGCCGCCACCACGCCCAGCACCAGCGTCAGAATGCCGACCCGGGTGCCCGGCACCACCGCCAGCTGGGCGGCGGCCGGAAAGTCGTCGGTGTAGATGAAGCCGCGCACGTTCTTGCCCTTCCATGGCCCCGCGATCAGGTACACCACCAGGTACTGCGCCACGTAGTTGAGCATCAGGGTGCTCAGAATCTCGTTGACGCGCAGGCGGGTCCGCAGCCACGCTGCAATCAGCGTCCACAGCCCGCCCACCAGGAAGGCGGCCACGAACATCCCCACCGGCAGCAGCAGGCCCGGCAGCGGCGTGAACAACGCCACCCCGCCCGCCGCCACCGCGCCCATCAGCAGCTGCCCCTCCGCCCCGATGTTGAAGAACTGCGCCCGGAACGCCAGCGTCAGCCCCACCCCGATCAAGAGCAGCGGCACCGCCCGCCGCAGCACCTCGGCCCAGCCCTGGGCGTCCATCACGGTGCCCTGTAGCAGCGTGCCGTAGGCGGTGAGCGGGTTGGTGCCGGACGCGGCGAACACGGCTCCGGCGATCAGCAGCGCCACCACCAGTGCCGCCAGCGTTACCCATACCACCCGGCTCCGGCTCGGCGTCGTGATCTGGACGAAGCTCACAGCGCCACGCCCGCGGCCTCGGTCTCGCTGCCGGGACCGGCGCCGTGCGGGATGCCGCTGCCGCCGGTCATCAGCAGGCCCAGCCCCTCACGGGTCACGCTGCCCACGTCATAGGGGCCCAGCAGCTCGCCGTGGTACATCACGGCGATGCGGTCCGACAGGCTCAGCAGCTCGTCCAGATCCTCCGAGACCAGCAGCACCCCCGCACCCGCCTCGCTGCGTGACAGCAGCACCCGGTGCACCTGATCGGTGGCCCCGATGTCCAGGCCATAGGTGGGATGCACCGCCAGAATCAGCCGGGCCTGCCCGGTCAGCTCCCGGGCCAGAATCAGTTTCTGGATGTTGCCGCCCGACAGCAGCCGCGACGGGGTGGTCAGGCCCGGCGTGCTGACCTGATACTCCTCCACCATCTGCCGGGCATGCCGGTCCAGGGCACCCAGGTTGCGCACGCCGCCGCGCGCGTAGGGCGTGGCCGCGTACTCGCGCAGCGCCAGGTTCTCGGCCACCGTCATGGTGGGCACCGTGCCCATGTGGATGCGGTCTTCCGGGATGTGCGCCACCCCCTGCGCGAAGCGGCGGCGCGGATCGCCGCTCAGCGGTGTAGCGTCCAGGGTCAGCTCCCCGCTGTCGGCGGGGTGCAGACCGGCCAGCACCTCCACCAGCTCGCTCTGCCCGTTGCCGGCCACGCCCGCCACCCCGATCACCTCGCCGCAGTGCAGCGTGAAGGTCACGTTCTGCAGGGCCGGCAGGCCCCGGCCGCTGCGGGCGTTCAGGCCGCTCACCTGCAGCAGCGGTGCGGCCGCGTGGCTGGCCCCGCGCTTGCGCTCGAAGCTGACGCTTTTGCCCACCATCCGCTCGGCCAGCAGTTCGCGGGTCGCTCCAGCGGTGGGCCAGCTGCCGACCAGCTGACCGCGCCGCAACACCGCCACCCGGTCGGTGATGCTCAGCACCTCGTCCAGCTTGTGCGAGATGAACACCAGCGACTGGCCGCCGGCCCTCAGCTCACGCATCACCCCGAAGAGCCCCTCGACCTCCTGGGGGGTCAGCACGCTGGTCGGCTCGTCCAGAATCAGCACCCGCACCCCGCGCAGCACCGAGCGCAGAATCTCCACCCGCTGCTTCTCGCCGGGCGACAGGCCCTGCACCCGTGCGTCCGGGTCCACGCCCAGGCCATAGCGCTGGCTCAGCTCCCGGATGCGTCCGCGCATGGCCCGCGCTGGAAACAGCGCCGACCCGGTGCCGAGCGCCAGGTTCTCGGCCACGGTATGCCGACCGACCAGCATCGGATGCTGCGGCACCAGCCCGATGCCCAGCCGCAGCGCGTGCGCCGGAGACGCAATATTCACCGGCCGGCCGTCCAGCAGGATCTGGCCCTCGTCGGGGCGGTACAGGCCGTACAGGATGCTGATCAGGGTGCTCTTGCCGGCCCCATTCTCGCCCAGCAGCGCCAGCACCTCACCGGCCTGCAGGTCCAGCGTCACGTCGTCGTTGGCGGTCACGCCGGGAAAGCGCTTGGTGATGCCGCGCAACGACAGCACCGGCGGGCGGGCAGCAGCGGCATTCGGAGAGGGGTCGGTCAACATCGGCTCCTTCACGGTTCAGACGGGTAGACGCAACAGCTGGCGACGGCCGCAGATGCTTCGACCTCTCTGCATTGCCTCTAAGAATGATGACATAGTTGCATTAAGAATTTCTTTAGCCCCACGGGTCCGCAGATGCAGGCGCAGGTAAAAGGTTCATGAGTTACGCTTTGAACATGATCAACCCATTTTCCGTGCGTCAGCTGCCGCTGTTGGGCGGCGCGGCGCTGCTGGCCAGCCTGCTGACCGCCTGTCCTGGACCCCCCACGCCCCCACCGCCAGGGGTGAGCCTGGGGTTCAGCTACCCGGCCCAGGCCGACACCAGCGGGCTGACCCTGGCGGCCATCTACTTCACCGGCACCGCCGGCACCGACCTGAAGGTGCTGTCCACCTCCAGCGGGTACGGTGGCTATGGCCCACCCGCCGGCAGCAGCGCCAGCCTCTACATGGACGGCTACGCGCTCGCCGCCCTCGCCAAGGATCCGCTGTGCATGACACCCTTTAAGGACGGCGAGGCCAAGGGCATGCAAGACGTCACCCTCTCGAATCCGGAGGTGCGGACCTGCAACGTCTACTTCCTGGCGTTCCGGGACGCCAACGGCGACCGTCTGCCGCAGAAGGCCGAAGAGGCATACATGACCCACGACATCCTGAGCAACGCCAGCACGGACTTCACCTACAGCTACCTCAGCCCGGACGGCAAGAGCCGGGAGAGCGGCAGTCGCAAGTCCGGCTGGACCCTGGTGCGCCACATGGTGCTGCAGCCGGAGGCCACCCCCGGCCAGTACCTGGTCAGCATGAACAGCGTCCCCACCGCCGATCAGGGTATTCCGGTCGCGCTGCACGAGCCGAGCAACTACTTCAGCAGCCTGAGCGTGCCGGTGGCCGGAGGCCAGCGATGAAGCGCCTGCTGCTGCCGCTGCTGCTGCCAGTGGTGCTGGCGGCCTGTGGTTCGGCCTCGCCGTCGCTGAACGGCGGGCGGCCCGACCTGCCCACCGGCGCCGAGGTGCGGCATCCGGGCGTCCCGGGCGGCGCCACGGTGTACCTGAACCTGCTGAGCGATGCGGGCGAAAGCTACTACCAGACCTCCGCCGTGGCGGGTTCTACCAGCACCACCGTGGACCCCACCGCGTGGCGTGGCAAGGAGAGCGGCAAGACCGCCGCCCTCCCCACCCTGGTGCCGGCCGACGCCACCGTCAGCGACCCCGGCGCCCAGGTGCTGCTGCTGCACTGGGTGATGTGGCAGGACAGCAACAGCGACGGGGTGCGTCAGCCCACCGAGCAGCTGGCGCTGATGAGCCACGACCGGGTGGCCTACGTCAGCAAGGCCGTCACGATTAGCTTCAAGACCGCCACGCCGGACATGCAGCAGCGCTGGACTCTGGCCTCCGGCTGGAGCCGCGCGGCCCACTTCGTCTACCTGCCCAGCGGCAGCAGCACCTACCAACGCACCCTGACCAGCACCACGCTGGAGCGCTACGAGCTGCACGTGCCCACGCCGGTCACCAGCCAGTAACCAACAAGAGAGGGGGCCAGACCGGTATGGTCTGGCCCCCTCTCTTTGTGGTCTTACTTCTTCATCAGCGTCTGGGCGATGTTGTTCGGCACCTGGGTGTAGTGGTCGAAGAACATGCTGTAGCTGGCGCGGCCCTGGGTCATGCTGCGCATGTCGGTGGCGTAGCCGAACATCTCGCTGAGCGGCACGAAGGCCTTCACGATCTGTGCGTTGCCACGCGCCTCCATGCCCTGGATCTGACCACGGCGGCTGTTCAGGTCGCCGATGATGTCACCCATGAAGTCGTCCGGCACGGTGACTTCCACGCGCATGACCGGCTCCAGCAGCGCCGGGGCACCCTTCTGGACCGCTTCCTTCAGCGCCATGCTGCCGGCGATCTTGAAGGCCATTTCCGAGCTGTCGACCTCGTGGTACGAGCCGTCGTACAGGGTGACCTTCATGTCCACCACCGGGAAGCCCAGCATCGGGCCGCTCTGCATGGCCTCCTCGATGCCGTTCTGCGCCGGCTTGACGTACTCGCGCGGTACGGTGCCGCCGACCACGGCGTTCTCGAACACGAACCCGCTGCCCGGCGGAAGCGGCTCGGCCTTGATCTTGACGTGGCCGAACTGACCACGGCCGCCCGACTGACGCACGAACTTGCCTTCCACGTCGGTGGCGCGGGTGATGGTCTCACGGTAGGCCACCTGCGGCGCGCCCACGTTGGCGTCCACCTTGTACTCGCGCTTCAGGCGGTCCACCAGGATCTCCAGGTGCAGCTCGCCCATGCCCGCGATGGTGGTCTGGCCGCTCTCCTGGTCGGTCTCGACGCGGAAGGTGGGGTCTTCCTCGGCCAGACGGCCCAGGCCCACGCCCATCTTCTCCTGGTCGGCCTTGGTCTTGGGCTCGATGGCCAGCTTGATCACCGGCTCCGGCACGTCGATGCTCTCCAGCAGCACCTTCTCGTCGCCGTCCCCGATCAGGGTGTTGCCGGTGCCCGCGTCCTTCAGGCCGATGACCGCGCCCAGCTCGCCGGCCTTGAGTTCGGTGACGTCCTCACGGCTGTTGGCGTGCATCTTGAGCAGACGGCCCACGCGCTCGCGCTTGCCCTTGCTGGCGTTGTACACGTAGCTGCCGCTCTGCAGGGTGCCCGAGTAGATACGCACGAAGGTCAGGCGGCCCACGTACGGGTCAGCCATGATCTTGAACGCCAGCGCGGCCAGCTTGCCGTCCGGGTCGGCCGGGTAGTCGCGGGTTTCCTCGCTGTCCTCCAGGTGACCGCGGATGGCCGGCACTTCCAGCGGGCTGGGCAGGTAGTCCACCACCGCGTCCAGCAGCAGCTGCACGCCCTTGTTCTTCAGCGCGCTGCCACACAGCACCGGGAAGATGCGCTTCTCGATGGTGCCCTTGCGGATGGCCTTGATCAGTTCCTCGATGGTGGGCTCCTCGCCCTCGAGGTACTTGAGCATCAGGTCCTCGTCCACCTCAGCGGCGGCCTCGATCAGCGCGGCGCGCATCTCGGTGACCTTGTCCGCGAACTCGGCCGGCACGTCGTGCTCCTCGATGTCGGTGCCCAGGTCGTTGGTGTAGGTGTAGGCGCGCTGACGCACGATGTCGATGATGCCCTTGAACTCGTTCTCCTGGCCCATCGGGTACTGGATCGGGGCCGGGATGGCGCCCAGGCGCTCACGGATGTCGTTCAGCACCAGCTCGAAGCTGGCACCGGTCTTGTCCATCTTGTTGGAGAACGCGATGCGCGGCACGCCGTAGCGGTCAGCCTGACGCCACACGGTCTCGCTCTGCGGCTCCACGCCCTGGCTCGAGTCGAACACCGCGACCGCGCCGTCCAGCACACGCATGGACCGCTCCACCTCAATGGTGAAGTCCACGTGGCCGGGGGTGTCGATGATGTTGACCACGTACTCCTGGCCGCTGCGGGTCCACTTGGCGGTGGTGGCGGCGGCGGTGATGGTGATGCCGCGCTCGCGCTCCTGCTCCATCCAGTCCATGGTGGCGGCGCCGTCGTGCACCTCACCGATGTTGTGGGTCCGGCCGGTGTAGTACAGGATGCGCTCGGTGGTGGTGGTCTTGCCGGCGTCGATGTGCGCGGCAATCCCGATATTCCGGAAGTGGGTCAGATAACTGCTCGTCTTGGTGGTCATGTATGCTCCCTGAACACTCGGTGTGGGCGAGGCCCTCACGCAACATGGAACGGCGAGACGTCCCGCCGTTCCACTCCCTCTTCATGGCTGCTGTGGCCATGAAGACCGCTCAACGGGATTACCAGCGGTAGTGCGCGTAGGCGCGGTTGGCTTCCGCCATGCGCTCCACGTCGTCTTTTTTCTTGATGGCGCCGCCACGGCCCTGCGCGGCGTCCATCAGCTCACCGGCGATGCGCTCGATGGCGGTGCGCTCGGGGCGGCTGTCGGCGGCGGCGGTCAACCAGCGCAGCGTCAGGCTCTGCACGCGGCGGGGACCCACCTCGACCGGCACCTGGTAGGTGCTGCCACCCACGCGGCGGCTGCGCACTTCCACGCGCGGCTTGATGTTGTCGTAGGCCTGCTTGAAGATCAGCTGCGGGTTCTGACCGGTGCGCTCCTGCACCAGCCGGAAGGCGCCGTACAGGATGCGGCTGGCCAGGTTCTTCTTGCCGTCCTGCATGATGCGGTTGATCAGGGCACTGACCAGCACGTCCTGGTACACCAGGTCGGGGGTCAGCGGGCGAACTTCTGCTCTGCGGCGTCTTGCCATGTGGTTGCCTCTCTATCTCGCATGCGGCGAGAGATCGCTTCTCAGGGCGCTAAGCCCCAATACTGGCGCTCGTCTGCTTCATTGGACTCACCCCCGGGGGGTCAGCCACCCACGTGACGGGGCGGGCCGATGACCCGCCCCGATGTGCGGGTCTTACTTCTTCTTGCCGGCCGCCGCGGCAGCTGCCCCGGCCTTCGGCTTCTTGGTGCCGTACTTGCTGCGGCTCTTGTTGCGGTTCTTGACGCCCTGGGTGTCGAGGCTGCCGCGCACGATGTGGTAGCGCACGCCGGGAAGGTCCTTCACACGGCCGCCGCGGATCAGCACGACGCTGTGCTCCTGGAGGTTGTGGCCTTCACCGGGGATGTACGCCGTGACTTCGAAGCCGCTGGTCAGCCGCACGCGGGCAATCTTGCGCAGCGCCGAGTTGGGCTTCTTGGGGGTGGTGGTCTTCACGACCGTGCAGACGCCACGGCGGAAGGGGCTCCCCTTGAGGGCGGGAACCTTGGACTTCTTGCGGAGCGTGGTGCGCCCCTTACGGAGAAGTTGCTGTACGGTTGGCAGTGCGATCACTCCTTGCTGGTGCTTGGGTCTGTCTCAGGGCGCGCGGGCAGCATATCCACGCGTCGTAGGGACTTGCGAGAAACCTCCGGCTGCAACCTTGCCAGTCAGTTTCCAACCCTCGTATGGTACAGGTTTGGGGGTACGGGCGCAAGGCGAGCCCCACAGTCTGCCCATGCCAACGGCCTTCGGGCCGTGCTGGCCGGACTGTCACACCCGGTGCCGATCTTGAAAGAAGCTTCATGAAACACTGGCGGACATGCTGCAGAGCACCGACGCCCGCTGGACCACTGCCCTGATCGTGGCTGCGCTGCTGTGCGGCGGCTGGGCGCTGTGGCCGGTGGTGGCCCCGGCCAGCGCGCCACAGGTGAGCCATCAGCCGTTGCCGCTGCCGCCAGCCGAGGCCGCTCCCGAGTACCGCACCACCGGCAGCATCACGCCGCTGATCTCAGGACGCCTCGACTTGAACACCGCCACCGAGGAACAGTTGGAGGCGTTGCCAAAAATCGGTCCAGCCTTGGCGCAGCGGTTGCGGGCAGGCCGGCCGTATCACTCGCTGGCCGATCTGGACCGGGTGAAAGGGGTGGGACCGGCCCTGCTACAGACCCTGGAGCCGCTGGTGCGCTTCTGATGACCCGGGGACAGGCGCTCTTTCCTGCCCCCCTCGCCATCACTCCGGCCCACTGGTGGGAACGGCTGCCCCCGACCCTGCCGCCGCTGCTGGGGCTGATGGCGGGCATTCTGCTGGGCTTCGGGTCCGGCTGGGGCTGGCCGGCGGCCCTCCTGGCCCTGGCGCTGTGCGTCCCGGGGCGACGCTGGCCACTGGCCCTGCTGGCCGTGCTGGCTTGTGGACTGGGCTGTGTGCGGGAGCAGGCGTGGTGGAACGCTCCGGACCCGCTGGCCGGCTACATCGGCGCTCAGCTGACGCTCCAGGGCGACTGGGACGGTCAGCTGCTGCACCTCCGGGACCCGGCCTCAGCCGTGGCCCTCTCGCCCCGCCCGACGCTGGGACCGGGGCCGCTGAGGGTGTCGGGCGTGCTGGTGCGGCCTCCGCCCCGCCGTATTCCCGGCGGCTTCGACGCCCGCTTCTGGCTGCGGGCGCAGGGTGTGCGGGCAGAGCTTGTGGCCGCGCGGGTCCGGAGCCACCAGCCGCAGCGTGGCCTGAAAGGCTGGTTCCGGCGTGGCCTGACGGCCGGGCTGCCGGCCCGAGAGGCGGCGCTGATGCAGGCGATCGAGCTGGGCGATAAGGCGGAGCTGGGGCAGCAGACCTTCGATGATGGGCAGGCGGTGCAGGCCAGCTTCGCCCGTGCCGGCCTGTCGCACCTGATGGCGCTCAGCGGCCAGAACGTGGCGCTGCTGATCGGGGGGCTGACCCTGCTGCTGACGCGGCTGCCGGGCCAGACGCTGGGCCGCTGGCGCTACCCGGCGATGCTGCTGTTCCTGCTGGGCTTTCTGTGGCTGGTGGGACCGTCTCCCAGCATCACGCGGGCGGTGCTGATGGGCATGGCCAGCCTGGGCGCGCTGTGGGCCGGGCGGGGCCGGCTGGACCTGTACGGCGTGCTGGCGCTGACCGCACTGGTGGGCCTGACGTGGCAGCCCGGCTGGCTGTTCGACCTGGGTTTCCAGCTGAGCTACCTGGCGGTGCTGGGCCTGTCGCTGTCCGGGCGGGCGGCGGCGCTGCTGCCCCCGCGCTGGCCGGAACCGCTGCGGCTGGCACTGGTGGGCACCGTGCTGGCCGAAGTCGCCACCCTGCCGCTGGTGGCGGGCAGCTTCGGTCAGCTGCCCCTGGTGGGGCTGCCCGCCAACCTGCTGGCCGAGCTGATCATGGCGGCGCTGGTGCCGCTGGGCTTTGTGGCCGGGCTGCTCGGTCCCTGGAGCGGGCCGCTCCAGACGATCAATCACCTGCTGCTGGACGCCCTGCTGGGGGTGGCGCAGACATTCGGGCACGCGCCGGTGCTGCCGTGGGGACAGGTGTCGGCGGCGGGGGTGGCCGCCTACGCCGTGTTCGCGCTGGCCGGAGCGCTGACCCTGACCGGGCGGCTGCCGCTGCGCTCGCTGGCGCTGGTGACGCTGCTGTGCGTGCTGGGCACCGCGCTGCCGGGCCGGCTGCAGCTGCCCCGTGAAGTGGTGTATCTGGACGTGGGGCAGGGCGACAGCACCCTGCTGCGCCTGAATGGCCTGGAAGTGCTGGTGGATGGCGGGGGCACGCCACGCGGCGACTACGACGTGGGGGCCAGGACCGTGGTGCCGGCGCTGCGGGCGCTGGGGGTGACGCGCCTGAACGTGGTGGTGGCCACCCATGCCGACGCCGACCACATCGAGGGCCTGATCAGCGTGCTGCAGCTGATGCGGGTGGGTGAGTTGTGGGTGGGGCAGCCCAAGCGATCGGACCCGCTGATGGGCGCGCTGATCGCCACCGCCCAGACCCGGCATATTCCGGTGCGTGAGGTCAGGCGCGGCGACCACCTGCAGGCCGGTGACCTGAGCCTCACGGTGCTGTGGCCGCAGGGGGCACCCTGGGCCGCCGCCGACAATGACAACAGCGTGGCGCTCCGGCTCGACGGCCCACAGTTTCACACCGCCCTGCTGGGCGACCTGCCGGACCCGGCCGAAGAACGGCTCGGCGTGGGACGGCTGGACCTGCTGAAACTCGCCCACCACGGCAGCCGCTTCTCCAGTTCGGCGGCGTTTCTGGCCGAGACGCAGCCGCGGGCCGCCATCATCAGCGTGGGGCGCAACAGCTACGGCCACCCGAACGCGGCGGTGCTGGAGCGGCTCCGGCAGCAGGGCGTCCAGGTCTGGCGTACCGATGAACTGGGCACCATCCGCTGGCCGATTCCGTGATCGGTACACTGCAGGGCATGGGCACCCTGGATGGACGCATTGGCGGCATACGGCTCGGCTATGACCTGCACGCCCATTGGGACGGACAGCACCTCTCCGGCCGAATTGGCGGGCATCTGGAAGGGCAGGACATTGAGCTGACGCTGCGCGGCGAGCAGCTCGACGGACGCATCGGCGGGCGGATCCACGGCTTCAGCGCGGACGGAGCAGTGACGGCGCGCGAGCTGAAGGTGCGGCTGGGTGGCCGGATCGAGGGCGACGACGTGCGGGCCAGCCTGAGCGACACCAGCGCCAGCGGCCGCTTCAGTGTCCGGCTGGACGGCAAGGACATTCAGCTGGAGCTGACCGGCGACCGCCTGAGAGGCCGGATGGGCGGCACCTTCGAGGGCAAGGACGTGGACCTGCGCCTGGACGACGTGCCGCTGGGCGTGGCCGTGCTGGCCGCCGTCTGCGCCTACAAGGCCCTGGAGGATCAGCAAAACCAGGAACAGGCAGGCCAGTCGGACTGACCGGGAGAGCAGCACAGAAGCCGGCGAAGGGAGACCACCCCAGGAGACCGATGTTCCTGAGGCGGGCCGAACCCGGTGGCCCGCCGTTTCTGCATCCCTAAAACTGGCTTCGGCGCTGAGGCTGGGTCACGTCTGGCCTTCTCTCAGAGCTGCCCAGACCATTCAGGGCGGCAGATTCCTTCCCCTCTCAAGCCAGCGTCCACACCTGCGCCTCGTTGGCGCTGAGGCTGTTCGCCTCGCCCGCTCCGCCCAGGCTGCTCAGCCGCAGCAGGGCCCCCTGCAACTCCGGCAGGTCCAGCGGCACGGCCTGCGCACCAAAGTTGAGCAGCACCAGCATCCGCTCCCCCTCCGCCTCGCGCACAAAGGCGAACACGTCTGCATGTCCGGTGTCCAGGCTGCGGTAGGTACCGGCAGTCAGCGCGGCCGACTCGCGGCGCAGCCGCGTCAGGGCACGGAAGTAATTCAGGTCGCTGCGCGGATCGCTGTCCTGGCGGGCCACGTTGACCTGCTGGTAATCGGGGGCCAGTGGCAGCCACGGCTCGGCGTCCGAGAAGCCCGCGCCCGGCGTGTCGTCCCACTGCATCGGGGTGCGCTCCGGGTCACGGCCCGCCGCCGGCACGTCCGGCTGCTGCAGCGCGGCCGGGTCCTGCACCCGGTCGGCCGGAATCTCCACGTTCTGCATGCCGATCTCGTCGCCGTAGTACACGGTGGGCGTGCCGCGCAGGGTCAGCAGCAGCGTCTGGGCCACCCGGTACTGCGCGTCGCCCACCCGGCTGCGGAAGCGGTGCTGGTCATGGTTGCCCAGCACCCAGTTGGGCCAGCCGCCGGCCCGGGTCACGGCGGCGTCGTAGTCGTCCACCAGGGCGCGGATGTCGTGCGCCCGCCAGGGAGTCAGGATCAGGTGGAAGTTGAACGGCAGATGGCACTCCAGCCCGTCTGAAGAGCCGTAGTACGGCATCAGCTGCTCGACCGGCAGGTAGATCTCGCCCACCATCATGCGGTCCGGGAACTCGTCCAGCGCGGCCCTCAGCTCGCGGATGTACTGGTGGGTGAGCGGCAGGTCCTGGGTGTAGATGTGCTGCAGGCTGTTGTGCTCCGGCTGACCGGGGCGCCAGTCCGGGTTGCGCGGCTCGTCGCGGTACTCGGGGTCCTTGGCCAGCAGCCAGATCACGTCCACCCGGAAGCCGTCCACCCCTCGCCGCATCCAGAAGCGCAGGGTGTCGGCCATCTCCTGCCGCACCTCCGGGTTGGCCCAGTTCAGCTCCGGCTGGCCGCTCACGAACTGATGCAGGTAGTACTGCCCGGTCTGCTGGTCCAGGGTCCAGGCGTCGCCTCCGAAGAAGCTCTTCCAGTTGTTCGGCACCCCGCCGTCCGGGGCCGGGTCGCGCCACATGTACCAGTCGCGCTTCGGGTTGTCACGGCTGCTGCGGGCCTCCACAAACCAGGGATGCTCGTCGCTGGAGTGGTTCGGCACGAAGTCCAGCATCACCTTCAGGCCCCTCTGGTGGGCCGCCTGCACCAGGTCGTCGAAGTCCTGCAGGTCGCCGAACAGCGGATCAATGTCCTTGTAGTCGGCCACGTCGTAGCCGAAATCTTTCATCGGGCTGCGGAAGATCGGGCTGAACCAGATCGCCTCGATGCCCAGCGAGGCCAGATAATCCAGCCGCTGCGTCACGCCGCGGAGGTCGCCCACACCGTCGCCGCTGCTGTCCTGAAACGAGCGCGGGTAGATCTGGTAGATGATGCCGTGCTGCCACCACTTCAGAGACGCTGCGCTGGATGTCATGGCTCCAGCGTAGCAGAAAGATGGCCGGAACTGAATCGATTCAGATGGCCGATTTCTCAGGGGGCCGGCACGTCCGACCCCAGTCGTACCGTCAGGTCCGTGTCGGAGGCCGGAGCCGCCGCGTCCGGAGCACCGTAGCCCAGCTGCGCCACCAGCGCGCGCGCCGCCGCCGTGTCCCCGCTCACCGTGGTCTGCGCAGAGCTGTGGCGCGGTTCCGACACGATCTGGACGCTGCGGTAGCCGTCGGCCTCCAGCTGCGCCTTGAGCCGGGCCGCGCTGCCCGGTGGGGCGTCAATGTTGACCAGGGCGATGTCCAGGCCACGAGGGTCGCTGCTGCCCGCGAACTGACGCCGCACCAGCGTCCGGATGGCGGCGCGGTCCGGGGTCCAGGTGCCGCCCGGTCCGAAGTTGCCCGGCAGCGTGGTGGTGCCGACCTTTGGGCCGTGCAGCAGCGCGCTCAGCAACGCCCCCGCCTCGCTGCGCGATAGGTTGCTCTTGGTGTTGCGGTCCAGGGCACCCACCACCGCTGGAATCCGCCAGATGTTCAGCGGACTTTTCAGCCGGGCGGCGAGGGCCCCCAGAAACAGCTGCTGGCGCGTCACCCGCCCGATGTCGCCCAGCGCGTCGTGGCGAAACCGCAGGAACCCTTCCGCCTGATGCCCGTTCAGACGCTGCGGCCCCGCCTTCAGGTCAATGTGCAGGTGGCCGGCGTCATCGTCGTACTTCATCGCCTCCGGCACGTTCAGCTGGACGCCGCCGGCCGCGTCGGTCAGGTCGCGCAGGGCGTTGAGACTCAGCAGGGTGTAGGCGTCCACCGACAGGCCGGTCAGCTGCTGCACCGCCGCCACCAGCATCTGCGGCCCGCCGTGCGCGTTGGCCCCGTTGATCTTGCCAAAGCCCCACTTCGGAATGTTCATCCAGGTATCGCGCGGGATGGACAGCATCCGCACGGTGCCGTCGGCCCGGACCTGCGCCAGCACGATGGTGTCGGTGATGTAATCGAAGGCTTCCGGCTTGGCCGGCCAAGGCCAGACGGCCGAGGTGTCGTCGTACCGGGGCGTCACGCCGGCCAGCAGCAGGTTGAGCGGCTGCTGGCGCGTGTGCGGCAGACCACCGTAGCGCAGCAGCGCCGGCACCGCCGGAGCAGCCAGCGCGGTCAGACCGGCCAGCAGCAGGGCGAGGGCGGCGCTCAGGCGGGGCATGCCGGTCAATCTAGCAGAGCCGCCTGCTGGCGCGAACAAACGTGACGCACCGGCCTACAGGCTGCCGGCCTTCTTGATCGCCGCGCCCACATTCAGCAGCCTGCCACCTGAGACGCTGCTGGCGCTGCTGGTCAGCACGCTGCGGACCTGCGCCTGGGTCAGCTTGGGCCGGAAGGCCCGGATCAGGGATGCCGCGCCGGCCACCTGAGGGGCCGCCTCGCTGGTGCCGGCCCACAGCGCGTAGCTGCCGTCGGCGACGGTGGTCAGGCTCAGGATATTGAAGCCGCTGGACGCGCCCACGCCGCCCGGAGCCACCAGATCCAGCGGCTTCTGCCCGCTCTTGGGCCGGGCGCTGTAGCTAGCCAGGTCGTTGGACTGCCCCACCGCGCCCACCGCCAGCACGTTGGGGTCGCTGGCCGGGTAGTACAGGCCGTCATTCGGGGTGTTGCCGGCAGCCGCCACCAGCACCACATCCGCCGTGACCGCCTCCTTGATGGCCGCCGCGATGGTGGGGTCGCTGCTGCCGACAAAGCCCAGGCTCATGTTGATGACCTTGGCGCCCTGCTTGACCGCGTACCGGATGCCCGCCGCGAGGCTGGTGGTGGTGGCGCCGCCGGTATCCCCGAACACCTTGACCGGCAGGACGTTCCGGCCACCCCAGGTCAGGCCCGCGATGCCCAGCTTGTTGTTGGTGGCGGCCCCGATCAGGCCGACTGAGCTGGTGCCGTGGCCCACGTCGCCCCCGGTCGCCTCGGAGGGATCGGTGTCCTCGCTGGTGCAGTTGTCGTCGCTGTCCACCTTGGCGCAGAAGTCGTAGCCGGGCAGCAGGCGACCGGTCAGGTCCGGATGCGCCCGGTCCACGCCGGTGTCCAGCACCGCCACCACCGCACCGGCCGGGCTGCAGCCGGCGGCCTGCACCGCGTCCCAGCCGGCCTGGGCGTTGATGCGGGTCAGATAATCCTGATCGTACTTCTGGCCATCAACCTGCACGCCCGGATAGCTGGGGTCCGGATAGCCGGGATCGTTGGGTTTTGCCAGCGCGCTGTACACGTAGTTCGGCTGCACGCTGAGGCCCGCCCCCGTCAGCTGCGCGGCAAAGGCCCGGTCACTCTGGCCCGCCGGGGTGCGGAGCAGCTGCAGGTTGGTGCCGGGCACCGCCTCCCGGCTCGTGCCGGCCAGCGCCTGCTTTCCGGCCAGCGACAGGCTCTGCAGGGCGGGCGCCCCGATCAGCAGCACCTGGCCCTTCACGTGCGGCAGGCTCCAGTCGGCGAGATCGGCGTGGCCGCTGACGCTCAGGGTCCCCAGCTGAACTCCCGACTGCGCCGATGTCTGCAGGCTCAGCGGCGCGATGCACTGCGGCTTCGGGACGCCGCCCCCGCCACCGTTACCGGGCGGAGGCGTGACGCCCCCGGTTCCGGTTCCACCACAGGCGATCAGCAGGCCACAGGTCACGAGTGGCAACACAGCAGCGGCAGTCCAGCGCGGCGTCAGGGTCATGCTTCTAACTTGAACGCTCCAAGCTGACGATGCTGCCCGGGGCCGCTGTGACATTCTTTATAAATCCGTCAGTGACCGGTCAGCTGCGCTCCACTGCCCCCTTTACCCCCCGCCCCTGAGCCTCCACAATGCCAGCGTGCCCAGCGGACGCGTCCATAACCTGATCAACATCGCCGCCTACGCGCTGCTCTCGGCCGGCGCGCTGTACCTCACCCACGTTCCCACCTTCCAGGCGGCCCCGCTGGTGATCACGCCCGTGCAGGCGGCCAGCTTCACGCTGGCCTACGCGGCCGGCACCTTCCTGCTGTCGCCGGACCTGGACCTGGCCGAGGGGAAGGTGGACAGCAAGCGGCACTGGGGCGTGCTGGGCTTCCTGTGGGTGCCGTACGGCCTGCTGTTCAGCCACCGCGGGTTCAGCCACACCTGGCTGCTGGGTCCGCTGACCCGGCTGGTGTATCTGGCGCTGATGGTGCTGCTGGTGTGGGGTCTGCTGCATCTGCTGGTGCCGCAGCTTCCGCTGCCCTGGCTGCCTCAGCCGCTCAGCCTGAAGGTGCTGCTGCCCGCCCTGATCGGGTACTACCTCAGCCAGTGGCTGCACCTGATCGCCGACGGGGTGCGCCCGGACCACGGGCTGCGGCGCGGCCACCGCAAGGTCAGGAGCGGCCTGCGCAAGTTCCGCTAGCCCTCACGCCGCCGGGTCTGGAACACCATCACCTCGCTGCGTTCGTCCAGCGGCCCGCCGTGGAAGCTGCCGGTCACGCGCGGCGACTCGAAGCCCGCGCAGCGCAGCAGCCACTCCACCTCGTAGCGGGTGTAGTAGCGCTGGGTCAGGGTGTAGTGCCGCCGGGTCAGCTGGCCCTGCTCGTGGGTGGTGTCGGCGTAGTACTCGGTGACGATGCGCTGGCGCAGCTCATCCTGCCGCTGCACCAGAAACACGTCGGTGCGCCGGCCCTCGTGGTGGAAGGTCTCGCCCTCGTGCCGCAGGGTGGCCAGCGCCCCGTAGCGCGGCACCGACAGGTCGAAGACCAGCTGTCCGCCCGGCTCCAGGTGCCGCCGGATGTTCTCCATCGCCTCCAGCTGCTCGTTGGGGGTGTACAGGTGCATCAGGGCGTTGAAGGGGGCGATGCACAGCGCGAACCGCTGCGGCAGCTGCACTGTCCGCACGTCCCCCTGCACCAGCCGCAGCGTCAGCCGCTCGCGCTCGGCCCGCTGCTCGGCGTATCCGATCATGCGGGCCGAGGGTTCCAGGCCGGTCACGTCCACCCCGCGCCGCACCAGGTGGCTGGTCACCCGGCCGGTCCCGGCCCCGATCTCCAGCACCGGCCCGCCCACCCGCTCGGCCAGCTGCGCGTACAGGTGCAGGTCGTCGCGGTAGCTGTCGTACTGGTGATCGTAGAGGTCGGCAAAGTCGTCGTAGTTCATAGACAGGATCGTGGCAGGTGCTGCGCCGGCGCGCTAGGCCGGCGGGTCGCCGTAGCGCTCCAGAAAGGCGGGCAGGCTCAGCAGCGAGACGCGTGGCTGAGGTGTCCGGAGCACCGGGCTGCCGTAGGCGCGGCGCAGCACCGCAGCCCAGCGGCTCAGGCGCCGCTCGCTGCCGGGCGGCAGCGGCAGCGTGGCAAAGCCGAGCTGCGCCAGCAGCGGGGACAGCGCACTGATGCAGAACACCGCCCGCGCCGAACGCCACTCCGGGTCCTGCAGCAGGTCGTGGGCCAGCCACCGCAGGTCCTGCGGCGCCTGACGCATCGTCTGCCGCACCCCCAGGTCCACCATCAGCGGATTGTTGACGTGGAACTCAATCACCGGGTCGCCCCGGCGCAGCACGCCGCCGTCCGGCAGGGCCACGTCCGGCAACGGGAACGGCACCAGCGCTGCGCGGACCAGCGTGTCGTGCCGGTCCGCCACCCGGCGCACCCGGCCCAGCCGGTCGTAGAGGCGGTCCAGCAGCCGGATCAGGCGGCGCGGCAGGCCCGCCGGCGTCAACGGCGTGGCGCCCTCCAGCACGGAGAGCGGCACCAGCCGGTAGCCTCGATCCGTCAGCCGGGCCAGCAGCCCGGGGAGCATCGGCAGCGTGACCCGGGCCCCCGGTCCGGCGTCATGCAGCACCACCACCGCGCCCGGATGGATCAGGCGCAGCAGCCGCGCGCGCACCCCGTCCGGAGTGCTGGCGGGGTGCCAGTCGCGGCCCTCAACGCTCCAGTGGGCGCCGGGCAGCCGGGCCCGGCGCAGCCCCAGCACAGTGGCGAGCGTGTACGCGCCGTGCGGCGGCCGGTACACGGTGGGCGGCTGGCCGGTCAGCTGCTGCAGTTGCCGCGCCGCCCGCTGTGGCTCCAAGAAGGCGCCCCAGGGGGTGCGGAGCCAGGCGTGACGGTGCAGGGTGGCATGCGGCTCCAGCTGATGCCCCTCCTGCCGGATGCGCTCCAGCAGCTCTGGATGTGCCCGGGCCCGCGGCAGCAGCACGAAGAAGGTGGCGCGCGCGCCGGCCGCCTTCAGGGCGTCCAGCACCTGCGGCGTGCTGAGCGGGTCCGGGCCGTCATCGAAGGTCAGGGCCAGCTCGCGGCGGCGCTGCCGGCCCTCGCGGATCAGGCCCAGGCCCAGGCGCTGCACCAGCAGGTACGGCAGCAGCACGTAGACCGCCGCGCCCAGCACCCCCAGCCCCACGACCCGCCGGCGCATTCAGCGCCCCAGTCCGGCGTCGAGCGCGCTGAGCAGGGCCGCGGCCCCCCGCTCGGCCGCGTCCGGGACCCCCACGCTGCGGGCGGCTCCGGACAGGCGGGCACGCACTTCCGGGTCCAGCGCCCGGTTCAGCTCGCGCCGCAGCTGAAAACGGTCCTGCGGCCACAGGCCCGCCCCGTGCTCCACCAGAAAGCGGGCGTTGTGCTCCTCCTGGCCGGGAATCGGCTGATACACCACCAGCGGCACGCCCAGCACAGTGCTCTCGGCCACGGTCAGGCCGCCGGCCTTGCCCACCACCAGATCGGCGGCGGCCAGCAGTTCCGGATAGGCGTCAGTGTAGCCGAGCCGGTGCAGGGTGGCGCCGCCCCGCTGCTCCACCCCGGGCGCGCCGGTCTGGCCCCCGGCCACCAGCACCTGCACCGGCCGGCCCAGTTGCGCCAGGGTATCGAGCAAGGCGGGCAGGGCCCGGTAGGTGCCCTGCGCCCCAGACGACACCAGCAGCAGCGGCCGGTCCGGGTCCAGGCCGTGTTTGCGCCGCAGCGCCGCCGGGTCTGCGTCCGTCAGGGCGCGCAGGCGCGGCCCCACCGGAATGCCCGTCACCACCACCCGTTCTGGGGCGACGCCCCAGGCCAGCAGCTGGGCGCGGGTCTGTTGGCTGGCCACCAGCAGCAGGTCGGCCTCCGGGCGGGCCCAGTGGTGGTGCGCCCGGTAGTCCGTGACCACGATGGCGTTCAGGAAGTGCAGGCCCAGCCGCTGCCGGGCGGTGTCGGCCAGCGCGACGTTGGTGGGAAAGCTGGACAGCACCAGCTGCGGCATGGCCGCCTCCAGGTCGCGCATCAGTCCCGGCAGCCCCAGCCAGCGGAAGGTGCCGGTGATGCTGCGCGGCTCGCTCTCCTGATCGGTCCACTCGTAGAAGCGCCGGTACATTTCCGGCGCGTGGCGCAGCCAGGCCATGTAGACGTCCAGCGTCCAGAAGCGCTGGAAGCGGTTGAGATACCGGATGAAGTCGCCGTGATGGAACGTCAGCGCCGGCCGCTCGGCCTGCAGCGCCTCCACCAGCGCCCGGCCCGCCTGGGTGTGGCCGCCCCCGAAGGCCGCTGAGAACACGAAAGCAGCATGCGGCCCGGTGGACGGCGGCGCGCCGGTCACGCGCGCCTCAGCTGCCACAGGCCCAGCGCAGCGAACAGCAGGTTGGCGAACCAGATGCCCAGCTCGGTCAGGGCCGGCACCGCGCCCGCCACCGTCAGCCCCACGAAGAACACCAGGTAGTACGCCACCGAGGTGAGCAGCGCGATGCCCAGCGATACGCCCAAAGAGCGGCCGTAGCGCAGCGCGAACGGCAGGGCGGCCAGCGCCAGCACCAGGTTGCCCACCGGCAGCGCCAGCTTGCGGTTCAGTTCGCGGCGGGCCTGCTGCCGCTCGGCCGGGGTGCGGTCCGGCGCGCGCAGCACCCCCACCAGTTCCGCCCAGCCGTTGGCGTCGGCGCCGATGGTGTCGGCGTACTGCGCCAGCGTCTGGGTGCGGGTCAGTCCGGTGTCGAGCGTCAGGACGTCGCTGGTGCTGGCCGGCACGTTCACGGCCGTGAACACCTGCTGCACCGCCTGCTGCAGCGCCTGCGGGTCGCCCTGCGGCACCTGGGTGAGCCGGTTCACCTGCGCGTAGTCCACGGTGTAGACGCTGTAACCCTGCAGCCGCAGCACGTTCTGCTCGAAGGTGCCGCTGTCGGCGAAGATCAGGGTGCCCTGACGCGGGGCGTCGCGGCCCCAGCGCTCCAGCCGCACCTGGGTCAACCGCCGGGTGGCGGGGTCATAGCCGCCCAGCGACAGGCTCAGGCCGCCGCCCAGGTCCACCTGCCGCCCGACCAACTGCGACAGCCCCGCGCCGGTCAGGGTGTCCCAGTAGAGCCCGCGCGACTCCACGTTCAGGCGCGGGGCCACCCACAGCGAGAGCCACAGCGCCAACGCGGCCACCAGCGCCGCCGTGACCGCCACCGGCCGCGCCACCCGCCCTAGCCCGATGCCGCCCGACTGAATGGCCACCAGTTCGCGCTCGGCAGCCAGCCGCCCGAAGGCCACCACCACCATCAGCACCACGGCCATCGGGAACACCTTGACCAGCGTGTCGGGAATCTGATACCCGATCCAGCGCGCGATCAGGGTCAGCGGCACCCCGGCCAGCCACTGCGCGCTCACAAAGAAGTAGCCAAACGAGAGCACCGATGTGAAGAGCGCCACCCCCGCCAACAGCGGCGGGAGCAGCTCCCCGGTGACGTAGCGGGTGAGCCTCAACGTCCCACCGGCCGGCCTCCGGTCACCGGCCCACCGCGAACAGGATCTGGGCCTCGGCCGCCACCACGCCGTCCACCTCGGCGCGGCAGATGGTCTTGCCCAGGCCGCGCCGGAAGTAGTCCAGCTGCACGTGCAGGTGCAGCGTGTCGCCCGGCACCACCTTGCGCTTGAAGCGGGCCCCCTCCACCCCGGCGAGGTAGCCGATGGTGCCGGGTTCGAGCGGCAGGCAGAACATGCTGGCCTGCGCCAGCGCCTCCACGATCAGCACGCCCGGCATCACCGGCTCACTGGGAAAGTGACCCTGAAAGTGCGGCTCGTTGACCGAGACGTTCTTGATGGCGTGCACGGTGCCGTCGCCGGCGCTGAGCACCCGGTCCACCATCACGAAGGGAAAGCGGTGCGGCAGGGTGGCCAGCACCTGCTGGATGTCCATGGGGAAGGCAGGGGAAGCAGAGGATTCAGTCATAAGGCAGTATGGAGCCGAACACACGAGAAGCGCCGGTGCCGCAGCTCAGCGTCTTAGGTAGTTGTCGCTGCTCACCAGGTGGTGGCGCAGCAGGTGGATCATTTCCAGCGCCATGCCGGTGCCGACCGCCACCGCCTCGGTGGCGTTCTCGGCCACCGCCACCGGAATGCCGGTGGCCTGGCGCAGCAGGTCGTCGAAGTTGCGCAGCAGCGAGCCGCCGCCGGTCATCACGATGCCGCGGTCGATGATGTCGCTGACCAGCTCCGGCGGCGTGATCTCCAGCACCCGCTTCACGCCCTCCACGATCTTCATGACCGGCTCTTCGAGCGCCTCGACCACGTCGCGGCTTTCCAGGCTGATAGTCTTGGGCAGGCCGTTCACCAGGTCGCGGCCGCGCACCTCGGCCACTAGGTTGTCGGCGTCGGTGAGCAGCGTGGCGGCCCCCACCTTGACCTTGATCTCCTCGGCGGTGCGCTCGCCGATCATCACGTTGTGGGTGCGCCGCACGTAGCGGATGATGCTCTCATCGAACTCGTTGCCGGCCACCCGCAGCGATTCACTCACCACGATGCCGCCCAGCGAGATGACCGCCACGTCGGTGCTGCCACCGCCGATGTCCACCACCATGCTGCCCACCGGCTCGGCAATCTTGAGGCCTGCCCCGATGGCTGCCGCCAGCGGCTCCTCGATCAGGAAGCTTTTCTTGGCTCCGCTGTTCAGCGCGGCGCGCAGCACGGCGCGGCGCTCCACGTCGCTGACGCCGCTGGGCACCCCCACCATCAGCTGCGGCCCCAGGCCCAGCCAGCGGCCTGCCCCGCCGCGCACCTTGTGCAGGAACATGGTGATCATCTTCTCGGTCAGGCCCTCGTCGGCGATCACGCCGTCCTTGATGGGCCGCACCGCCACGATGTTGCCGGGGGTGCGCCCCAGCATGCGGTAGGCTTCCTCGCCCACTGCCAGCACTTCCTTGGTGTCGCGCGTCATCGCGATCACGCTCGGTTCCTGCAACACCAGGCCCCGGCTCTTGCTGTAGATCAGAAAGGTGGCGGTTCCCAGGTCAATGCCAATGTCTTCAGAAAATCTCACGCGACTCCTCCGCTAAGCAGTTCACTCTAACATCCGGCGCCGCCGCACTGAACCGCCAAGAGGGTTCAGTGCGGCGGCGCGCTGCCGGGCCCACCTGCCTGCCTGCTGTGTCGAGACTACGGAAGCGGCATGAAGAGAGTCTGAACTGCGTCTGCCCGGCTCAGCGCGGCTTGACGTAGGCGGCCAGCCAGACCAGCAGGCAGGCGAGCAGGCCCTCGGCCACCGCCCGCCAGAACGCCTCCAGCGGCAGCCGCAGTCGCCCGGCCAGCAGCGCCTCGGCCGCCGAGAGGGCCGCCAGCGCCGTGGAACTGCCGCCGTTCAGGCTGGCCAGGGCCCCCAGGCTCAGGGCCGCGCTCAGCACGGCCAGCAGGGCCAGCAGCACCATCAGCAGGGCTAGCAGCGCGCGCAAGGGTGGGCCACGGTGCGGGAAGGCAGAGGTGAGGGGCGAAGACGCCGGGCAGAGGTAAGCAGCACGCCCCAAGCTTGCCACAACCCCAGGGTCCGCTGAAGCACCCGGGTCAGCCGGCGGGTGCCGGTTCGGCCAGCAGGCCGGACCAGAACTGCACCGAGGCCTCCTCGTACAGCAGGCCCATCCGCAGGGCGTGGGCCGCCTGCTGCTCGTCCGGGCCGCACAGCACCGTCATGATGTGCCGGTACTCGTCCAGCCGGGTCTGGTGCAGGCTCAGCTGCTCGGCGGCAATGGCGCGCTGCAGGGCGCGGTCGTCCTGCGGGGCGAAGAACAGCTTCAGCAGCCCGGGGTCGCGCAGTTCTCCACTGCCGGCGGGCGTGGCGAGCCAGGCGGTCAGCGCCGCCTGTCCGGCTTCGGTCAGCCGGTACACCCTGCGGCGCCGTCCATCCGGCTCCTGCTGCTCCTGAAGCAGTCCGGCGGCGGCCAGCCGCTGCGGTTCGGCGTACAGCTGCGACCGGGGAAAACTCCAGAAGTACCCGACCGACTCGTCCACCCAGCGTTTCAGGTCGTAGGAGGTGGCCGGGCCGTGCTGCGACAGCATGCCCAGCACGATGTAGGAGGTGGGACCCAGAGAGGTGCGGCTTGCATCGGTCACGGGTCGAGTGTACAGTCTTTTCAGACCGTCCGAAAGAGACCATCTGAAACAGATGAGGGCGGCGGGAGGCAGACCATGACCCAGACAGCAGCAGTTTCGAGGCCTTCGGCAGCGGCCAGGTCCGCAGAGCGGCTCACCGCCGAGCTGGACGGCGACTTCGTGGTGTTCCTGATCGGCATGCAGATCAACCGGCCGTGGAAGGTCGGCTCCTGGCTGCCGGTGGCGATGGCCATGCCCCGGATGCTGCGCGAGCTGGCCCAGCAGCCGGAACTCGGCTGCCTGGCCAGCTGGGGCAGCGGGCTGAGCGTGATCCAGTACTGGCGCAGCGCCGAGCAGCTGCAGGCGTATGCCCACGCCCAGAGCCAGCAGCACCTGCCCGCCTGGCGCGAGTTCAATCGCCGGGCCCGCACGGCGGCCGGCGACGTGGGCATCTGGCACGAGACCTTCCGGGTCCGCGCGGGCGAATACGAGACGATCTACGTGGGCACGGCCCCGCGTGGCCTCGGGCAGGCGGGGCGGCTGCTGCCCGCCAGCGGCCGGCGCAGCAGCGCGGCCGGCCGCCTGCAGGGCGCCGCTACTTCTGCGTCAGAAAATCCGGCGCCCGCTTCTCTTTGAACGCCTGCACGCCCTCGGCGTGTTCCCAGCTGGCCCCCGCCTGATCCTGCAGGCGGGCTTCGCGCAGCAGGGCCTCCTCAAAGCTGCCCAGCTGCCCCTCCCACAGCGCCTGCTTGGTGAGCCGCAGCGCGGTGGCCGGCCGCGCCGCCAGCCGCTCGGCGTACTGCTGCACGTCCTCGTGAAAGCGTTCGGCCGGAAACACCCGCTCGCACAGGCCCAGCCGCAGCGCCTCATCCGGCAGCACCTTTTCCGCCAGCGCCATCAGCTCGAAGGCGCGCTGCGGGCCCACCAGCCGGGGCAGCAGCCAGGTGCTGCCCGCGTCCGGCACCAGTCCGATGTTCGAAAACAGCTCCACCAGACTGGCCTGGGCCGACCACAGCCGGATGTCGCCGCCCAGCGCGATGCTGGCCCCGGCCCCGGCCGCCACGCCGTTCACGGCCGTGATCAGCGGCTTGGGCAGCTGCCGGATCGCCAGCATCAGCGGGTTGAAGGTGTGCTGCAGGTGCTGGCTGAAGCGGTCGGGGGCGGCCGCACCGTTCATCTGGCCCAGGTCGGCGCCGGTGCAGAAGCCGCGGCCCGCGCCGGTCAGCACCACCACCCGCACCTCCGGCGCCTGCCCGGCGTCCCGGATCGCCCCGGTCAGCTGCAGCAGCAGCTCGTCATTGGCACTGTTGAGCGTCTCCGGACGGTTCAGGGTCAGGGTCAGGACCCGCTGCTTGAGCTCGCTGAGGATCGGTTGTGACATGGCCGCAGTGTAGTGCCCGGCTGCACCCGGTCCACCCACACCCGGGTATGCTGCCGGCATGTCTCAAGACCTGCTGATCCTGACGCCCCACAGCAGCGGCGCGGTGCCCGCCTCCGTGCTGCACGCCATGCTGGGCGACCGGCTGTGGAACACGGCGGAACGCGAGGCCCTGCTGCGGCGGCTGTTTCTGGACGGCGATCCGTACACCGACCTGATCTTTCTGGTGCCGGGTGCCCGCACGCTCAACGCGCCGTGGTCGCGCTTTGTGGTGGACCTGAACCGCGAACGCGACGACCGCAGCGACAATGGGGTGGTCAAGCGCGGCGGATTCGACCGTCAGCCGCTGTATCCGGAGGCGGCCCAGCCGGATCACCAGGAAATGGAAGCGCGGCTGCGGCGCTACTGGGACACTTTTGAGCGGCAGGTCACGGCGGAGCTGCCCGGCGCCCGGCTGATGATCGTGGGGCACTGCATGGCCGCCTTCGGCCCGAAGCTGGGCCCGGACGAGGGCCGGCCCCGGCCCGCGCTGACGCTGATGGTGGGCGAGCCGGACCAGCCGACCTTTCCGCCCTCGCTGGTTCCGGCACTCCAGCAGGCCGCTCAGCAGGCATTTGCGGACGTGCTGGCGGGCGCTGCGGTGCAGGAGGTGGCGGTGGGCGTGCCGTGGGCCAGCGACACCCTGAGCCTGCAGCATTCCCGGCGCAGCGGCGTGCCGGCCTTCGGGCTGGAGGTCAATGCCGGTCTGTACCTGAACGCCCAGGGTGAGCCGGACGATGCGGCGCTCCAGGGCCTGAACGCGGCCTTCCGGCAGTTCGCGCAGGCGGCGCTGCAGCTGCTCTGACGGCGGCCCGCTGTCCGCCCTGGACCCGGTCTTGCAGGCCTGCACCCGCTTTGCTACACTGTTCGGGCCTGGGAAACCAGGCGGAGCAGTGGCAGCACGGGTTCTTAGCTCAGTTGGTAGAGCGGCGGTCTCCAAAACCGTAGGTCGAGGGTTCAAGTCCTTCAGGGCCCGCCACAACAAATCCCCGCTTAACGCGGGGATTTTGCTGTACGGGGGCAGCGTGGCTGCCCCCTCGTTCAGTGCGGCACGGCGTCCGAGCGGAACTCTTCGGCCCGGTCCGCCTGTCGCTCGGTGAGCTGCAGGGCGGCCCGCAGCGTCAGGGCGCGCATCAGCAGCGTCTCCTGACTCACCGGGTGCGCGACCCGCCGCAGCGGACCCATCACCGTCAGCGCCACCCGGGTGCGCCGCCACGGCTTCAGCGCCTGGCGGGCCGATTTCAGCAGCGCGCGGCTCCGGCTGACGCCCGCCTGCTGACCGCCGATCAGCCGCGCCAGCACGGTCGGCGGCAGCCACCCGTCCAGCGGGCTGGACGTTTCGCGCAGCCATTCGAGCAGCGGTCCGCGCTGCCGCGCGATCTCCCGCGCCCAGTCGGCCTCGTAGGCGCCCCGGGTGGCGAACGGCAGCTGGTACAGCTCGGGGAACAGTCCGGCCGCCGTCTCACGGAACAGCCGCTTGCCCAGGCGCCACTCGCCCGGCACGCGGCGCATGAAGCGCATCACGTCGCCGTCCAGCAGCGGGTTGAGTACCAGACCGCCCCGCACCGCCCGCGCCGCGAAGTGCTGGCGCCACGGCAGCAGCATGTACTGCAGGCGCTGTTCGGCGTACAGGGTGTCCAGCTGGTCCTGCAGGCTGGGCAGGTGCGCCACGCTGCCGGTCACCTGCTCCAGCGTCTCCTGCCACGCGCCCATCAGCCGCGACTGGACACCGCTTTCCAGCATCGGCGACAGCCAGCCGAGCTGGTTCCAGGAGCGCAGGCCCAGCCGGTCCAGTACGTCCTCCTGGGTGTGCAGCGGCAGCGGGTCGGCGTACCCGAAGTTGTGCTCGCCCACCCACAGCTGGCCCACCGGCTGGGTGGCCAGGGCAGACCAGGCGTCCGCCTCGTCGCAGAAGTTGGTGACGCCCTGGCCCCAGCGGGCGTTCTGCCACAGCGTCTGCATTAGGTCGCCCTGGTAGGAGGGCATCAGCCGGAAGCGGTAGCCGTAGTGGGCCGCCAGTCCGGACGACAGCGCCGCGTCGCTGCCGGCCAGCGGCCGCCCCAGCGCATAGGAGAAAGCCCGGCCCTCCTTGACCCCCAGCGCGCCGCCCAGCACGCCCAGAATGGTGCGGGCATCGTGACCGGCGCTGAGCGAGAGGGTCGGCACGTCCGGCCCCACCAGACGCCGCTGCACCGCCTGAACCAGCAGCGTGGACAGCTCGGCCCGCCGCTCGGCCTGCTGGGCGCGGGTCACGAAGCGGCTGGGGTCCGGGGTGTAGGCGTCGTCCCAGAACTGCTGGCGGCTCAGCACCGGCGCCGGGCTCCCGGGGCGCAACGCGTGGACGCTGGCGCGGCCCAGACTGCTCACCCCCTGGTAGGGCGTCAGGCCCGAGACCATGTGGCCGCTGGCCAGCGCGCTGCCGAGCCCAGCGGCGTCCAGCGCACGGCCACGCAGGGCAGGCACCGCCATCAGGGTGCGCAGGTCAGTGTCGAGGTGCAGCGAGGCGCCGCTCACCGCCCGGTACACCTTGTGCGAGCCGACCAGGTCGGTCAGCACCGCCACCAGCTCACGGCGCACGTCAATCAGCAGCAGGGTGAAGTGGCCCTCCAGCGACAGCAGCGCGGACAGCCCCTGCTGCTCATAGATCTCCAGCAACGAGGCCGGGGTGTGCCCGTAGACGTGGCCGTGCAGGGCCAGCAACAGCCCGCGCGCCCGCTGGGTGGCCAGCGGCACATCGCGCAGATGGAGGGTCAGATGTAGCGCGCCCACTCCCAGCTGACCGTGCCAGCTGGCCGCCTGCTCCGTCGGGAGGTGCAGCGGGAACGGCAGCTCGGCGGCGGCCGTGTTGAGATGGGTCGCGGTCAGGCCGAAGCCTGAAGGCAGATGTTCCATAGCAGAAGTATGGAGTTTTTTCGAAGCCGATGTGGAAAATGTGAAGCTTTACCGCCGCTCCAGCTCCGCCACCCGCTCCTCCAGCTGCTGCACCCGCCGGATCAGCGCCGAAAAGACCAGGGCGTAGTGGTCGTAGAGCTTGGGCCGCTCCATCCGCAGCTCTCCCTGCATCCAGCCGGACAGCAGCCGCTCGGCCTCCTGCAGCACCTCGTCGTCCGGCACCTGCTGGACAGCACGGCCCTGCAGGATCCGGCGCGCCAGGTTCAGTTCGTCACTCATGCGCCCATTCTGGCGCAGATGACGGCGCGCGCGGCCACCGCCCGGTACACTGCCGCCATGACCCGTTCCCGCTTTCCTGCCCCCACCAGCTACGGCCGCCTGCGGGTGGCCAGCCTGTCCACCGGCCCGATTCAGGAGAACGCGGTGCTGGTCTGGGACGAGGGCGGCCAGGGCTTCCTGATCGACCCGGGCGACGACGCCGAGCGGCTGCTCGCCTGGGTGCGTGAACACGGGGTACAGGTGCAGGCGATCCTGCTGACGCACGCGCACTTCGACCACATCGGGGCGGTCCAGCCGCTGCGCGAACAGCTGCAGGTGCCGGTGTACCTGCACCCGGCCGACCGGCCGCTCTACCAGCTGGGCGAGGCGTCCGCGGCGCGCTGGAACCTGCCGTTCGTGCAGCCGGCCGACCCGGACCACGACATCGTGCAGGACCAGCTGTTCGAGGCGGGCACGCTGCGGCTGCGGGCCCGCGAGCTGCCCGGACACGCGCCGGGGCACGTGGTGTTCGTGGCAGAAGCGGAGCAGGGCAGCGGCTTTGCGGTGGTGGGCGACACGCTGTTTCAGGGGAGCATCGGGCGCACCGACCTGCCGGGCGGCGACCATCCACTGCTGATCGGGGGCATTCGGCGCGAACTGCTGGGCCTGCCGGACGACACGGTGATCTATCCGGGCCACGGCGCGCCGACCCGCATCGGGGCCGAGCGTGCCAGCAACCCGTTTCTGCGCTGAACACCGGCCACCTGACCGGGCCATCACACGGCCGACCGGGCCGGACGCCTGCCCGGCCAGCCGGCGCCGCGCCCGGCTGGCCCGCAGCGCCGGGACGGGCCGCCCGCCCTCACCTGACATTCGCCTGACCTGCAGCGCAAGAATGAAGGTATGAGCCATGTGGTGGTCGTCGAGGACGAGGGCACGGTGCGCGAGGTGCTGCGCTTTCATCTGGAGCGGGCCGGACTGCGGGTCAGCGCCTTCGAGACGGCCTCGCCCGCCTGGGACACGCTGCCCGGCGCCGACCTGCTGGTGCTGGACTGGATGCTGCCGGGCGAGAGTGGCCTGCAGCTGCTGCGGCGGCTGCGTCAGGACCCGGAGCGGCGGCGGCTGCCGGTGCTGATGCTGACCGCCCGCGCCGCCGAGGCCGAGCGGGTGGAGGGGCTGGAAAGTGGGGCCGACGACTACCTGACCAAACCGTTCAGCGCCGCCGAGCTGGTGGCGCGGGTGCGGGCGCTGCTGCGGCGCACCCAGGCGGACGTGCCCACGCAGCTGAGCAACGGACCGCTGCAGATTGACCTGTCGGCGGCCGAGGCGCGGCTCGGCGCGGTGCGGCTGAACCTGACCCGCCGCGAATTCGATCTGCTGGCGTTCCTGACCCAGCACGCCGGCCGGGTGTACGCCCGCACCGAGCTGCTGGACCGGGTCTGGGGCGCGGACTTTCTGGGCGGCGAGCGCACCGTGGACCAGCACATCACCCAGCTGCGCTCCCACCTCTCGGATGATCCGGCCCAACCGACCTTTCTGGAGACGGTGCGCGGCAAGGGCTACCGGATGCGGCCCTGGAGCACGGTCGAGGCGCAGAGCGTATGACGCAGCCGTCAGAGGGCCAGCCGGGCCCCCGCCTCCCCTGCCCCGACGACCACTGGATGGACCTGCTGCCGCAGGCGGTGGTGCTGTACCAAGGGGGACTGGTCACGCGGCTGAACGCGGCGGCCACCCGGCTGTGGGGCGTGTCCAGCGAGCGGGCCAGCGGCCGGCCACTGCTGGAGGTGCTGCGGCGGCACACCTTGGAGGCGCTGGCCGAACGCGGCGGCGAACTGGAGCTGGACGTGGCGGGCCGCGCCCTGCGCTGTCAGGCGGCGCTGTCGCAGGGCGGCGGCACCCTGATCGTGGAGGACGTGACCGAACACCGCCGCCGCGAGGCCGAACTGCGCGAGGCCGCCGCCATCCTGTCGCACGAGTTCCGCACGCCGGTGGCGGGGCTGCGCGGGGTGCTGGAGGCGCTGGAATACGCGATGCCGCCGGAGCTGCAGCAGAACTTCGTGCGGCAGGGGCTGTCGGAGGTGGAGCGGCTGGCCCGGCTGGTGGAGGACCTGGCGGTGGGGTTCCGGCCCACCCGCGCGCGCACCTTCCCGATCAGCGAGGCGTTTGTGCGCGCCGAACGGCTGCTGGCCCAGGACCTCAGCAGCACGGGCACCCGGCTGAGTTTCGGCGAGGACCACCTGGTGCGCGCCGACCCGGACAAGCTGCTGCAGGTGCTGCTCAACCTGATCGAGAACGCCATGAAGTATGGGCCGCGCGGCGGGCCGGTCACGGTGGAAACCCGCGCGCGCGGCAGCTTCGTGGAGGTGGCGGTGCTGGATGAGGGCGCCCCGGTCCCCGACACCGAGAACATCTTCCGGGCCCACACCCGTGGCCCCAACGCCAGCGGCAACGGCAGCGGCATGGGGCTGTACATCGTGCGCAGCGTGGTGCAGGGCTGGGGCGGTCAGGCCTGGGCCGAGCGCCGCGTCCGCGACGGCCAGGAACCGCACAACGCCTTCTGCTTCACCCTGCCCACCGTGGCAGGGATGATGTAAGTTTCAAATCCGCTACCGTAGGAGACACATGCGCGAGGCACTCGAACACGACCTGAACACCATCCTGAATGGAGCCTTGGAGATGCTCGCCATCGTCCAGCAGATGCTGCCGCTGACCGGGCGGGTGCTGAACGACCGCGAGGTGGAGCTGGCGCCGCAGGTTAAGGCGCTGGACCTGCAGGTGGATCAGCTGGAGGCGCGGGTGGAGGCCGAGTGCTTGCGGCTGATCGCGCTGCACCAGCCGGTGGCCCGCGACCTGCGGCTGATCGCGCTGGTGCTGAAGAGTCTGACCGACATCGAGCGGATGGGCGACTACGCCGTGCACGTGGCCGAGGACGGCGAGGAGCTGAGCCACGCCCCGGCGCTCAAGAAGTACGTGAATCTGTCGCGTATGCTGGAGCGCCTCTCGGAGATGGGCGAGGCGCTGACGCAGGCGATCGTGGCCCGCGACGTGCCGGGCGCCACCATGGCGCTGCACATGGACGACGAGGTGGACGACCTGTACGAGCAGGTGCAGCGCGAGCTGGTGACCTACATGCTGGAAGACCCGCGCAACATCAGCAAGTCGCTGGTGCTGATGCGGGTGGGCCGCAGCCTGGAGCGGATCGGCGACCACATGGAGAACGTGGCCGAGCGGGTGCAGTACTGGGTCACCGGCCAGCGCTGAGGTCGGGGATGCGGCGGCTGGTGCTGCTGGCCCTGGGCCTGCTGGGCCTGACCCCTGCCCAGAGCGTGCCGGCCCTCCCGGTTCCGCCGCTGCGGGCGGTGGGCAGCGTGCCGCCCTGGGTACCGGACCTGCCGTTCCGGGCGCTGGCGCCGGCCGACAGTTTTCACGAGCTGTACGCGGGACGCGCCGACCTGGTGCTGGGCAGCCTGCCCCCGCCCGCGCCGCCGGCCGGACTGAGGCCGGCCCTGAACGTGCCGGTGGGCGTGTACGCGGTGGCGGTGGCGTACCGGCTGCCGGGGGTGCAGCTGCATCTGGATGTCCCCACCCTCTGCCGGCTGCTGGCCGGGCAGCTGCCCACCTGGGACCATCCGGCGCTGGCGCAGCTGAATCCGGGGGTGCAGCTGCCGGCGCTGCCGGTGCTGGTGAGCGCCCGGGTCGCGCGCAACGGCGTCAGCTACGCGGTGGCCAGCGCCTGTGTGGCCGCGCGCATCTGGCCGTACGCCCAGCTCAAGTCCAACTGGAGCAGCGGGGCCGCCTTCACCCGGGCCGCGCTGGGCGCGCAGCGCACCGACCTGAACATTCCCGGCAGCGTGGCCGTCTTCACCCTGCACGACGTGCCGCCCGGCGCCCAGGTGGCGCTGCTGCGCGCCGTGGGCGGCCAGGACCTGCCGCCGCGCAGCGTCCTGGGGCTCAGCGGGCCGCCGCCCACCTCGCCGGCCCAGGTGCTGCCGCTGCCGGACGTGCCGGGCAGCTATCCGCTGCGCGGGCTGGTGTGGGCCAGCGTGATGCGCGAGCAACGGTACCGCAGCCGCACCCTGGCGCAGGCCCAGGCGCTGCGGGCCCTGCTGGACCGGCTGCGCGGCACCGACGGTCCCAGCGTTGCCGGCCTCCCGCCGGCGCTGTGGACCCGGGTGCCGCTGCAGTACGGCGGCGAGCCGCTGCCCCCCCCGTAAGGGCTGGTGCCGTTTCTACGGTGCCGCTGCCGGCCTCCTTGTTATACTGAGTTCAAGAATAGATGCAGTTCAGCGGGCCGGCAGCCCTGAAGGAGGAGCTATGACGACGCAAGGTGGCATGGGGACGGCGGCGCTCAGCGGCCTGGAACGGCCCTGGCTGGAGCACTACGAGCCGGGCGTCCCGGCCGACATGGAGAACAGCTACAGCGCGGTGTACGAACTGCTGGGCCGTTCGGCTGCCCGCTTCCCGAACCGCATCGCCCTGCATTTCATGGGCTCCGAACTCAGCTACCGCCAGCTGTGGCTGGACGTGCAGCGCTTCGCCTCGGCGCTGCAGCGGCTGGGCGTGAAGCAGGGCGACCGGGTCAGCATCATGCTGCCCAACTGCCCGCAGTTCGTGGTGGCGTTCTTCGGGGCCTCGCTGGCGGGCGCGGTGGTGGTGAACACCAGCCCGATGTACGTGGCGCGTGAGCTGGCCCATCAGCTGCAGGACAGCGGCAGCGAGACGCTGATCATGCTGGACGCCTTCTACCCGCGCTACGCCGAGGTACAGGACACGGTGCCGGTGAAGCGCGTCATCGTGACCGGCATTCAGGACGCGCTGCCGTTTCCCAAGAACATGCTCTACCCGGTGCGTGAGCGCAGCCAGGGCCACTGGGTGGACGTGCCGCTGGGCGGCCGGGTGTTCGGGATGAAGGCGCTGCTGCGCTCGCAGGCCCCCAGCCCACGCCCGGTGCAGGTGCGCCCGGACGACGTGGCGCTGCTGCAGTACACCGGCGGCACCACCGGCGTGCCCAAGGGCGCCATGCTCACCCACCACAACCTGACCAGCAACGCGCTGCAGTGCCGCGCCTGGATGACTGACCTGAAGGAAGGCCAGGAGGTGCTGCTGGCCGCCATTCCCTTCTTCCACGTGTACGGCATGACCACCGCCCAGAACATGGGCCTGCTGATCGGGGCGACGCTGGTGCTGGTGCCGAACCCCCGCGACCTGGGCATGCTGCTGCAGCTGATCGACAGCCGCAAACCGACCATGTTCCCGGGTGTGCCCACCATGTACGGCGCCATCAATCAGCATCCGGACACGCCAAAACACGACCTGACCAGCATCCGCGCCTGCATCTCGGGGTCGGCGCCGCTGCCGCTGGAAACCGCCCGGCGCTTCCGCGAGATCACCGGCGGGGCCAACCTGGTGGAGGGCTACGGCCTGACCGAATCCAGCCCGGTCACGCACAGCAACCCGATCTTCGGGGAGCAGCGCGAGGGCAGCATCGGGGTGCCGTTCCCCGGCGTGTATGCCTATGTGGCCGCCGAGGACGGCACGCCGCTGCCGTCCGGCGAGGTGGGCGAGCTGTATGTGGCCGGGCCGAACGTGATGGCCGGCTACTGGCAGCGCCCGGACGAGACGGCCAAAACGATGCGCGAGCGGGCCGGCCAGCGCTGGCTGCTGACCGGCGACATGGCGGTCATGGACCCGGACGGCTACTTCCGGATCGTGGACCGCAAGAAGGACGTGATCATCGCGGGCGGGTTCAACATCTACCCGCGCGAGGTGGAGGAGGTGCTGTACCAGCATCCGGCGGTGCTGGAGGCGGCGGCGGTGGGGGTGCCGCACCCGCACCGGGGCGAGACGGTCAAGGCCTTCGTGGTGTTCCGCCCCGGCCACAGCGCCACGGCCGAGCAGCTGGAAGCCTACTGCCGCGAGCGGCTGAGCCCCTACAAGGTCCCGAGGCTGTTTGAAGTGCGCCAGGAGCTGCCCAAGTCGCCGGTGGGCAAGGTGCTGCGCCGGGTGCTGGCCGACGAGGCGCGGGCCGGCGCGGCCGCGTCACGCGGCTGAGCCCGGCCGCTGCGGCTCATCTGATTCTTTGCCGCTTCATACGGACCAAACCGGGCCGCTGCATTATCATGGACGTCTATGGCCTATACCATTCTGGTTGCTGACGACGAACCCGCGATCCGCACAATGCTGGAGGTCATCCTCTCGGCAGATGGGCATGAGATCGTCGCGGTGCCGGACGGCAAGGCCGCCCTGGACTACCTGCGGGACCACACGCCCGACGCGATGCTGCTGGACGTCAAGATGCCGTTCATGGACGGCTTCGAGATCTGCTCGCGCGTCAAGCGCATCAAGCGGCTGCGCGACTCGCCGGTGCTGCTGCTGACCGGCTTCGACGACGACCAGACCCGCGACCACGCCAAGCTGGTGGGGGCCGACGACATCGTGTACAAGCCGCTCTCCGGCAAGAACCTGCGCGGGCGGGTCAATGCGCTGATTGAGGCGCGGCAGCCCTGATGGAGCGGTCATGGTAGTCGTGGGACGGCTGTTCAGGCTGCTGCTGGCGCTGGTGCTGGCCGCCGTGTTCGTGGTGGCTGGCCTGGCCGCGCTGTACTCGGTGCGCTGGTCGCGCAACCTGCCGGACTACCGCGCCCTGGATTCGCTGACGCTCGGCGCGGTCACGCGGGTGTATGCCCGCGACGGTACCACGCTCGGCACGCTGGTGCCGAAGCTGGGCGACGCCAGCGTGAGCCGCACCCTGGTGCAGCTGGACGAGATCAGCCCCTACATGATCGCGGCCATCGTGAGCAACGAGGACCGGCGCTTCTTCGAGCACTACGGCCTGGACCCCTACGGCATCGCCCGGCAGTTCCGGCGGCTGTCGCAGAAGGAAGACCTGCAGGGCGGCAGCACCCTGACCAACCAGCTGGTCAAGAACACGCTGCTAGAGAACTACCAGAGCGCCCGCACCCCGGAGCGCAAGTTCAAGGAGTGGCTGCTGTCGGTGCAGGTGGAGCGCAACTTTACCAAGGAAGAGATTCTTCAGGACTACCTGAACATCATCTACTGGGGGGACGGTGGGCCGGTCGAGCTGTACGGCATTTACTCGGCGGCGCAGGCGTACTTCGGCAAGACACCCAAGCAGCTCACGCTGGCCGAGAGCGCCTACCTGACCACGCTGGTGCCGGGCCCTGGCAAGTACTACCCGCGCTACGCCGAGCAGCGGCTCTTCATGAAAACCCTGCTGGCCCGCATGGTCGAGGACGGCTGGGTAACGCAGGCGCAGGCGGACGCCGCCTGGGCCGAGAAGCTGCAGCCGCGCGGCTGGAAGGTCAGCTACGACGCGTCCGGCGGCATCAAGGCGGCGCGGCTGGTAGACCGCAGCGCCACCTACCTCAAGGCCGTGACCAGCGCCCGCGCGCCCCACTTCATGCAGCAGGTGGAGCAGGAGCTCGTGCGCCGCTTCGGGCGCGACAAGGTGTACGGCTCCGGCGGCCTGAAGGTCTACACCACCCTGGACCCGCAGGTGCAGAGCGCCGTGGAGAATGCTTCCCGTACCGCCCGCGTGCCGGCCGGCACCACCCTGGCGGCCGTGGTAAGCGATCCCTACACCGGTGACGTGCTGGGCATGGTCGGCCAGAAGCTGGTGGGCAACGCCCCGCCAGCCGACTGGAACAACGCGGCCCAGGGCCAGCGGCAGATCGGCAGCACCATCAAGCCGCTGCTGTACACCACGGCCCTGTCCACCGGCGCGACCCAGCTGGACCGCTACGACGACTCGCCCATCAGCTTTCCCTGTCCCAGCTGCGAGGGCGGCAAATACGAGCCCAAGGACTTCGAGGGCGAGATGACCGGCCGCACTATGACGCTCAGGGAGGCGCTGGACCGCTCGCTGAACCTGCCGACGGTGCGGCTCGCCGACAAGATCGGCCTGCAGACCTTCTTCGGCAAGCTGCGCGAGCTGAACCTGCCGCCCAATGACGGCACCGGTCTGGCCGCCGCGCTGGGCGCGGTGGAGACCACCCCGGTCAAACTGGCCGCCGCCTACGCCCCCTTCGTGAACGGCGGCACGTACCGCACGCCGAGGTACATCACCCGGGTGACCGGGGCGCGCGGTGAGCTGCTCTACGACAGCGCCGGCCAGCAGAACACCGCCCACCGGGTCTGGTCGCCGCAGGTGGCGTGGCTGGGCCTGGACATGATCAAGGGCGTGGTCTACGACCTGGGCACCCGCCAGGGTGGCTTCTCGGAGCCGGCCCGCATTGACGGCTGGACCGTGGGCGGCAAGACCGGCACCAGCACTGGCCCCAAGGACCTGTGGTTCGTGGGCGTGAACCCCTACTACGTGGGCGCGGTCTGGATCGGGCGGCAGCAGGGCGGCAGCATGCCCACCAACCTGTACTCGGGCGTGTGGGCGCCGCCGGTATGGCACGACATGATGGTGGGCGCGCTCCGCGGCAAAGCGGTCCGCAACTTTGCGGAGCCGCCGGGCATCACCTACAGCGCGCACCCGGACCGTGGCCCCTACACCCGGGTGAAGGTGGCGCTGCTGGACCCGCGCTACAGCGCCGCCGCCGATACCGCTGTGGATCAGGACCCGCAGACGCCGCAGTACCGGGAAGCCAGCCTGCCGGGCGCCATTCCGGACACGGTGCTGATCAACCTGGACCAGCGCACCAGCCGCATCGCCACCGAGTTCACCCCACCGGACCAGATCGTGCAGCGGCGCGTGCCGGTGGAACAGCTGCCCGCCTTCGCCCCGGACCCGAATCCGCAGCCGCTCCAGGAACAGAAGCCGGACCCGGCGGCCCTGAAGAGCAGCAGCGGCATCACCGACGGCGTGCCGAACGCTCCCAAGAATTAGCCGTTGTCTGGTGTGCCGGCCCGCTAGCATGGGGTATGTCCTCTCCTGAAGCGGTCCAGCCGGCCGGTCAGCTGGTGGTCAACGGCACCTCCAGCGCCGGCAGGAGCACCTTCTGCCAGGCGCTGCAGGCAGCTCTGCGCCCCGTATCTGGTGACCGGCTACGACTGGCTGTGGTCCACCATGCCGCTGCGGTATTTCTCGTTTGAGGAGCAGGAGGGCGTCTGGTACCAGGACGTGCAGGGCGGGGTCGCCAGCATCGGCTTCGGTGCGGTGGGCCGGCAGGTGGTGTCGCGGCTGCACCACGCAGTGGCGGGCTGCTGACCTCCGGCACCAACGTGATCGTGGACGTGTTGTTCGCAGAGCCTGAATGGCTCCAGGAGGCGATGCGCCTGTGGCAGCCCTTACCGATGCTATGGGTGGACCTTAAACCGCCGTTGGATACCTGCGTTCGCTGGGGAGCGCAGCGCGAGTCCACCCACGCCGGACGGCCCACCGGATCTGGAGCTGAGTCCCACGCTCGGCACGCCGGAGACGTGTGCGGCTCTGGTGGTAGAGCGGCTGGAGCCGAAAGGAGTGTGCCGGCTTGACCGCTGACCGGCACGCGCCAGTGACCTGTCCCGGCTGCGGCGCCGTTCAGCTGGGGCAGGGGCTCACGCCGCCCGGGCGCTACCACGCGTCCGGTGAGTGCTGGGCCACTTACGGCGAGCTGAGCGCGGCCCTGGCCGAGCGTGCGGAGCTGAGCTTCCCGACCCAGCTGTCGGTGGACGCTTACGGCGCGCAGCACGCTGGGGGGTCCTCGCGACCCATTACCACGGCCTTTTCGCTGATCGGCCTGTATCTGGTAAACGAGCGCGGACAGAGCGGGCGGCAGGCCCAGCTGGCCCACATGCGGCTGGCCCGACAGCGCTGGACCTGGCCGGCCTTCGTGCCGCCAGACATGCAGGGCAGCCTGACGGTGCTGGACGTGCTGGCCGCTCCATCAGGACCGCCGCAGGATCAGCAGCTCCGTGCCTGGTCCGCGTCGGTGTGGGCGGCCTGGCAGGACTGGCATGGCTGGACCGCCGACTTCTGCCGCCGTCACCTGGGCTGAGCCGGCGCGCTGCGCTCCTCTCATGCCCCTCCCCTACCCTGAATCCATGACCCGTTCCCGCCTGCGCCCGGCCCCGCTGACGCTGCTGCTGCTGACGCTGGGGGCCTGCGGCCTCAGCAGCGCGCGGGTGCGGCTGGGCGACGCGCTGCCGGCGCACCCCTGGCGTGACGCGCCGCGCGAGCTGGTGGTGCTGTACTCGCACGACTGCGGTGACCTGGGCAGCCTCTGGGACGTCTTGCTGCACGCCGGGCTGCCGGTGCGGGCCGTGAACGCCGAGGAGATTGCGGCCCCGGCCCCCGGCAGCCTGACCCCCTGGCGCGGCGAGGACGCCACCCGGTTCTCGCGGCAGCTGAAGGTCAGCGCCTACCCGGCGGTGCTGCTGGTGCAGGACGGCCGGGTGCTGAACGCCTGGGAAGGCGACTTTGTGGCCGCCGATGCCGGGCAGCTGCGGCAACCCTGAGGCTGCCGCTGCTCTAGCATGGGCCGGTGAGTGAACCGCGCCTGCCCTACGCCCCCCCGCCCGGCTTCCGGCGCTGGCAGCTGGAAGTGCAGTGGGACGGCGCTCACTTCCTGGGCTGGCAGGCACAGGCCGAGGGGCGCACGGTGCAGGACACCCTCTTTGCGGCGCTGGGGCCGCTGGCCGCCTCGGCCCGTCCGGTGGCCGCCGGCCGCACCGATGCCGGCGTGCATGCCGAGTGCATGTCGCTTCACTGGGACATGGCGGAAACGATGACACTGCCCGCCAGTCAGCTGCAGCGCGCCCTGAACGCCCGGCTGCCGCACGACCTGGCGGTGCTGGGTTGCCGGCCGGCCCCGCCGGACTTCCACGCCCGGTACAGCTGCCTGGAGCGTGCCTACGTGTACCGCCTGCTGAACCGGCCGGTCCGCTCCCCATTGCTTGACGGGCGCGCGCTGCATGTGCCGCAGCCGCTGGATGTGGCGGCCATGCAGCAGGCGGCCCTCAGCCTGCTGGGCGAGCACGACTTCGCGGCCTTCGCCACCCGCGAGGAGCGGCAGACGCGCCGCCGGGTGCACCGGCTGGAGCTGCACCCGGCCGGGGACCTGCTGGAGCTGCACCCGGCCGGGGACCTGCTGGAGCTGCACATCGCGGGCGAGAGTTTTCTGCGCCACATGGTGCGCGGTGTAGTGGGCACGCTGCTGCTGGTGGGGCGCGGCGCGCTGGACCCGGCAGCGGTGGCGGGCATCCTGGCCTCGGGCGACCGGCGGCAGGCCGGGCCGAACGTGCCGCCGCACGGCCTGTACTTCGCCGGGGCCCGCTATCCGGTTACAGACCCAGCAGCCGCGCCATAACCTGCCCCCCCTGCACCACGTCGTCCGGGAGGCCCAGCTCCACGCCGACCCCGGCGAACGGCACCCGCGCCCGGGTGTGACTCTTGACGCCCAGGTCCTCGAAGTTGCCGTGATCGCTGCTCAGCACCACCCGCGCGCCCGCGTGCAGCAGTCCCTCGAGCAGGGCGTCCAGCCGCGCCAGATAGGCCTGCCCGGCCCACAGCAGGTCCGGTGGGGTGGGGGCGCGGCCCTGGTGGCCCAGCAGGTCGCTGAACCACAGGTCCAGCACCAGCAGATCCTGGCCCGGCAGGGCCGCGAGCCGCTCGCCCTGCCGCCGCCAGTGGTCCGGCGGGTCCACGGCGGTCCAGGGAGCGGTGTACTGCAGCCCCAGCGTGGGCGGCAGGTGCGGCAGGCCCGGCGGGTTCTGCGGCAGGCCCGCGGTGGTGAAGCTGTACGGAAAACACCCGGCCCGCAGGCGCGGCTGGGCAAAGTACCCGGGCGGGTAGTAGTTGAGCAGGGCCGCCTGCCCCCCTGCTGCCCGGACCCGCCCCGGCAGGCCCGCCTCATCGAGCAGCCGCTTGAGGGTCGGGCCGGGATGCGGGCCGTAGTGGCCGCCCATCCGTGCCACCGCGTCCTGGCCGGTCAGCCAGCAGCTCTGGCCGGTGGCGCTCTGCGGCAGGCCCTCCACCCCCAGGGTGGCGTCCAGCGCCCGCCCCGCCTCAATCACCGGCCTGAGGGTCGGCAGGTCCATGTCCCACGGGCTGAAGGGCGGCGCGTCGGCCGGATGGCCCACCCCGTCCAGCGCCAGCCAGTACAGGGCCGTCATGGTCAGAGCCTACCCGCCCGGGCGCCCCGGCGCCAGCCGGAGGGCAGGTCGGCTCAGTCTTCCGGCTGGCTCCAGCCCCAGGCCCGCCAGCTGTCCACCCCGAACCAGACGCTCAGCAGGGCCGGCAGCAGCGCCCACCAGGTGTGTTGGGCCGTCAGCCAGACGGTCAGAATCAGGCAGGCCAGCGCCGCCATCACGCTGGCCACCATTGCAGTTCTCGCGTTCATCCGGCGCATACGGTTCAGGGTAGCCTCCGGACTCTGGCGCTTTTCTGACGTGGGCCAAGGTCCGGTCAGCTGACCTTCACGCCAAGCAGACCCGAATCCGGCAGCATAGGGCATGCTTCGTCCACTTCCCCTGCTGATGGCCGCGCTGCTCGGCGCCGCCTCTGCCGCCAGCGTGCAGCTGAACCTGCCGGGCCGCCAGGACCGCGCCTGGCTGCTGTGTGACAGCCTCAGCACTCCGGAGGTGCTGGTGGTGGGTCAGCCGGACGCCGGCGGACGCGCCGAGATCACCACCCTCAGCAAGGCGCAGCCGGGGCGCTACAGCTACGCGGCGTGGCGGGTGGGCCGGCCAGATCCGGGGGCCGGCAACGTCTACTACAGCCTGACCCCGCGGGACGGCAGCGCGGCCAGCAGCACCAGCCCCGACAACATCCGGCTGATCAATCCGGGCGTGGCGGCCAACCCGCAGCTGTACAGCGCCAGCGGCGTGCCGGTGCTGAGCAGCATCACCCTGCAGGGGCAGACCCGCCGCTGCCGGCTGGCACCCGGCCTGCGGGTGCTGGCCGTCACCGAGCGGCGCAGCGTGATGATCACCCAGGACGCGCAGGGCCGCTTCCGCTACCAGAGCTTCGACAACGCGGCCTTCCGGCCCGGTGACGTGCAGACCACGCTCGGCGACAGCCTGGCCCAGAGCAGCACCCCATCGCTGAGCATCGTGGGCGGCACCCGGCTGATCAGCCCGGCGGGCGAGCGCTACACCTTCACCCACCAGGGCTACACCTACACCCTGAGCCTGCAGAGCAGCGGCGGCAGCCTGAGCGTGCAGCGCGGCAGCACCCCGCTGCAGAGCGAGCCGCTGCGGGCGGTGCTGACCGGCGACCGGCCCGGCTAGCCGCGCCACACTGTTGCCGTTCTGACCACCCGCGAGGCCGCCCCCCCGTATAGTTCGGATCGGGAGAATCCACTCTGAGCGACTTCGATGTGCTGGTCATGGGCGCAGGACACAACGCGCTGGTCACGGCGGCCTACGCGGCCCAGGCAGGGCTGCGGGTCGGCGTGTTCGAGCGCCGCCATCTGGTGGGCGGGGCCGTCAGCACCGAGGAACTGGTGCCCGGCTACCGCTTCGACTACGGCGGCAGCGCCCACATCCTGATCCGCATGACGCGGGTGGTGCAGGAGCTGGAACTCAGCCGCTACGGCCTGCACTACACCGAACTGGACCCGATGTTCCAGGCCTCGGACGGCGACACCCCGTGGTTCATCTGGCGAGACGCCGAGCGCACCATCGAGGAGCTGAACGGGCTCTTTCCCGGCCAGGGCGACAGCTACCGCCGCTTCCTGCATGACTGGACCCCCTTCGCGGACGCGGTGGCGGACCTGTTCAACAGCGCGCCCGGCCCGCTGGATCTGGGCAAGATGGTGATGCGCAGCAAGGGCGAGATGAGCATGCAGGACCAGCTCTCGCGCATCCTACGGCCCTACGGGGAGGTGGCCCGCGAGTACTTCAGCGAGGAGCGGGTGCGCGCGCCGCTGAGCTGGATGGCCGCCCAGAGCGGCCCGCCGCCCACCGACCCGCTGAGCGCCCCCTTCCTGCTGTGGCACCCGCTGTACCACAAGGGCGGCGTGGCGCGGCCCAAGGGCGGCTCTGGCGGGCTGACCCGGGCGCTGGCGCGCAGCATTGAGGCACACGGCGGGCAGGTGCATGTGAATGCCCCGGTGCGCCGGATTCTGGTGGAAGGGGGCCGCGCGACCGGCGTGGAACTGGAGGACGGCACCCGCTACAGCGCCCGCGCCGTGGTGGCCGGCAGCCACGTGCTGAGCACCGCCGCCGCGCTGCCGGACGAATACGTGCCGCAGGCCGCGCGGCAGGTGCGGGTGGGCAACGGCTTCGGCATGGTGCTGCGGCTGGCGCTGAAGGGGCAGGTGCGCTACCGCCAGGACCGAGGCCTGGCCAGCCGCACCGGGCTGGGCCTGCTGATCCGGGACGAGCAGCAGCTGATGAAGGCCTACGGGCAATACCTGGCCGGTGAGCCCACCACCGACCCGCCGCTGATCGCCATGAGCTTCTCGGCAGTAGACGACAGCCTGGCCCCGCCCGGCTGCGACGTGCTGTGGCTGTGGGCGCAGTACTACCCGTACCAGCTGCACACCGGCAGCTGGGAGACCCGGGTGGCCGAGGCCCGCGAGAACATCCTGAACAGCTTCGAGCACTACGCCCTCGGCACCCGCGACCTGATCGTGGGCGAACTGGTGCAGACGCCGCAGTGGCTGGAAAGCCACCTGGGCCTGCACCGGGGCAACGTGATGCACCTGGAGATGAGCTTCGACCAGATGTTCAGCTTCCGGCCGTTCATGGCGGCCAGCCAGTACCGCTGGCCCGGCGTGAAGGGCCTGTACCTGACCGGGGCCAGCACCCATCCGGGCGGCGGCATCATGGGCGCGTCGGGCCGCAATGCCGCGCGGGTGCTGCTGCGCGACCTGACGCAGCGGAAGTGGAAGTGACGGGCGATGACCGCCCCCGGACGTTCCTGATGCTGCCGCCCCTGCTGCGCTGGGGCCTGGCCCTGCTGGGCCTGGGGCTGGCCTTTATAGGTGCCCTGCTGGTCCTGGCCCAGTTGCCCGGTGGCGTCGGCCTGATCGTGGCGGGGCTGCTGGGTGGGGGCCTGGCCGCACTGGGCGGCGACCTGATCGGGCGGGCGGGGGCCGGGACGACCATGGCTGAACGGCTGCGCGCCGTGCGCCGCTCGCTGCGGCCCTGGACCGTGCTGCTGGCGCTGTTCGTGCTGCTGAAGGTGCCGGTGCCGCTGTGGCCAGACGGGTTCCCGCTGCTGGCCACCCTCAGCACCGTGTGCCTGAGCGGCGCGGCGCTGCTGTACAGCTGGGAACGGGTGGGAGCAGCACGGGCCGCCAGCATGGCGCTGCTGGCCTTCCTGGCCGGCCTGGGCGTGGAGCTGCTGGGCAGCCGCACCGGCTGGCCGTTCGGGCTCTACAGCTATGCGGGCGCGCCGGGCCTGACTCTGCTGGGGGTGCCGCTGCTGGTGCCGCTCGGCTGGTTCGGCATGACCCTGGCGGCCTCGCTGCTGGCGGGTGGGCGGACGTGGCTGTGCGGGGCACTGCTGGTGGCCTGGGACCTGGGCCTGGAGCCGCTGATGACCCAGCAGGGCTTCTGGCGCTGGCAGGACCCGGCCGGCCTGTGGGCCGGGGCGCCGCTGGCCAACTTCACCGGCTGGTTCGTGGTGGGGGTGGCGCTGAGTTTCTGCTTCCAGATGATCGCGCCGCCGCTGTACCGGCCCGGCCCGGCGGGCGGGCGGCCGCTGGCCCTGGCCTACCTGCTGGAGGCGGCCTTCCTGCCGGCCGGCCTGCTGCTGCTGGGCCAGCCGGTGGCGGCGCTGGTGTGTCTGGTGGCGATGGGCGGGATGGCCAGCCTCGCGTGGTGGGTGCGGCCCAGGGAGCAGGCATGGACCTCGTCACGGCGGGTCTGAGCCGCAGCGTGCGCCGCGCCGTTCAGGGCGGCCTGGCCGGCGTGTGGGTGCGCGGACCGCTGCCCGGTGGCGGGGCGGTGCTGGCACCCAGCCACCACAGCTGGTGGGACGGCTACGTGCTGTACGAGTGCAGCCGGCAGCTGGGCCAGCCGTACACCGTGCTGATGAGCGAGCCGCAGCTGACCCGGTACCCCTTCCTGCGGCGGCTGGGCGCGGTCGGGGCGCAGGAACTGCGACCGGCGCTGCGGACGGCGCGGGCCGGGCACTGGGTGGTGGTGTTTCCGGAAGGTCAGCTGCGGCCCGCCGCCGGGCTGGCCGGGCTGCTGCCGGGCGCCGGCTGGCTGGCGCAGCGCGCCCGGGTGCCGCTGGTGCCGGTGGCGCTGCGGGTGGTGCTGCGCGGCCAGCAGTGGCCGGAAGCGTACCTGAGCTTCGGCGCGCCGGTCCCAGCGGCTGAACTGCCGGACGCGCTCGGTGGCCTGCTGACCACCCTGGATCACGACCTGCAGACCAGCGACCCGGAGGCCCCGCTGGCCGGGTACCTGTGCCTGAGCCGGGGGCGCCTCAGCCAGCAGCAGCGCCTGGACCTCCCCAGCCGGGCGCTGGCCCGCCTGACCGGAGACCGGTGAAGGTACACTTCCACCGAAAACGCACGTCCTGGCACACGTGGCGCGGACGCATCGACTATCCGCTGGCCCGGCTGAGCACCGTCCTGCCCACCGGGTTCCTGCTGTATAAGCTGCTGACGCTGACCGTGAACGCCCTGAGCTTCCCGGTGCTGCGCCCGCGCCGCCGTCCGGCCGGCGCGCCCAGCGTCAGCGTGCTGCTGCCGGCCCGCAACGAGGCCGGCAATCTGCCATACACCCTGCCGGGCCTGCTGCGGCAGGGCGCGCTGGAGGTGCTGGTGCTGGATGACCGCTCCGACGACGACACTGCCCGGATCGCCCGGGCGCTGGGGGCGGCTGTGCTGCCGGGCCAGCCGCTGCCGGACGGCTGGCTGGGCAAACCGTGGGCCTGCTGGCAGCTGGCGCAGCAGGCGCGCGGCGAGGTGCTGATCTTCACCGACGCCGACGTGTTCTGGGAGCCGGGCGCGCTGGACGCCATCCTGCACGAGCTGGAGCGCACCCGCGCCGACCTGCTGAGCGTGTGGCCCCGCCAGCAGACGCGCAGCCTCGGCGAGCGCCTGCTGGTGCCGCTGGTGGACAACGTGCTGCTGACCCTGCTGCCGGGGCCGCTGACGCGGCTGCCGCTGGCCAGCCTGAGTGCCGGCAACGGGCAGCTGATGGCGTTCCGGCGGGCGTGCTACTTCCGGATCAGCGGCCACCGACTGGTGCAGGGAGAGGTGCTGGAGGACGTGCGCTTCTCGGAGCGGCTCAAGGCCAGGGGCGGGCGGCTGGCGCTGGCGCTGGGCGGCGACCTGATGAGCGTGCGGATGTACCGCAGCTATCAGGAATCGCTGCACGGATTCGCCAAGAGTCTGCCGGAGGTGCACGCCCAGTCGCGGCTGGTGATGGCGGCCAGCTGGCTGCTGTACCTGCTGACCTACACGGTGCCGTGGTTCTCCCGGCGGCGGGAACTGGCCGTGCTGGGGCTGCTGGAACGGCTGCTGGTGAACGTCCGTGCGGGCCGCACCCGGCCCGCCGACCTGCTGGAGGTGCTGCTGACGCCGTTGACCCCGCTGGCCGCGCTGCCGGTGTATCTGCTGGCCACCCGCCGCCGTTACCGCTGGAAGGGCCGCGAGTACCAGCGCTGACCGGACGGGCCCCGGCCTGCAGCTGCCCTGTGGTCTGTTTTCAACAAAAATTTTCAGACTGACCTGAAATTGACAAAATTATTTTTTACAGTTACCCTGAGGCGTCGGACAATTTCACCTCAAGACGAGGTTCTCTGTGATTCAGACCAGCGCCCGTCCGCCCCTGCCGAGTGGAGCCATCAGCCGGATCCGGCTGCAGAGTGCACAGCTGTCGCCGGGCCTGCGCCGGGTGGCCGATCACGTGATGGTGTCGGCCGATTCGGTGGTGCACCAGACCATCACCGAGCTGGCCAGCAGCGTGGGCGTCAGCGAGGCGACCATCACCCGGCTGTGCCGCAAGCTGAACTTCGCCGGTTTTCACGCCTTCAAGCTCGCGCTGGCCACCGATGTGATGGCCCGCGACCCCGCCCCTCCCCCCGGCGGCGACAGCGGCAGTGCCCGCGCCGCCCGGCTGCTGCACTACACCACCCAGACGCTGGAAGGCACCGCCCAGCTGCTGGACGACGCCGTACTGGACCGGGTGGCCACCCAGCTGGCCCGCGCGCCCCGCGTGGACCTGACCGGCCAGGGCAACAGCGGCCTGCTGGCGCAGTACTTCGCCAACCGGCTGATGCGGCTGGGCATCACCGCCATCGTGTCCACCGACCCGCACATCGCGGCCGTCAGCATCAGCACGGTGCCCCGGGGCGGGGTGGTGATCGGGCTGAGCAGCAGCGGCAGCACCATCGACACGGTGCAGCACCTGCAGCTGGCCCAGCGGCACGGCCACTACACCGTGGCCATCACCCACCGCGCCAGCAGCCCGGTCACCCGCTACGCCAGCGACGTGCTGTTCACCGCCGCTCAGGAGGACCCGCTCTCCGACAGCGTCTTCGACACGCTGACCAGTCAGGCGCTGGTGCTGGAACTCCTCTACACCGCCATCCTGCCCAAACGCCCGGAAGCGCACGCCATGCTGCGCGTCACGGCCGAGTCGGTGGTCGAAAAGAAGTACTGACGCTTCGCCGTTCCTGCTGCCGGGCCGCATCGGGCCGCCCGGTCCGTGTCAATCCACCCCTGTTCCGGCCACCCGCGCCACAAGGAGTTCACCATGAAGACCCCCCGCCTGATCGCCCTCGGCCTGACCCTCGCGCTGGGCACCGCCGCCGCCCAGCAGCCGGTGGAGCTGCAGTTCTGGACCTGGTACCTGAGCCCGAAGTTCGACAACTACATCAAGAGCACCATTGACGCCTTCCAGAAGGCCAACCCCGGCATCACGGTCAAGTGGTTCGACAAGCAGGACAGCATGGTGCAGGACTTCATCAGCAGCGTGAACCTGGGCGGCGCGCCCGACGTGATCAACCTGAACATCGACGAGACCGCCAAGGCCGCCCAGAACGGCTTCCTGCGCGACGTGGGCTCGCTGACGCCCATGGCCACCCTGACCGCCACCTACTATCCGCAGAGCATCAAGAACTTCAGCACCGGCGGCAAGGTCTACGGCTACCCGTGGTACGGCTGGCTCAACGAGGGCGTGATGCTCTACAACCCGGACCTGTTCAAGAAGGCCGGCGTGACGCGTGTGCCGCGCACCACCAGCGAGCTGCTGACGCTCGCCAAGACCGTCAAGGACAAGACCGGCGCCTACGCCTGGGTGCCGGCCCTGAAGGACCCCAACACCGCCTCGTTCCTGGGCTACTTCTACGCCGAGGGCCTGCCGATCTACGACGCCAGCGGCAAGGCGGCCTTCAACACCGCGCAGCACGCCGCGCTGCTGCAGCAGTACGTCAACCTCTACAAGGGCGGCTACATCCCGGAAGACGCCATCCGCCGCGAGGCCTTCCAGGTGGCCACCGAGCTGTACGCGCAGAACCGGGTGGCGCTGATCGTGGGCGGGCCGCAGGCGCTGACCCGCATCAAGGACGCCAACCCCGGCCTGTACGGCAAGACCCAGGTCACCGAGGCGCCGCTGGGCAAGGCCGGCGTGCAGACCGGCGGCAGCATGGACCTGGTGGTGCCGACCGCCAGCAAGCACCCGGCCGAGGCCGCCAAGCTGGCTGCCTTCTTCACCAACAACGCCAACCAGATCGCCTTCGCCAAGGTGGTGCCGGTGGTGCCCACCACCCGCGCCGCCCAGACCGACGCGCTGTTCAAGGCCGGCGGCACCGACCCGATCGCCAAGGCCACCGGGCTGGTCGGCGCTTCGGGACGCTACATCAACCCCGGCTACGCGGCCCCCACCAACAGTGACGACCTGTACAAGAACCTGAACGACAACATCGAGGCGGCGCTGCTGGGCAAGAAGACCGCCCAGGTGGCCCTGAACGACGCGGTGGCGTACTGGAACGCCAACATGAAGAAGTGAGGACCCCGGGGGAGGCGCGGTATCGGCCTCCCCTCTTTTCATTCCCCAAGGACTGACCTATGCGTGCCTCCTGGCGTGACACCCTGCTCTCGTATGCCTTCCTGGCCCCGGCGATCATTCTGCTGGGCCTCTTTACCTTCTATCCGCTGGCCTACGGCACCTTCCTGGGCTTCACCCAGTACGACGGCGCCCGCTTCGCCCAGGGGCTGGGGCCGAAGTGGGTGGGCCTGGACAATTTCCGGGCGCTGATTGCCGACCCGCTGTTCCTGACCTCGCTGTGGAACAGCGTGCGGTACCTGCTGGTGGTGCCGCTGCTGCAGCTGGCCTCGCTGGCGGTGGCGGTGCTGGTGAACCGGGAGCTGCCGGCCATGCCGTTCTTCCGGGCGGCGTACTACGTGCCGGTCATCACCACCATCACGGCCACCGCCGTGATGTGGGACTGGATCTACAACAAGGAAGGCACCCTCAACTGGGTGCTCTCGGGGCTGCACCTGCTGCCGCAGGGCGCGGCCTTCGGCTGGCTGAACAACGAGCAGACCGCCTTCTGGGCCGTGATGCTGGTGACCTTCTGGCGGGGCTTCGGCTACTACATGGTGCTGTATCTGGCGGGCCTGCAGAGCATTCCGGCCGAGCTGGAGGAGGCGGCCCGGCTGGACGGGGCCAGCAGCTGGCAGCGCTTCTGGCGCATCACGGTGCCGATGATGCGGCCCACGATCCTGCTGTGCAGCCTGCTCTCGACCATCGCGGCGCTGCGGGTGCTGGAAGAGCCGCTGGTGCTGACCCAGGGCGGGCCGCTCAACAGCACCTACACCGCCTTGATGTACGTGTATTCCAAGGCGTTCCAGGGCTTCAACTTCGACTACGGGCTGGCGAGCGCGGCGGGGCTGGTGGTGGCGGTGGTGGCGCTGCTGCTGTCGCTGGCCAACTTCCGGCTGTTCCGGGACAGCACCGGGGAGCAGGCGTGAGCGCCGTGACGCGCCCCCGGGTGCTGCCGCAGGTGCACACGCGCCGGGCGGTGCCGCGCCGCGCGGGCCGGCTGGTGCTGCGCTACGCGCTGCTGCTGCTGGTGCTGGGCTTCGCGGTGTTCCCGTTCCTGTGGACGCTGGCCATCGCGCTGACCGACAAGCACGCGGGCGGCAGCATCTATGACTTCCCGGCCAGCCTATTTCCGCGCCGGGTGACTTTGGGCAACTTCGTGGAGGTGTACAACACCTTCTCGCTGGGCAAGTACATCTGGAACAGCGTCTCCATCACGGCCATGACGGTGGTGGGCACCCTGGTGATCTCGGCGCTGGCCGCCTACCCGCTGGCCCGCTTCCGCTTTCCGGGGCGGCAGGTGATCTTCGGCATCATCGTGGCCACGCTGGTGCTGCCGGGCGAGACCACCTTCATCGTGAACACCCTGACGCTCAAGCACCTGGGGCTGCTCGGCACCCACCTGGGCGTGGTGCTGCCCACCGTGGCCGGGGCGTTCGGCATCTTCCTGATGCGTCAGGCGTTCATGGCCGTGCCGCACGCGCTGCTGGAAGCCGCGCGGCTGGACGGGGCCGGCGAGTTCACGGTGCTGACCCGCATCATGCTGCCGCTGACCCGCCCCAGCCAGGCGGCGCTCGGCATCTTCACGCTGGTGACCAGCTGGAACGCCTACTTCTGGCCGATGCTGGTGCTGTCGGCCACGCCGGACCAGATGCCGCTGAGTGTGGCGGTGCTGAAGCTCAAGGGGCAGTTCAATTACGATCCGTTCAACATCGCCGCCGGGGCGCTGTTTATGATGATCCCGGTCCTGCTGGTGTTCCTGGCGGCGCAGCGGCTGTTCATGCGCGGGCTGGAAGGAGCGGTGAAATGAGTGACGTGCTGATGCTGCAGGAGGCCCGTGAGGCGGCCGAGGTGGTGCGGCGGCAGGCGAAACAGCCGCTCTCGGCGGTGGTGCGGGCGATCCAGGCAGCCCAGCCCCGCTACGTGGTGACGGTGGCGCGCGGCAGCAGCGACCATGCCGCCACCACCCTGAAGTACGCCATCGAGACGCATCTGCGGCTGCCGGTGATGAGCGCGGCCCCCAGCGTGAGCGGGGTCTACGGCGCCGACCTGGACTATCAGGGGGCGCTGGTGCTGGCGGTCAGCCAGTCGGGCGGCAGCCCGGACCTGGTCGAGGCGGTGGAGCGGGCGCGCCGCAACGGCGCCCTGACGCTTGCGATGATCAACCAGCCGGACAGCCCGCTCCATCAGGCGGCGGACCTGACGCTGCCGCTGTGCGCCGGAGAGGAGCGGGCAGTGGCCGCCACCAAGAGCTACCTGGCGGTGCTGACGCTCGGCGCGCGGCTGCTGCAGGAGCTCAACCCGGACCCGGCGCTGGAGACGGCGCTGGCCCGGCTGCCGGACCTGTTGGACGCCCTGGCCGCGCAGGAAGAGCTGGCCGAGCAGGTGGCGGCCACGCTGGTGGACGCCCAGGACCTGCTGGTGCTGGGACGGGGCCTGCACCAGGGGGTGGCCGCCGAGACCGCCCTGAAGCTGCAGGAGACGGCGGGGCTGGCGGCGCTGGCCTTCTCCACCGCCGAGTTTGCCCACGGCCCGGCCCGCCTGGCCGAGCCGGGCGTGCAGATCCTGGCGCTGCAGGCGCGCGACGCCACCGCCCACCTGACCCGCGACACCTACCGCACCCTGCGCGGCTACGGGGCGCAGCTGACGGTGGTGGGCGACGACGCGGACAGTCCGGCCCAGCTGCCCACCCCGGCCAGCGGCCACGCCCTGACTGACCCGGCCCTGAGCGCCCTGGCCATCCAGCTCTTGATTGGGCATCTGGCGGTGCTGCGCGGCGAGAACCCCGACGCTCCCCCCCGGCTCAGCAAGGTCACGCGCACCGTATGAATGCGGCCCTGCGCCCCGCCCGCCCCGACGACGAAGCGGACCTGTACACCATCTGCGCCGCCACCGGGGAGGCCGGTCAGGACGCCCGGCCGCTGCTGCAGCACCCGGAGCTGCTGGGCCACCTGTATGCCGCGGCGTACCTGCACCTGGAACCGGCTGGAGCCTGGGTCGTGGAGGACGGGCAGGGCGTGTGCGGCTATGTGGTCACCGCCCACGACACGGCCCGCTTCGAACAGCTGCTGGAAGAAGAGTGGTGGCCGGCCCTGCGGCGGCAGTACCCTCCCGACCGTACCTATGCGCCCGCCGACGCCGCCCTGGTCCAGCGGCTGCACGTCCGCCCGCCCCCCGACCCCGAGCTGAGCCGCGACTTCCCCGGCCATCTGCACCTGAATCTGCTGCCCCGCGCCCAGGGCCTGGGCCTGGGGCGCCGCCTGATGGAGCAGGCGCTGCGCACGTTGCACGCCAGCGGCGCGGACGCGCTGCACCTGGGTGTGGATGCCCGCAACACCCGCGCCCTGGGCTTCTACCGGCGGATGGGGTTCGTGCCGTGGAGCCGCCAGCCCGCCGGCACCCTGCTGACCCGGAGGACCACCGCCTGATGTCACCCGAACGCACCCTGATCATCGACCTGCCCGGCCCGGACCTCACGCCCGAGCAGGGCCAGCTGCTGCGCACGCACCGCTTCGGCGGGGTGTGCCTGTTCGCCCGCAACTTCAGCACACCCGAGCGCACCGCCCGCCTGATCCGCGACATCCGCGACGCGCTGGAACACGACGCCCTGATCGCCACCGACCAGGAGGGTGGCGCGGTGCTGCGGCGGCTGGACATCCCGATGCCGCCCTCGCTGCAGGCGCTGGGGCAACTCAACGACGAGGCGGCGGCCCGCGAGGCCGGGCGCATCGCGGCGCGCGGCCTGATCGAACTGGGGCTCAACTGGAACTACGCGCCCAGCCTGGACGTGAACGTGAACCCGCTCAACCCGGTGATCGGCGACCGGGCCTTCGGGGCCGATGCGCAGACGGTCGCGCGCCTGGGCGTGGCCTGGGCGCTGGGGAGCGAGGAGGCCGGGGTGCTGAGCTCGGTCAAGCACTTCCCGGGCCACGGCGACACCAGCCAGGACAGCCACCTGACGCTGCCGGTGGTGGACAAGCCGCTGGAACAGCTGGAGCAAGTGGAGTTCGCCCCCTTCAGGGCCGCGGTGCAGGCGGAGGTGGGCAGCATCATGACCGCCCACATCGTGTATCCGGCGCTGGACAAGGAGCGCCCGGCCACCCTCTCCCCCGCCGTGCTGGACGGCCTGCTGCGCCGGCAGTGGGGCTACGACGGCGTGGTGGTCACCGACGCCACCGACATGCACGCCATCGCGGACCGTTATCCGGGCGGTGAGGCGGCCCCGTTGGCCCTGCTGGCCGGCGCGGATGCGGTGCTGAGCTGCGGCCACGGGGACCTGCAGACGCATGTGGACCACGCCCGCGCGCTGCAGCGCGCGCTACGCGACGGCCGCCTGAGCGAGGCGAGGGTGCAGCAGGCCCGCGCCCGGCTGGACCGCGCCGCCGCCCGCTTTCCCGGCACGCCCCGCCCCTACCCTCCCGAGCAGCGGCAAGCCGACGACGCCGAGGTGGACCGGGCGGCCCTCCGGTCGCTGACCCGCAGCGGCCAGACGCCCACGCTGGACCCGGGCGCCCCGGTGCTGCTGATCGCGCCGGCCAGCGCCGCGGTGGGCGGCCCCTACGGCGACAGCCTGAGCGGAGAAACGCTGGCGGACGTGCTGCGGTCCCACTTCCCTCAGCTGCAGGTGGCGCTGCACGACGGCCACGACACGGCCGGTGCCATGGCGCTGCTGGACCACTTTCCGCAGGCGCCGGCCCTGCTGGCCACCACCGGACGCTGGGCACTCAGCCGGGCCGAGCAGGAGCTGGCCGGGGTGCTGGCCCAGCAGGACCGGCCCGCCCTGCATCTGGCGCTCTGGAACGCCGATGCCGCGGCCCAGCTGCCGCTGCCGGCGCTCGTCACCCACGGTTTCCGGCCCGCCAACCTGAGGGCGCTGGGCGCCGCGCTGGTGGCCCGGTGAAGGTCGGCGTGGACCTGGGCGGCACCAAGCTGGCCGTGGGCACCCTGGACGGCCCGCTGTCGCTGCGGCCCACGCCGGACACCGCGGAAGGCATCGTGGCGGAGGTGCGGGCGCTGGCGGGAGAGGCCAGCGGCATCGGGGTGTGCGTGGCCGGGCGGGTGGACGTCTCGACCGGTCAGACCGCCGCCGCCAACCTGCCGCAACTGGACGGCTTTCCGCTGGCGGGGGCACTGGAGCAGGGCGGGGTGCAGGTGGCGCTGCTCAACGACGCCGACGCCGCCGCGCTGGCCGAACACCATCTGGGAGCGGCCAGCGGCGCCCACACCAGCCTGTACGTCACGGTCAGCACCGGCATCGGGGCCGGGCTGGTGGCGGCCGGGCGGCTGCATACCGGCGCCCACGGGCAGGCGCTGGAACTGGGGCACGTGAGCGGCGGCCCGGCCGGACAGCCGTGCCCCTGCGGCCGCACCGGCTGTCTGGAACTGGTCGCCTCCGGCACCGCCCTGACCCGCCAGGCCCGCACCAACCTGAATGACCCGGCCGCCTCCCCCGAGGCACTGGCGGCGCTGGCGGCCGAGGGCGACCGGCGGGTACTGGACCCGCTGGAAGCGGCGGCCCAGGCGCTGGGCGAGCGGCTGGCCGACGCCTGCATCCTGCTGGACCCGGACGTGGTGGTGCTGGGGGGCGGCGTGGTGGGCGGTTACGGCGAGCGCTACCTGACGCCGCTGCGCGCCGCCCTGACCCGCGCGCTGGGCCCGTGGCACGTGCCGGACCTGCGGGTGGCCCGGCTGGGCTCGCGGGCCGGCGTGCTGGGCGCGATCCTGGCGCTGGAGCAGCAGGCATGACCGAGCTGTCCGGTCAATTGCCCACCCCGGATGGCTTGCAGGGGGTACGGCTGCGCTTCGGCGCCCGGCTGGAGGCCGTGGAACCGGACCCCGGCGCGCCCACCGACCGGCTGCTGCTGCCCGGCTTCATCGACACGCACGTGCACGGCGGAGGCGGCGGCGACACCATGGACGGCCCGGAGGGGGTGCGGACGCTGGCACGCCTGCACGCCCGGCACGGCACCACCACCCTGCTGCCCACCACCATGACCGCGCCGTGGCCGGAGGTTCTGGCGGCCCTGCGCGGCGTGGAGCAGGTGATGCAGGCGGGCGGGGTGCCGGGCGGAGCGGACGTTCCGGGCGCCCACCTGGAGGGCCCGTTCATCAGCCCGCAGCGGCTGGGGGCGCAGCCGCCCCATACCCTGGACCCCACCCCGGAGCGGCTGGCCGAAGTGCTGGCGCTGGACGTGGTGCGGGCCGTGACGCTGGCTCCGGAGCTGCCCAGCGCGCTGGAGGCGGCCCGCGCCTTTGTGGAGGCGGGCGTGCGGGTGGGCCTGGGCCATACCGCCGGGCGCTACGAGGACGCGTGGGAGGTGCTGGACGCGGTGCAGCAGTGGGACGGGCGCTCCTCGGCCACCCACACCTACAACGCGATGGGCGGCCTGCAGGGCCGAGAGCCGGGGCCGCTCGGTGCCGTGCTGAGCCACCCGGCCCCCTTCCTGGAACTGATTCTGGACACCTTCCACCTGCACCCCGGCGCGGTGCGGCTGGCGCTGCAGGCCGCCCCGGAGCGCGTCATCCTGATCAGCGACGCGATGCGAGCCGCCGGGCTGGGCGACGGCGACAGCGAACTGGGTGGCCAGCCGGTGACGGTGAGGGACCAGCGCGCCACGCTGCCGAACGGCACGCTGGCCGGCAGTGTGCTGACGCTGGACTTGGCCCTGCGCCACGCCGCCTCCATGGGCCTGCCGCTGCATCAGGTGTCGCGGCTGCTCTCCGCGCAGCCGGCCCGCTCGCTGGGCCTGACCGACCGGGGCCGGCTGGAACCGGGGCTGCGGGCCGACGTGGTGGTGCTGAACAGCGCGCTGGAGGTCCAGCAGGTCTACGTGGGCGGACAGCTGGTACCGCCCGCCTGAACCGTCAGGACAGCGACGCCGACTGGCCGTGCGACCGGGCGCTCAGCGGCAGGTACCGTTCGGGAATCTCCACCGGGATGGCGCGCTGAACAAGGCGGGTCCGGCGGGCACCGATCACCATCTGGCGGTGCAGCGTCAGTTGGTACAGGACGGTGACGGCGAGCAACATCAGCAGCAGCGTGGTCATGCCTTCACGCTACCGGGCGTCCCCCCTGCCTCAGACCAGCCGCATTTCAAGACGCGCTGCGGAAACCTGAAGCAGACCTCCAGAGATCAAGACGGCTTGAGCGTTCGGGGGAGTCAGGGGGTGGGACGCAGCCGCAACAGCTCCTGGCGTCCCCAGTCGCGGGGATCGGTGCTCATCGGGAGGTAGTCGCCGTCGCGCCAGGGACGCTGCATGTCGCTGTAGTGGCTGCCGATCGGGTTGCCGCCCTGTCCCAGGGTGCCGATGTAGCGGCTCCGGTTGAGGTTCGAGAGGTCAATCAGCTGGCGGTAGCTGGGCGCGTGCGTCTGGCGGTAGGTGTCCGGCTCCGGGCGGCCCACGTTGACAGTGTTGGTGCCGCCGGGGGTGGAGATGCCCCGGTTCCAGATCCAGCCGATGGCTTTCACGCCGCCCAGCGCGCTGTGCTTGCTGTAACTGGTGTGCAGCCGGCCCCAGGTCCAGCGCTCCGGATTGCTGCCCAGCCGCGCCGACAGGTCGGTGGTGGCGGCCTGAAGGGTGCGCCTCAGCAGCGCCGCGCAGTCGGTCACACCCGGCGCCCGGCACAGCGCGCCGTTGCTGCCGAGCTGGTTGCGGACCGCCAGGGCCGTGAGCGTCACGTCGCCGGCCTCCATCTCGTCCTGGGCCATGCGTTCCAGCTGCATCAGCCACGCCTCGAAGATGCTGGCCTGCACGCTGCCGGTGGTCTCGTTGCCGTCCCAGCCGCGCAGCCGGGCCAGCGCCTGGGTGCTCAGCGCGTCGGCCGGCTGCGTGCGGAGCAGCGGGGCCTTCAGGTCCGCCCACACCAGCGACACCGTGTCGTGCTGGGTGCGGGCCAGGGCGTCCAGGGTGAGCGGCGCGCCCGCCTGCAGCAGCTGCAGGATGCGCTCGGCGCGGTACGGCTCGGCCCAGTTGTGGTCGTTGCCCAGGAAGTGCGGGTAGCCGGGCGGCACCACCCGGTTGTTGGCCGTCACCACCAGCCCGGAGGCGGGGTTGTAGGTGTGCGGCAGCTCCGCAAAGGGGATGTAGCCGGTCCACTCGCCCTGGCCGCCGCTGGCGGGCCGGCTGCCGTCACCGCTGCTGCGCACCGGGACCCGGCCCGGCGCGTAGTAGCCGATGTTGCCGTCCACGTCGGCGTACACGAAGTTCTGGGCCGGCGCGACGTAGTGCGACAGCGCCGATGTGAACTCGGACCAGTTGCGGGCGTAGTTGATGCCCAGGAAGGCGTCGAAGGTGGTGTCGCCCGGCTGCAGCGCGGTCCAGCGCAGCGTCACGTCGCGGGCCTGCCGGTCGCCCCAGTCGCTGCTGCTGGCCACCACCGGGCCGTGGCCGCTCTCGCGCACCGTCAGGCGCACGTCCGGCTTGCCCTTGACCCGGATCACCTCGGTGCGGCTTGTCAGCGGCGCCCCGGGGGGTTCCACGTACAGGTCCTGCACGTCGGGGTTGGTGTTGGTGACGCCCCAGGCCAGCCGGTCGTTGCGCCCGATCACGATGCCCGGCAGCCCCGGAATGGTGGCCCCGATGGCGTGCAGCGTCGGGCCCTGCAGGTCGGCGAGGTACCACAGCATCGGGGCGGAGAGGCCCAGGTGGGGGTCGTCGGCCAGCATCGGGCGACCGGTGGCGGTGCGGCTGCCGGCCACCACCCAGTCGTTGCTGCCCTTACCCGGCACGCTCACGAAGCCCAGCGAACGGGCGGCCCTCAGCTGTGCGCGCAGCTGCTGCTGGGCGTCCTGGGGCAGCACGGCCGTGCCGGTCCGGGGCGCCGGCCCACTGCCCGCCGGCAGGTTCAGCTCCTGGGTGCTGAGGATGGTGGGCGCGCCCGCCGGGTAGTCCGGCTGCACCGCCTTCACGCCCGCGCTGCCCAGCCGCAGGGCCACCCGCTGGGTCAGCAGCTCATCCTCCCAGTTGCCGCCCAGGTCGTAGGCCATCAGCTTGGACCACGCGATGCTGTCCACATCGGTCCAGCGCTCCGGAGTGTAGCCGAGCAGCCGGAATTCCAGCGGCAGCCGGCCCTGGGCGATGCCGGCATTCACGCCTGCCGTGTAGGCGGAAATCAGGCGGCGGGAGCGGGCGCTCAGCGCCGGCAAGGCGGCCTGCGCCGCCCGGTAGAAGCCCCAGGTCCGCAGAAATTTGTCCTGCGGCACCGCGGCCTCGCCCAGCACCTCCGACAGCCGGCCCTGCGCCACCCGGCGCTGGAAGTCCATCTGCCACAGCCGGTCCTGGGCATGCACGAAGCCCAGCGCGTACAGGGCGTCCTGATCGCTGGCCGTGGCGCGGATGTGCGGCACCCCCCAGCGGTCGCGCGTCACGCTGACCGGCCCCTGCAGGCCCGGCAGCGTCAGGGTCCCGCTGGTCAACGGGTTGCTGACCTTTCTCAGCACCACCACTGCCGCCAGCATCGCCAGCAGCACCACGAACAGCACCCAGCCCACTCCCCGCCATAGTCGCATGTGCCTGTCAGCATAGCGGCCCGGGCGTGGCGCGCAGGCCACGCCCCGGCTCAGACGCGGCCCAGCAGGGCAGCGACCCCTCCGGCCGCCCGGGTCCAGCCCAGGTTCCCCTTCTGTCCCCTCTTGTCCAGGCTCCGGCTCACAGCACCCAGACCTCCCGGCTTGCCATACTGGCCTGTTGTGCCGACCCGCCCGTCTTCCCCCTCCGCTGTCCGGCCCTGGCTGGTGGCGCTGCCGCTCCCGATCGGTCCCTGCGACTTTGCCGCGCCCCACGGCACCGCCGGAGGGCCGCCGCTCGGCTGCCGGGTGCTGGTGCCGTGGCGCGGCGAGCTGACGGTGGGGCTGGTGGTGGGCGAGGGGGAGGGCAAGGGTCAGCCGCGGCTGCGCGAGGTGGTGCAGGTGCTGGACCCGTCCGCCACACCCCATGTGGGGCCCGGGTTCCTGGCGGCCATCCGGGAACTGGCCGCTGCCGCGCGGCTGCCGCTGGGTCTGCTCTGCTCGGACCTGATCGGGGTGGGCTGGACCGCCCGGGTGGAGCACCGGGTCCGGGCGGTGGCTGGCGCGGACCTGAGTGCCTTCGGTGTGAACGTGCCGGGGCCGGACTTCCAGGACGCCGAGCACTTCGACCCGCTGCGACTGGACAGCATCCGCGAGCAGGGCCTGCTGGACGAACACTTCGGACCGCTCGCGCGCACCGTGAGCGGCTATCAGGCGGTGCCGTGGGAGCACCTGCAGGCTCAGGAGCGGGTGGTGGTGCGCTGGGAGGCGCGCGAGGGCCAAATCACCCTGACCGGCCGCCAGCAGGACGCGTGGCGCTGGCTGAGCGAGCACGGACCGCAGCCCAGCCCGGCCGCCTGGGCGCGCGGGGCCGGCGTGAGCGGCAGCGTGGTGTCGGGTGTGATCGAGCGCGGCTGGGCGGCCCAGGTGGGGCAGCCGGCCACCGCCCCCGCCGCCTGGACTGTGCTGCGCGACCGGGGGCCCTTCCCGAGTCAGGCCGCCTGGGCCGAGGCCGCCGGGGTGCCGATCAGCACGGTGGCGCGGCTGCTGGCGCGCGGCTGGGCCACCCAGGTGCAGCTGCCGGCGCCAGCACCGGCCCTGCCGGACGCGGCCCCGCGCGGCGTGCGCCCGGCGCCCGATACCCTGCCGGAAGCGCCACTGTGGCGACTGCACGGCGGGCGAGCCAGCGAGCGCCACGCCCGGCTGGCGGCCCGGATCCGCCGGCTGCTGGACGTGGGCCGCGGCGTGCTGGTGCTGGCCCCGGACGCCGCCACGCTGCGGCAGGCCTGGCAGGATCTCTCCGGGCTGGCGCAGGGGTGCGGCACAGCGGCGGTGTGCTACAACGGCACGCTCTCGGAGCCGCAGCGCGAACACGCCTGGACCCTGATCCAGTCGGAGCGGGCCCGGCTGGTAATCGGTTCAGCGCTGGCGCTGGCGGCCCCACTGCCGGACCTGGGGCTGATCGTGGTGCTGGAGGAGGCCAGCGACGCGCACAAGCTGCTGAGCGGCTCGCGAGTGTTCCTGCCGGACCTGGCACTGCGGGCCGCCCGGTACCTGGAGACGCCGCTCGCCTACGTGGGCTGCGTGCCGGCGGCCGAGACGCTGCACCACCCGGGCGAGGTGCTGCCGCCCCCACGCGTGCGGCTGCACATCGTGGACTATGGCAACCCGCAGCAGCAGGCTGAACTGGGCCCGCTGAGCAGCCCACACCTCCGGCCGGGCGACCTGGGCTACCCGCTGTCTCACGATCTGGCCCGGGTGCTGCGTCAGGTGCAGGAGCGCGGGCGGCAGGCGGCCCTGCTGGCACCCCGGCGCGGGTACTCCGCGCTGCTGCGCTGCCCTGGCTGCCAGCACACACCCGGCTGCCCGCACTGCGACGTGCCGCTGCGCTTCCACCAGGAACAGCGGGCGCTGCACTGCCACCAGTGCGGTTTTCATACCGCCATTCCGGACCGCTGCGACGAATGCGGCGAGCCGATGTGGCAGGCGCGCGGCCCCGGCACCGAGTGGATCGCGCAGGAGGTGCGGCGGTTGCTGCCGGGCTTCCCGGTCTACCGCTACGACCGCGACCAGCAGGACGACCTTGCTCTGCTGCAGCAGGGCGAGCCGGGCGTGGTGGTGGGCACCCAGGCGCTGCTGTCGCTGGACGCACCGCCCAATCTGGCGCTGCTGGGCATCACGCTGGCCGACACGTGGCTGGCCGCCTCGGACTTCCGGGCCGGCGAGCGCTACCACCGGCTGCTGCGTCAGCTGAGCGAATGGCACCCCTCGCGCGCGCCGCTGCTGGTGGTCCAGACCTTCCAGGCGCAGCACCCGGCCCTGCAGGCGCTGCGCAGCGGCCACAACGCCGAACTCTACGTGCAGGCCGAACGGCGCGCCCGCAAGGCGCTCGGGTACCCGCCGTACCGGCTGCTGGCCCACGTGGAGGTGGCCGCCCGAGACCGGGACCGCGCCCGGGTGGCCGCGCAGGAGGTGGCGGATGCGCTGTACGGGGCCGGAGCCGACGCCCAGGAGCTGCTGGGGCCGGCGCCCAGCCCGCTGAGCCGGGTCAAGGGGGTGTATCCGTACCAGCTGCTGCTGCGCCCGCGGGACGAGGCGCGGCTGGGCGTGCTGCTCGGTGCTCTGGACCGGCGGTTTGCCGCGCGCGTGCGGGTGGACGTCAGCCCGCGCGGCATGATGCTCTAAGGTTCAGTCCTCAGCGCTTCTCTTCGCTGCGGCCGGCAGAGGGCCGCAGCGGCTGCAGCACGTCCTCTCCAGCCACCCGGTACTGATCCGAAAGCGGCTGGCCGACGCTGTGCGCAAACCAGATCCGCATGGCCGCCTTGGCATCGGCCGCGTCGCGCTCTCCACGCTCCACCTCTTCCAGCAGCGGCATCAGCGGGGCCACGGTCTGCATGAACCGCGCCAGCTGAATCTCCACGAAGGCGCTCATGTTCATGTCCATGGCTGTGAAGACGCGCCGGGCCTCGCGGTAGATGTCCGGGTCAATGGTCAGGTTGAGTCTGGCCTTGGTGGTTTTTCCCATACATACAGCATACAGATGCTTGGGCGGCGAAACGGGAGTCCCCTTTCTATTGGGCGAGGTTTCCCCATCAGAAGCCACCCGGCTCAGCCGGTCGTCAGAAGGCCAGCACTGCGTAGTTTCCCAATTGACGCTGGGGACGGGGCCACAGGCGCCGTTCCGTTACCCGATGATCCCCAGCCGCTTCTCCTCCTCGTACAGTCGCTCGGCCACGAACTGCTTGAGCAGCGTCTGGTACGGCACCTGCTTCCGCTGGGCCACCTGCCGCAGCCGGGTTTCCACGTCGGCGTCCAGCCGGATGCTGGTGCTCTTGGACGCCCCGGCGGGGCGGGGAATGCGGCGGGCGGAACGGGGCTGGGGATCGTCGGACATGGCGAACCTCCCACGTGCCCGGGACGAAGGAACTTCAGGCACGGCTGCCCGCAGCGTACACCGCCGGAACAGATTGCGGCCAGGACGCTACTTATACAGGTCTGCAGGCGCTAGCCTCCACCCAGCATGCCTGCACCCGCTGGTCCGTCCGTCACCCGCCGCCTGTACGGCCTGCTGACGCCCTACCGCCGCACCGTCGCGCTGGGCCTGCTGTTCCTGATCGGTAGCGTGGCCGCCGAGCTCTACCCGCCGCTGGTGTGGGGCCGGGTGGTGGACGTGGGCCTGATGCACCGCGACTGGACCTACATCGGCTGGCAGCTGGCGCTGCTGGTGCTGGTGTTCGCGGTGCAGCAGCTGCTCTCGGCGTGGCGCGGGGTGCTGCTGGAGCGGGCCGGGCAGCAGCTCACCCTGGACCTGCGGCTGCGGCTCTACGACACGCTGTCCGGGCAGTCGGCGGCGTACTTCGAGGCGCAGCGCACCGGCGACCTGCTCTCGCGCGTGACGGCCGACGTGGACGGCATTCAGGACGTGCTGCTGCGCGGCACCGACGCGGTGCTGGGCAACCTGCTGCGGGTGGTGGGCGTGATTGCCATCTTCATTGCGCTGCAACCGCTGCTGGGCGTGGTGGTCACGATCCCGATGCTGATCGTGGCCCTGATGCTCCGCCGCTACAACCGCACGGTGCGCCCGGCCTACCGCGCGGCCCGCAACCGGCTGGGCGACCTGTCGGCCCTGATCACCGACCGGCTGGCCGGCATCCGGGTGGTGCAGGGCTTCGCGCGGGAAAACGCAGAGGCCGCCCGGGTGGCCGACATTGGGCAGCAGCTGTACCAGGAGGGCGTGCGGGCCGTGATGATCCGCAACCGCGCCTTTCCGGTGGTGCGCTTCGTCTCGAACTTCGGCAACATCCTGATGCTGGGCGGCGGGGTGCTGCTGATCGCGCGCGGGCAGTTCACGCTGGGGGGCCTGCTGGCCTACCGCGGCTACGGGCGCTACTTCTACGGTCCCATTGACGATCTGGTGAACATCAATGACCTGCTGCAGCGGGCCGAGGCGAGTGGCCGGCGCATCTTCGAGGTGCTGGACGCGCCCCGGCAGATTCAGCAGCGCCCCGACGCCCACGCGCTGGCGCAGCCGGCCCGGGGCGAGGTGCAGTTCGAACACGTCACGTTCGGCTACGACCCCTCACAGCCGGTGCTGCGCGACCTGAACCTGCACGTGCGGCCCGGCGAGCGGGTGGCGCTGCTGGGCCGCTCCGGGGCAGGCAAGAGCACCCTGATCTCGCTGCTGACCCGCACCCATGACCCGCAGCAGGGCCGGGTGCTGCTGGACGGGCAGGACGTGGGGGCGCTGACGCTCGCCTCGCTGCGGCGCAGCGCCGCCCTGATGCAGCAGGACACCTTCCTGTTTCACGACACGGTGCTGGAGAACGTGCGCTACGCCCGCCCGGACGCCACCCCCCAGGAGGTGGAGGACGCGCTGCGGATCGCCAGCGCCTGGGACTTTGTGCAGGCGCTGCCGCAGGGTCTGCAGACGATGGTGGGCGAGCGCGGCGTGCGGCTGTCGGGCGGACAGCGTCAGCGCCTCGCCATCGCGCGGGTGCTGCTGGCCCGCCCGGCCGTGCTGCTGCTGGACGAGCCGACCAGCGCCGTGGACGCCGAGTCGGAGGCGAGCATCGTGGAGGCGCTGGAACGCCTGATGCGCGGCCGCACTGCCCTGATCGTGACGCACCGGCTGTCGCTGGCCCGCACCGCCGACCGGGTGGTGGTGCTGGAGGATGGCCACGTGGTGGAGGAAGGCGCGCCGAACCTGCTGCGCGACCGGGGCGGCCGGTACGCCGAGCTGGAAGCGGCCGCCCAGCTGTAGCTCAGCGCGGGGCGCTCACGGCAGCCGCACCGGGTCGCAGTTGCCGCCGGGGCCGTCGGTGGCGCCCTGGGCCACCACCACCGTCTCGCCGGTGCCCACGAAGCCCAGGCAGCGGGCCATCGCGGACAGGTAGTCCGGGTCGCTGCCGTGGGCGCGGGTGTCCTGCAGCACCCGCAGGTCCTGCCGCAGCTGCGCCACCTCGCGCTGCACCGTGCGCGTCTCGGCCTGCCAGGCGTAGTGGCGGTACAGACTGTTGCCGATCAGGAAGGTCATCTGGACGCTGCCGAGCGCGGCCAGGGCGCTGGCGAGCATCAGGGTCAGCGGCAGCTGCTGCCAGGGCAGGCCGCGCAGGTTCGGCACCTTCCAGGGCAGCTTCCAGGTGGGCGGGCGCAGACGCATCAGCGCCAGTGTAGGGGAAGCGGCCCGGAGCATGGTAAGGAGCGCGTGGGGCGACAACAGGAGCGCGGACCCGGAGAACATCCCCAGGTCCGCGCTCCTGTGCTGCCTTCAGCTCAGTTCCAGCGGCCACCACGGCGGGCGCCGGCCGTCTCCTGCTCGGGGGCGGCGTAGGTCTCCTCGGCGCGGCTGAGCTTCTTGCGGCCGTACAGGCCCTCCAGGATGAACTCGGCGGCACTCACCCGCACGGCGTCGTCGCTGCTGGCCGCCACCTCACCGGCCAGTTCGAACAGGCCCGGCACCTCGCGGGTGCTCTGCAGCGCCGCCTTGGCCGCGCCCACCTGCGGCAGCCGGAACACGTGGCCTTCCTCGAACCACTTCTCCAGGTTGCGGGTGTCCAGGCTGCCGTAGCGTCGGGCGTACACCTGTCCGGCGGCCTTGCGGATCACCTCACGGGCCACCGTGTCGGCGCCCTTCAGCTCGCCCTCGTACTCCAGCTCCAGCTTGCCGGTGATGGCCGGCAGGCCCGCGTACACGTCGCTGACGCGCACCACCGCCGTGTCCTGGCCCTCGCGCAGGGCGCGGGCCTCGGCGTTGGCGCCGCTCACCTCCATGAGTGAGATCGGGAGGCGCTGCGACACCCCGCTGAGCTTGTCCACCCGGCCGTCCTCGCGCGCCTGGAAGGCGATCTCCTCGATCAGCTCGGCGATGAAGGGCGGCACCGTGACGTTCTCGGTCTGGTACGCCTCCTGGCGGGTGATGTCCATGCCCAGCTCCACGCTGGTGGGGTAGTGGGTGCGGATCTCCGAGCCGATGCGGTCCTTGAGCGGCGTCACGATCTTGCCGCGCGCGGTGTAGTCCTCGGGGTTGGCGCTGAACACCAGCATCACGTCCAGCTCCAGCCGGATCGGGTAGCCCTTGATCTGCACGTCGCCTTCCTGAAGGATGTTGAACAGCGCCACCTGCACCTTGGGGCTCAAATCGGCCAGCTCGTTCACGGCGAACACGCCGCGGTTGGCGCGCGGCAGCAGCCCGAAGTGCATGCTGCGCACGTCACCCAGCGCGGTGCCGAGGCGGGCGGCCTTGATCGGGTCCACGTCGCCGATCAGGTCGGCCACCGTCACGTCGGGGGTGGCCAGCTTCTCCACGTAGCGCTCGCTGCGCGGAATCCAGCGGATCGGGAGCTCCAGGCCGTGCGTCTCCAGCATGGCCCGGCCCTCCGCCCCGATCGGGTTGAGCGGGTCGTCGTTGATCTCGCTGCCCTCGATGGCCGGGACGTGCTCGTCGAGCAGGTCGGTGATGGCGCGCAGGATGCGGCTCTTGGCCTGACCGCGCAGGCCCAGCAGGATGAAGTTCTGGCGGGCCAGCAGCGCGTTGATCAGCTGCGGCACCACCGTGTCGTCGTAGCCGACCACGCCGGGGAACAGCGGTTCCCCGCTGCGCAGCTTGCGGGTCAGGTTGGCGCGGACCTCGTCCTGCACCCGGCGGCTTTTGCCGTCGAAGGGGGCGCGGCCCACGTAGTCGGGAAGGGCGAGGAGCTCTGCGAGCGTACGGGCCTGGGTATGGTCTGCCATGTTGCCCGGACGGTATCACGCACAGGTTTGAGGAAATGTCGCGCACACCGCTCACCACATGAGAAACGCTATGCTGCCGCCATCATGACGCTCCCCGAACTGCACGGGGCACTGCGCGAGCACGGCTATGTCGCGTCTGCCCCCCTGGCCACGGCCCTGACGCTGGTGACCCGGCTAGGCCGTCCGCTGCTGCTGGAAGGCCCGGCCGGGGTCGGCAAGACCGAGGCGGCCAAGACGCTGGCCCGCTCGCTGGACACCCGGCTGATCCGGCTGCAGTGCTACGAGGGCCTGGACGCCAGCACCGCGCTCTACGAGTGGAACTATCCGCGTCAGCTGCTGCGGCTGCGGCTGTGGGAACAGCAGGGCACGGCGCCCAGCGAGCAGGACCTGTACGGCCCGGACTTTCTGCTGCGCCGCCCGCTGCTGGAGGCCATCTCGCAGCCGGTGGCCCCGGTGCTGCTGATTGACGAGGTGGACCGTGCCGACGAGGCCTTCGAGGCCTTTCTGCTGGAGCTGCTCTCCGAGTGGCAGATCAGCATTCCGGAACTCGGCACCTTCAGCGCCGTGACGCGCCCGCACGTGATCCTGACCAGCAACCGCGCCCGCGAACTGAGCGACGCGCTGCGCCGCCGCTGCCTGTACCTGTGGGTGGACTACCCCTCCCCCGAACAGGAGCTGGAGATCGTGCGCGCCCGGCTGCCGGACCTGGACGCCCGGCTGGCCCGGCAGCTGACCGGGGCGGTGGCGTACCTGCGCGGCCTGCCGCTCAGCAAGCCGCCGGGCGTGGCCGAGACGCTCGACTGGGCCGAGGCGCTCGTCACGCTGCACCGGGGCGAGCTGGACGCCGCCACGGTGCAGGACACGCTCGGCTGCATCCTGAAGCTGCGCGAGGACCAGCAGCTGGTGGGCCGCGACCTGAGGAAGGTGCTGGACGCCGCCCTCAGGGGCGCGTAACGGCCGCCTCCACCTGTGGCAGCTGGCCGCCCAGCGTCTCCAGCAGGTCGCGGGCGGTCAGGTCCAGCCGGATCGGGGTGACGCTGGCGTAGCCGTTCATCACGGCGCCGTAGTCGGTGTCGTCGCCCACCTCGTCGGCGCGGATGGTGCCGGCCACCCAGTAGTAGTCGCGGCCTTCCGGGTCCTGGCGCTCTACCAGGCTGTCCTCGTAGCGGTGGTCCGAGAGGCGCGTGGCCCGCGCGCCCTTCAGGTCGCCGGCCGGGAAGTTGACGTTCAGCAGCGTGCGCGGCGGCAGGCCCGTTTCCAGCACCTGCCGCACCAGGTCGGCCGCGTAGCGCGCGCCGGCGTCAAAGCTGTACTCGCCCGACGCGCTGCTCACCTGACTGAAGGCGATGCTCGGCAGCCCGAAGGCCAGCCCCTCGATGGCCGCCGCCACCGTGCCGGAGTGCGTCAGGTCGTGACCCATGTTGGGGCCCAGGTTGATGCCGCTGATCACCAGGTCCGGCTGGCCCAGCAGGTGCACGCCCAGCACCACGCAGTCGGCGGGGGTGCCGTCCACCCGGTAGGCGGGCACCTCACCGAAGCCCGCCGAGGCGGTGTGGCGGAAGCGCAGCGGCCGGCGGATGGTGATGCCGTGGCCCACCGCCGACTGTTCCACGTCCGGGGCCACCACCCGCACGTCGGCGAAGGCCGAGACGGCCAGCGCCAGCGCCTTGATGCCGGGAGAGAAGATGCCGTCGTCGTTGGCGACCAGCACGCGGGGCCGCCCGGAGGCGCCGAAGGGAAGCACAGAGGTCACGGAAGTCATGCTGGTCACTATAGGGTGCGGCCCGGCCGGGCCCCGGTGCTACGCTGGGCGGCGTATGGCTCCTGCTGAAACGTGGAATGCACTGGTGCTGGGCGGTGGTGACCCGGGCGATCCCTTCGCGGCGGCGCACGGGGTCAAGGTCAAGCCGCAGATTCAGCTGGAGGGCCGCCCGATGGCCGGCTACGTGCTGCAGGCGCTGCGTGACAGCGGCCGGGTGGCGCAGGTGGCCTACGTCGGGCCGGTGCCGGACGGCCAGGACGCAGGGGTGGACCTGCGGCTCACCGACCACGGCTCGCTGCTGGCCAACCTGGAGGGCGGCGCCCGCGCATTGGCCGAGCACAGCGGCACCCCGCACATGCTGGTGGTGACGGCCGACATTCCGCTCATCACCGCGCAGATGGTGCAGGACGTGCTGGACAGCGCCCCCGACGCGGGACTGGTGTACCCGATCGTGCGGCGCGAGGTGTGCGAGGCGGCGTATCCGGGCGTGAAGCGCACCTACGCCCGGCTGCAGGACGGCACCTTCACCGGCGGCAACCTGTTCCTGCTGGACGCCCGGCTGATCTCACGCGTGCTGCCGCGCCTGCGCGAGGTGCTAGCGACCCGCAAGCAGCCGCTGAAGCTGGCCTCGCTGATCGGCTACGGGGTGCTGCTGCGGCTGCTGCTGGGCCAGCTGAGCATCCAGCAGCTGGAAACGCGCGTGAGCGCCCTGCTGGAGGTGCCGGCCCGCGCCCTGATCACCGAGCATGCGGCCATCGGCACCGATGTGGACAAGGACGGCGATCTGGAGCTGGTGACGTCGGGTATTGAGCGCCCGGGGCGGCCCGGCCAGCCGCTAGCGCAGCGCGAGCCCCAGCACGTACCCGATGCGGATGCGCTCGTCCTCGCCGTCCGGCAGCCGGCGGGCCAGCAGGTAGGGCGTGCTCCCCTCGCGCACCACCTGCAGCGGACGCACCAGCTCCTGCCGGGTACGCCCGGGGCGGCTCTCGCCGTACCAGCCGTGGTAGGTCTCGGTCTGGTACATCAGCTGCAGGTTGCTGCCCAGCTCAATGGCCCGCTCGATCAGGGCGCGCTTCTGGCGGGTGTCGTCCGGGAACTCGTAGTCGGCGGCGCCTCCGCTGGCCGCCGGGGTGGCGCTCAGGGTGGCGGCCGGACCCAGGCCCAGCTGCGCGAGCGCCGCCCGCAGCGCCTCCTCCTGCCCCGCCTGCACCAGCAGCAGCCCCGGCCCCAGCGGCCCCACCAGATGGTCGGCCAGCTGCGGATACTGCGCCAGCTCGGCCGCTTGCGGGTGCTGCAGCAGCGTGGCGCTGGCCAGCACCGGAGGCGGCTGCACCCCGGACCACACTCCCAGCTGCAGCCGCAGCACCGCCGGCAGTTCCCCCTCCACCCTCGCCTCCAGCTCGCGCACCACCGCGCCGGGCAGCTGTCCCGGCGCGGCGGGCCGCAGGGTGTAGGTGTCGCCGTCGCGCTCGGCCAGCGCGGCGAGCCAGCGGCGGGCCAGAAAGTCCAGCTCGCCGCGCCGCTGCAGGCGACCGTCCGGCAGCACCTGCAGGCTGCGGGCCGGCGGCCGGTCATAGCGCACCACGGCCGCGCCGGCGGGTGTGACCGGGCTGGGCGGTAGCAGCAGCGCCGCTCCGATGGCCGTGCCCCCGCGCCGCTCCCGGTACGCGTCGCGCTCGGCCGTGTCGGGGAACTCCAGCAGCGTGACGCCGGTGTGCAGCACCATCCGCTCCCGGCGGGCCGCCCAGCCTTCCAGCGTGCTGCGGACCCCGGCCGGCAGCGCGGTGGCTGAGGCGCGGCTCAGGCCCTCCAGCAGTGTTTCCAGCGTCAGGCCCGCCTCCAGCGCGGCGTATACGCTCTCGCGGGTGAGCCGGTAGCTGGCCGAGTGCCGGTCGAAGCGCAACGCCTGCGCCGCCGAGAGCAGCCGCAGCCGTTCTCCGTTCAGCTGGGCCGGATACACCAGCAGCTCGAAGTTCGGCTGCACGATCCAGGCGGGGCCCGGCAGGACCGCCGCGTCTGCCCCGCTCAGCGCGGGTGCAGCCGCCACCACCAGATCGGTGGCCTCGCCGCTCCCCAGCGCCACCAGCCCCAGCGTGTGCAGCGGGCCGCTCAGGGCGTGGCGCAGCCAGCCGTGCCAGGCGTCGGCCTTGCCCTTCCACGACGGCGCGCGCAGCACCGGCGGCGTCACCGTTTCGAGCGCCATCGCCAGCGCGCTCAGGGTGGTGGGGCCCGGCAGTGCGGTCAGCACGGCCATCAGCGCCGAGCGCAGCCCCGACAGGTGGGCCAGCGCGTACCCGGCCTCGTCCAGCGGGGCGGTCAGCGCCGGATACAGCCGGGCCAGCTTGCGCAGCAGCGCCGCCGCGTCCTGGCGGAACACCCGGCCGGACAGGGCGTCCGGGGCCGGCTGCACCCCGCTCTCGCTCGCCACCAGCACGCCGCAGCGCACCGCCACCTCCAGCCACAGCTCCAGCTCCGGCACCGCCGGCACCGTGCGGGCCAGCCGCTTCAGCGCGCTGCGGTTGTACTCGCCCTGGCGGGTGTACGGCAGCCCCCCGGCCGCCTGCACCCCGCGCAGCACCTCCAGCAGGTGCAGCTGCGCCAGCTGCGGGTCGCTGCCGGGCGGGGCGGCGGCCGGCGGGAACCCCAGCCGCACCGGCAGCGGCGGCGTCTCGGGCAGGGCGGCCAGCAGGCGGTCGTCGGCGCTCAGGTCCGGGCTGCCCACGTCCAGGCCGGCGCCGTAACTCTCCATGAACGGATTGGGCAGGCTGGTGGGCAGCAGCAGCCCGTCGGCCAGCAGCGTCCAGATCACTTCCGCGCCGTCGAAGCGGGCCGGGGGGTAATGGCGGTACAGTTCCACCCGTACCGGCCGGCTGACACTCAGGCCACGTGCCCGGGCGCCGGCCAGCAGCTGCCAGCCGTTGATCCGGCCCCCGCCACGCCGCACCTCCCCCAACGCGTAGCGTTCCAGCGGGGTCAGGTCGTCCACCAGCGCCCGCAGCGCCTGCGGGTCGTCGAGCGCCTCGCTGATGACCGTGCGCGCCCGCTGCATGGCCCGCGCCTCGCGCCCCGGCGCGTACCGTCCGGCAATGCGGATCAGCTGCGGCGCGGCCATGCGTTCCAGCAGGTCGTCGAGCCGCAGGCCGGGCCCGGCCGGCTGGCTCACGTGCCCTCCGACACGCGTGGGGTATGGCCGGCCTTGCGCAGCGCCGTGAGCAGCCGCTCCTGCGCGTCCGGCTGCACCAGCGCGAAGTGGTCGTCCAGCCGCGCCAGGATGTGCACCGACAGCTTCGGGCTGGCCATCAGGGCGTCCAGGTCGCTCTTCTCCTGCACCTCCAGCAGCGTCAGCGGACGGTGGGCCGTTAGCTGCGCCACCCCGTCCGCGCCCGCCGGCTCCACTTTCGGCCCCCTTCCGCGCCGCTTCTGGGTCACGCCTGCACCCGGCCCGGCTGCAGCTCTGCCGCGTCCAGGATGCGGTAGGCGTAGCCCTGCTCGGCCAGGAACAGCTGGCGGTGGTGGGCGTGGTCCTCCTCGCTGGTCTCGCGGCTCACCACCGTGTAGAAGGTGGCACCCCGGCCGTCCTGCTTGGGCCGCAGCAGCCGCCCCAGCCGCTGCGCCTCCTCCTGCCGCGACCCGAAGGCGCCCGACACCTGAATCAGCAGCTCGGCGTCCGGCAGGTCCAGGGCAAAGTTGCCCACCTTGCTAATCACGATGGTGGACAGCCGCCCCTCTCGGAACGCCTGGAACAGCCGCTCCCGCTCGGCCTGGGGCGTCTTGCCGGTGATGAGCGGCGCCTCCAGATCGGCAGCGATGAGTTCCAGCTGGTCCAGATACTGCCCGATCACCAGGGCCGGCGCCCCGGGATGCTGCTCCAGCAGCCGGCGCACCAGCGGGCGCTTGGCCGGGTTCTCGGCGGCGATGCGGTGTTTCTCGCGGTCCGGGGCGGCGGCGTAGCTGACCCGCTCGTCGGCGGGCAGCGGCAGGCGCACCTCCACGCACTCGGCCGGGGCGATGTAGCCGTCCTGCTCCAGCGTCTTCCAGGGCCGGTCGTAGCGCTTCGGCCCGATCAGCGCGAACACGTCACCCTCGCGGCCGTCCTCGCGCACCAGGGTGGCGGTGAGGCCCAGGCGGCGGCGGGCCTGCACCTCGGCGGTCAGCCGGAACACCGGGGCCGGCAGCAGGTGCACCTCGTCGTAGATGATCAGCCCCCACTCGGCCGCCCCGATCAGGTCCATGTGCGGGTAGGCGTCGGGGCTGTCCGGGTCGCTGCCCCGGCGGCGGTGCGTCAGCATCTGGTAGGTGCACAGCGTGACCGGGGTGAACGGGCGGCCCTTCTGGTACTCCGACACCTCGTCCGGCGTGAGGGAGGTGCGGGCCAGCAGTTCCCGGTGCCACTGCGCCACGCTGGTGCGGTTGGTGGTGAGCACCAGCGTGCGCTGGCCCACCAGCGTCATCGCCACCATGCCCACCACCGTCTTGCCGCTGCCGGGCGCCAGCACCACCACGCCGCTGCCGCCCTCCACGCTGCCGCCCCGGTAGAAGGCCTCGGCGGCCTGCTGCTGGTAGTCGCGCACCTGCAGGTCCGGGGCCAGCGTGAAGGGATAGTCCAGCCCGTCGGCGTAGCCGGCCCGGTCGTCCAGCGGCCAGCCGGCGTCCAGCAGCGCCGTCTTGATGACGCCCCGGTGCGCCAGCGGCACCGCCCAGACCGCCTCACCCATCCGGTCACCCAGCAGCGGGCCCACCGCCCGGTTGCGGCCCAGTTCGGTGAGCAGCGCGGCGTCCTCCGGCCCGGCCACCAGCAACAGCCCGCCATCCACCGGTTCCAGCCGCAGCCGGCCCCAGCGCCCCACCAGCTCGCGGATGTCGGTCTCGACGTTCTGGGGCACCGGGAACTTGGCGTGCCGCGAGAGCGCGTCCACCATCTGCCCGGCGCTCATGCCGGCCGACGCCGCATTCCACAGCGACAGCGGCGTGATGCGGTAGGTGTGCAGGTGCTCCGGGCTGCTGACCAGTTCCGCGAAAGGCGCCAGATCGGCGCGGGCGGCCTCGGCGCGCGGGCTGTACGCTTCCAGGAACACCGAGCGGTCCGCCTGCACGATCAGCGGGTTGGCCGGATCAAACGTCACCACCCCACTATACGGGCGCGGTCCGGAGCCGAAGCAGGCCAGGGCACAGGTTCAGCAGCGTCACGCGGGGACCAGCGGCAGCGTCACGGTGGCGCGGGTGCCGCCCAGTGGCGAACCGGACAGCTGCACCGTGCCGCCGTGCGCCTGCGTCAGCGCCCGCACCACCGAGAGGCCCAGGCCGGTGCCGCCGGTGTCACGGGAGCGCGAGGTCTCCAGCCGGGTGAAGGTGCCGAACACGTTCTCGCGCTCGTCCTCGGGGATGCCGGGGCCATCGTCGTCCACATGCACCAGCAGCGCCCGGGGCCCCGCCTGCACGCTCAGCGACACCTGCTGGCGGGCGTGCTTCAGGGCATTCTCGGTCAGGTTGACCAGCACCTGCCGGATGCGGTCCGGGTCGGCCAGCAGCCGGGCCGGCTCGCCGCTCACCTGCACGTCCAGGCCGCGCAGGCTGGCGGCCTTCAGGTCGCGCGCCACCGACTCGGCCAGCGACAGCAGCTCCAGTTCGCGCTTGTGCAGCGCCAGCTGCCGCACCTCGGCCAGTGAGACGGTCCGCAGGTCCGCCACCAGCCGGGTCAGCAGCTGCGTCTGGGCGGACAGCTGGCTCACCTCCTCCAGCGTCAGCGGGAAGATACCGTCCTCGATGGCGTCCAGCCGCGCCTGCATCACGGTCAGCGGGGTGCGCAGCTCGTGGGCGATGCTCGCCACCGAGTTGCGCCGCTCCTGCTCCAGCACCTCCAGGCTGCGGGCCATGGCGTTGAAGTTCTGGGCCAGTTCGGTCACCTCGCGGTCGCCGGGATAGACCTGGGCGCGGGTGCTCAGGTCGCCGGCCGCCACCTTGACGGCCGCCTCCGACACCGCGCTGATCGGGCGGGCGATGCGCCGGGCCAGGAACAGCGCCAGCACCAGCCCGGCCGCCACCGACACCAGGGTCGCGCCCTGCAGGCTCTGGCCCACGTCGTGCAGGAAGTTGCGGGCGCGGTCAAAGTAGCGGCGCGGCACGAAGCGCCGCACCGGGGCCGGCGGGCCGATGGGCCGCAGGTCCGGCTGCGCGCTGGCCACCAGCCGGCCGGTCAGCGTGCCGGGGCCGGTCAGGTTTCCGGTCAGCACGCCGTCCTGGGACGTGAAGGCCGGGTTGATGCCGCTGCTGTCCACGTCCGGCGGCCGGAACTGCACCCGGATTTCCGGTGGGAGCTGGTTCACCTGCCGCTGCACCACCTGGTTGGCGAAAAACAGCAGGCTGCCGGCGGTGACGGCCACCACCAGCAGCATCACCGCCAGCAGGCTGCCGGCCAGACTCGGCGAGCGCATCCGCCGCCGCAGCGCCTGCCAGCCCCCCCGCACCGTGTCCGTCACCGCCGCCATCCGCGTTCAGTCCTCACTGAGCCGGTAGCCGACACCCCGGACCGTCTGCAGCAGCCCGGCCCCCCCGGCCGCCTCCAGCTTGCGCCGGGCGCTCGCCAGGTGCGCGTCCACCACCCGTTCCAGCGCGTCGCTGTCCGGCAGGGCTGCCGAGAGCAACTCGGCGCGGGTGAACGCCCGGCCCGGCGTGCTGGCCATGTGCGCCAGCAGCCGGAACTCGGCCGGGGTCAGGGCGAGCGCCGCGCCATGCAGCCGGGCCAGCACCGCGCCGGTGTCGATTTCCAGCGGCCCGATGCGGTACACCTGCGGCGTCTCGCTGCCCGCCTGACTGCGGCGCAGTACCGCCTTGACCCGCGCCATCACCTCGCGCGGGCGGAACGGCTTGACCACGTAGTCGTCGGCCCCGAACTCCAGGCCCAGCACCTGATCGGTCTCCTCGGCGCGGGCCGTCACCAGGATCACCGGCGTCTGGCCGTCGGCCCGCACCGCCCGCAGCACGTCCATGCCGCTCAGCCCGGGCAGCATCAGGTCCAGCAACAGCAGGTCCGGACGGGCCGCCCGGTACAGCGCCAGCGCCGACTTGCCGTCGGCCGCCTTCTCCACACGGTGGCCCTCCTGCTTCAGGTAGGCCTCCAGCACACCCGCAATCTGCGGCTCATCTTCCACGACCAGGACCAGGGCACTCATGGGGCCATGCTAGGCCCTCCCCTCGAAGGTTTGAAGCAGATGAACGCTGCGGCCAGGGCAGCATTAGAGGCGCGTTCATGCCCCTCAGGGCAACCGGCTTGGCGGCCTGCACCGCGTCTCACACGGCATCGGCCTCCCTTCGCAACCATCTTCGATAAATCTTCACACAGCATGCGAAGTCGCTTCGCCAAGGCCCCGCAGCATGCAGCTATGCAGCCACCTCCACCGCGTTCCTTCCACCGTTCTGCCCGGCGGGTTCTGCTGACCCTGCTGCTGGCACCGGCCACCGCGCTGGCCCAGTCAGCTGAGCCGGCGCCGGCCGCGCCGCCGGCGGCCCAGGCGCCCACGGCGCCGGTCAGCGGCGCGGCCATCACCCTGGATCAGGCGCTGGCGGCGCTGCCCGGCTCGGTGGCGTACCAGCGGGTGCAGCTGGCGCTGGCCAGCGCCCAGGCGCAGTACGACGCGGCCCGCGCCGCCGGGGGCCTGACCGCCGGGGTGTCGGGCAACGGCAGCTACAGCTCGGCCGGCACCACCGCCCAGGACGGCAGCGCCTCCTCCGCCACCACCCTGAGCGCCACCGCCACCCTGAGCGCGCCGCTGCTGCCCTGGAGCAACGCGGCGCTGGGGCTGCAGCAGGCCACCCGTAGCCTCGCCACCGCCCGCGCCAATTTCGCGCAGGGGGTGGCGGGGCTGCGGGTCAGCGTGTATCAGGCCTACGCCAAAGGGGTGGCCGCGCAGCAGAACCTGGAGATCGCCACCCGCAGCCTGCAGCTGGCCGAGCGCACCCTGGCCCAGCAGCAGGCCGCGCAGGCGCTCAACAACGCCACCGCTGCCACGGTGCAGGGCGCCCAGGCCAGCGTGCTGAGCGCCCAGACCACCCAGCGGCAGGCGCAGGCGGACCTGGACTCGGCCCGGCGCGCCCTGGGCAACCTGACCGCCCGCGACCTGAGCGGGGCCACCTTCGAGGCGACCGGCAGCGACGTCCCGGCCCTGCCAACGCTGGAACAGGCACTGGCCGCCGCTCGGACATTCAGCCCGGACCTGCAGGCGGCCCAGGCGGCCTTGCAGGCGGCCCAGAGCACCCTGGCCCAGGCGCAGCGCGACCGGGCCATTCCCGCCGCCACCCTCACCGCCGGGTACGGCGCGGCCAGCAAACTCACGGCCAGCCTGAACGTGCAGAGCGGGGTCGGCAGCCTGAGTTACAGCCAGCCGCTGCTGGGCGGCGCGTCCGGCTCGGGCAGCAGCGCGGCGTCGTTCACGCTGGGCCTGAACGCCAGCTTCAACGTGCTGGACCCGGGCGCCGACGCCCAGATCCGCAGCGATCAGGTGGCAGTGCAGTCCGCCCAGGCGGCCGTGCTGGCGCAGCAGCAGACGGTCGAGCAGACGCTGCGCGACACCTACAGCAGCGCCCAGATCGCCCAGCAGGCCATCCGCGACCGTGAGGCCGCGCTGACCCAGACCACCACCGCGCTGAACACCGCCCAGGCGCGGCTGCAGGCCGGCACCGGCACCGAGACCGAGCTGCAGCAGGCGCAGCTGGCCCAGCTGCAGGCGCAGCGTGACCTGATCGCGGCCCGCTTCACGGCGCTGGCCGCCGCCGCCCAGCTCTCGGCGCTGACCGGCCCGTGACGCGCCCGCACCCGGCCCTCCCCCTTTCCCGACCCGCCACGGAGACCCCCATGAAACGACTTGTCCTGCTCGCCCCGCTGCTGCTGGGTGCCGCCCTGGCCCAGACCACCACCCCGCCGAACCTGACCCTCCAGAGCGCCGTGCAGTCGGCGCTGACGGTCGGGTCCACCGTGCGCGACGCCCAGGCGGGCGTCACCAGCGCCGCCGCCACCCTCAAGGCTGTGCAGGCGGACCCGTCCAGCCTGGCCGGCGACCTGCTCTCGGCCCAGCAGGCCGACGCGCTGGCCCGCGCCCAGCTGGCCCAGGCGCGCCTGGTCGCGGTGCAGAGCGCCATCAACGCCTACACCACCGTGTACCAGAACCAGGAGCAGCTGAAGGTGGACGCGCTGCAGGTGCAGGTGAACCAGAAGGCGCTGCAGGTGGCGCAGGTGAAGCTCAGCACCAGAGCCGGCACCGCCCTGGACGTCAAGACCGCCCAGAACACCCTGGCCAGCAGCCAGCAGACGCTCAGCGACGACCGCAAGGCGCTGGGCGTGAACACCACCAAGCTGGCCAATGCCATCGGCAGGACCGGCAGCTTCGTGGTGGCCGTGCCGCCCACCCCGCCCGCCGTGAAGAGCGGCGCGGCGCTCGCCAGCGGCTACCCCACCCTGCTCAGCGCGCAGCAGGCGGTGGAGACGGCCGCCCTGAACGTCAAGCTGGCCGACAACGAGTTCACCGCGCGCGTGACGCTCAACGACGCCCGCACCCGGCTCTCCAACGCCCAGTCGCAGCTGTCCAGCACCCAGAAGGACATCCAGACCACCCTGGCCACCGCCCTGCGCAGCGCCCAGAATGCCCAGGCGGGGCTGCAGACCGCCATCCAGGCCGAGGCCAATGCCCAGGCCAGCACCAGCCAGGACGCGGTGCGGCTGAAGAGCGGCACCATCAGCGCGGTGCAGTACCAGCAGAGTCAGCTGGCGCTGCAGAAGGCCCACTTCGCCCGCGCCCAGGCGCTGGTGAGCCTGTGGCAGGCGCTGGCGACCCTCAGCGTGAACAGCGGTGAGGACAACACCGGCTTCGTGGCCAGCACGGCCCCGGCGGCCAGCAGATGACCGCCGCCCCCCCTGCCCCACCACAGGCACCGGGGGCCGCCAGGGCCCGGCCCCGCCGCAGGCGGCGCTGGCCCTGGCTGCTGTTGGTGCTGGCCCTGCTGATCGGCGGGGCGGTGTGGTTTGTGCTGGCCCGCCGGACCGGCAGCACCACCGCCGCCACCGTGCAGACGGCGGTGGCCCAGCCGGGCACCGTGACCGTCTCGGTGACCGGCCCCGGCACCCTGACCGCCAGCAGCAGCACCGTCGTGACCGCCGTGAACAGCGGCACCATCTCCGGGCTGCCGGAGGTGGGCGACACGGTGAAGCAGGGCCAGCTGCTCGGTACCATCCGCAACACCGACTACGGCAACGCGGTGAACGACGCGCAGCTGAACCTGGAACGCGCCCAGGCGCAGCTGGCGGTGCAGCGCAGCTCGCAGGCCACCAGTCAGGCCAGCCGCAGCAGCAGCGTGACCAGCGCCCGGCTCGCGGTCCAGGACGCCCAGACCAGCCTGGACAGCGCCCGCACCACCCTGCAGGGCCAGCAGCAGCTGTACGCGGTGGGCGCGGTCAGCCAGACCGATCTGGCGGCGGCGCAGCAGGCCGTGACGGCGGCGCAGAACAAACTCACCAGCGCCCGGGCCAGCCTGACGGCGGCGCAGCAGCAGGCGCAGGCCGGCACCCAGTCGGACGCCGACAATCTGAAAAATCAGCAGCTGGCGGTGCAGCAGGCCCAGGAGACGCTGCGGCAGGCGCGTGAGACCGCCGGGCGCCAGCGTGTGACCTCGCCGCTCAGCGGGGTGGTGACGGCCGTGAACGTGGTGAACGGCGCCAACGTCAGCGAGAATGCCGAGCTGATGACGGTGCAGGGCACCCGCACAATGCTGCTGCCGGTGCAGGTGGACGAGACCGAGATCTCGCAGGTGCAGGTGGGACAGCTGGCGCGCGCCACGCTGGACGCGCTGGGTGGGCAGACGGTGGAGGGGCGCGTCACCAAGATCTCCCCCACCGCCACGGTCAGCAACAACATCAGCATCTTCACGGTCACGGTGCAGCTGCCGAACCCGGACGGCCGGCTGAAGGTGGGCATGACCGCCGAGGCCGAGATCGTGATCGGGGAGCAGAGCGGCATGGTGGTGCCGGCCAAGGCCATCGAGGCGGTGCGGACCCGCAACTACGTGCAGGTGGTGAAGGTGGCGCCGGACCCGCAGGCCAGCGATGACGCGGGCAGCGGGGTGCAGAGCAGCAGCGCCACCAGCACGGTGGCCGCCAGCCGGCTTCAGGGCGACCCGGAGCGCCGCCGGGTGCAGGTGGGCCTGACGGACGGGAACAGCACGGTGGTGACCGGCGGCCTGCAGCCGGGCGAGACGGTGCTGCTTCCGCAGAGCACCCGCAGCACCTCCGGCAGCAGCACCTCCAGCAGCGGCACCACTGGCAGGGGCAGCACGCGCGGCGGCTTCCAGCGCTCGCCGGGCGGGTTCGGGGCGCCGGGCGGCTTCCCCGGAGGCTTCTGATGACCGGGGAACCGCAGGCGGTGGTGGAACTGCACGACATCTGGCGCACCTACAGCATGGGCGAGACCGAGTTCCAGGCGCTGCAGGGCGTCAGCCTGAGCATCCGGCAGGGCGAATTTGTGGCGCTGATGGGCCCCTCAGGCAGCGGCAAGACCACCCTGATGCAGATCATCGGGCTGCTGGACCGGCCCACCGCCGGGCGCTACCTGCTGGGGGGCCGCGACGTGACGCTGCTCAACGAGAACGAACGCGCCGAGGCCCGCAACGCCGACATCGGCTTCGTGTTCCAGGCGTTTCATCTGCTGCCGCGTCTGAGCCTGCTGGAGAACGTGGAGGTGCCGCTCACCTACGCCGGCATGCCGGCCCGCGAGCGGCGCGAACGCGCCCTGCATCTGCTGTCGCGGGTGGGCATCGAGAGCAAGGCGCACAGCCTGCCCAGCCAGATCAGCGGCGGGCAGAAGCAGCGGGTGGCCGTGGCGCGGGCGCTGGCGGCCGAGCCGAAGCTGCTGCTGGCCGACGAGCCGACCGGCAACCTCGACAGCCGCACCAGCGAGGAGGTGATGGCCCTCTTCCATGAGCTGCACGACGAGGGCCGCAGCATCGTGATCGTGACGCACGAGCCGGACATCGGGCAGCACGCCCAGCGGATCGTGCGGGTGCGCGACGGCCTGATCGAGGGCCAGGACGTGCGAAGGGCGGGGAGCGGCACGTGGGCGGCGGTCTAGGCTTCGGCGGCATCCTGCAGATCGCGTGGCGGGCCATTCTGGGGAACCCGCTGCGCAGCGCCCTGACGGCGCTGGGCGTGATCATCGGGGTGGCGGCCGTGATCGCCCTGACGGCGCTGGGCACCGGCAGCACCAAGGGCGTCACCGACAACCTGGAGAACCTCGGCACCAACCTGCTGACGGTCAGCAGCCAGCGCGCGCGGTTCGGCGGTGCCGGCGGCGGGCTGGTGCGCGGCGCGCCCAGCAGCAGCGTCACGCTGGCCGACGCCCAGGCGATCCAGACGCAGCTGGGCAGCGAGATTGCCGGGCTGGCCCCCACCGACGGGAGAGGCGTGCAGGCCAAGGCCGGCAGCACCAACACCCAGGCGCAGGTGCAGGGCACCTGGCCCAGCTACGAGACGGTCCGCAACGCTACGCCCGAACTGGGCGAGTTCTTCACCCAGGCGGACGTGGACGGACGCAAGCGGGTGGCGGTGATCGGGTATCAGGTGGCGCAGGACCTGTACGGCGACTCGCAGAGCGCGCTGGGCCAGCCGATCCGGCTCGACACCACCACCTTCACCGTGGTGGGCGTGATGCCGGACAAGGGGGCCACCGGGTTCCAGAGCCCCAACGCGCAGGTGTACGTGCCGCTCAGCACCTACCAGCAGCGGCTGGGGCGCGGCACGGCGGTGCGCGGCAGCCGCACGGTGGGCAACATCTACATCCAGGGGGCCAGCCAGCAGGGCCTGACCCAGCTGCAGCAGGACGTGACCGACCTGCTGGCCCGCCTGCACGACACCCCCGACCCCAGCAGCTACGACTTCACGATCCAGAACCAGGCGGACGCGCTGGCCAGCCTGAACGCCACCACCACCACGCTCACGCTGCTGGTGGGCGCGATCGCCGGCATCAGCCTGCTGGTGGGCGGCATCGGCATCATGAACATCATGTTGGTTAGCGTGACCGAGCGCACCCGCGAGATCGGTGTCCGCAAGGCGCTGGGCGCGCGGCCCGGTGACATCCTGACGCAGTTTCTGGTGGAGGCCTTCGTGCTGTCGGTGGGCGGCGGGGTGCTGGGCATTCTGCTGGGCTTCGGGCTGGCCTTCCTGGGCCGCCTCGCCAACATCACGCCGGTGTTCACCGTGACCCCGGTGCTGGCCGCCTTCGTCTTCAGCGCGCTGGTGGGCATCTTCTTCGGGTATTACCCGGCGGCCCGCGCCGCCCGGCTCGATCCGGTGGAAAGCCTGCGTTATGAGTAATTTGATGCCATTCCATGAGAATATGCGCGCGCTCCTATCTGCCTCAGGCTGATTGATATCTGACGGGCATGCTTCTTTCTTTCTCGGCGTCTTGTCAGCTTCTTCGACGCTTCTTCATCTGATTCCAGCAGCATTCAGGAGAGCATCGTTGCTCACCCCACAAGGAGATCTCCCATGAACAATCGCAATCTCGTCCTGACCGCCAGCGCCGTGTTTGCCCTGCTGCCGATGGCCGGCGCACAGACCCGCACCACGCCCACCGCACCGGGGCAGCCCGGCCAGCCGCCCCGCAACGCAGCGATGGCCTCCACCTTCGACCTGGTCCGCACGGTCAGCAGCCTGAGCGAGCTGAACAAGAACGCCAAGACCGCCATCACCAAGACCCAGGCGGCCCAGCTGCTGCCGATCCTCAAGGCGCTCCAGACGGCCAAGACCCTGCCGGCCAACACCGCCCAGGGCTACCTGACCCGGATTGAGGACAAGATCCTGAGCGACGCCCAGCTCACCGCGCTCGATGACCTGGAACTGAAGCGGCAGCAGGACCGGCAAGCGGGCCGGGGGGGCTTTCAGGGTCGGGGCTTCCAGGGCCGGCCGGGCCAGGTAGGTCAGGCGCCGCAGGGCCAGACGGGGCGCCTGCAACTGCCGCAGAGTGGCGCAGCCGGTGGCCAGGGCCAGCAGCGCCCCCGCGGCGGCTTCGGCGGGTTCCAGCAGGGCGGCAATCCCTTCCTGCAGGGCCGCCTCGCCGACTCGCTCAAGGCCCTGATCACCAGCCTGTCGCGCCTGTCCTGAGTCGCCTAGCCGGTCCACCCCATCTGAATCCATCGCACAGCAGTGAAGCGGCCTCCGGGAATTCCCGGAGGCCGCTTCACTGCTGTGCGGCTTACTGGTTGTAGGCCACGCCCACCACCGGCACCTGGAAGTCGGTCAGGGCAGTGCCGCCGGACATCAGGCTCACGTTGGCCAGGGCATTCACGGCGGTGCTGGTGTCGCTGCGCTCGGTGTCCACGTACAGCACCAGCGAGTTGCCCACCACTTCCGAGCCGGTCAGGGTCAGCGTCACGCCTTCCGGCAGGTTGGTGGCCGCGATGCTCAGGTCGCTCGGCTGAACGCCGCCCACGTCGGTCAGCGGGATCGAGATCGCCTGCCAGCCGGCCTCGGTGAACAGGGCGTCATAGCCGGACTGCAGGTCGCTGCCGTTGGTGATGGTCGCCACCGAGGCGGCGGAGGCGGTCGCGGTCAGGGTCAGGGCGGTCAGGGCAGTCAGTACGAGCTTCTTCATGGTGGTTCCTCCTGTGGGGCGCCGGTTCCGGGCGTCCTCTCTTCCTGAGCACAGGTTGATCCCGGTCGGCCAAGAAGCGTTGCAGGCTTTGTGCGGATTCTGCGAAGATCGTCCCAGCGCTCTTTAGTCCGCCTGAAGCTGCGCTGAGCTGGGTGTGCGGGCTTACCAAAACAGGGGGTGATCCCGCACAGTCGGGATGCGCCGCCGCACTCCCGGGCTTACCCTTGAACCGGGTCAAGCCATCTCACCGGCACACGCCCTACAATGCCTGCAGAAAAGGAGAAGTCTCTTGGCGCTCGACAAGTTCTTCCGCAGACGCCGCGCCCAGTCCGGCGAGACCAACGACATCCCGGACCTGTGGACCAAGTGCCCGGCCTGCAAGGAAAATACCTACAACAAAGACCTGGAGGCCGAGCGGTACGTCTGCCCGCGCTGCGGGCACCACCACCGCCTGAACGCCAGCCGCCGGCTGGAAGTGCTGCTGGATCCCGGCACCTTCGTGCAGCTCTCGGGGCGGGTGCATCCGGTGGACCGGCTGTCGTTCGTGGACACCGAGACGTACCCGCAGCGGCTGGAACGTGCCCAGCGCAAGACCGGACGCCCCGACGCCATCCTGACCGGACGCGGCCAGATCATGGGCCTGGACGTGATGGTGGCGATCATGGACTTCGAGTTCTCCGGGGGCAGCATGGGCAGCGTGGTGGGCGAGGAGATCGCGCGCGCTGCGGAGGCCGCCGCCGAGCAGGGACTGCCGTTCGTGCTGGCGGCGGCCTCGGGTGGCGCCCGCATGCAGGAGAGCGCGCTGTCGCTGATGCAGATGGCCAAGACCACCGTGGCCCTGGAGCAGCTGAGCCGGCGCGGCCTGCCGTACCTGAGCGTGCTGACCGACCCCACCACCGGCGGCGTCACGGCCAGCTTCGCGACCATCGCCGACGTGATCATTGCGGAACCGGGCGCACTGATCGGCTTTGCCGGACCGCGCGTGATTCAGCAGACCATCCGCCAGAGTCTGCCGGAGGGGTTCCAGCGCGCCGAATTCCTGCTGGAACACGGCATGGTGGACCTGGTGACGGACCGGCGGGCCCAGCGGGAGACGATCCGTCAGCTGCTGTCGGTGCTGACCCACCAGCCGCTGACGCTGCCTGAGCCGGCCGCGAGCCTGACGGTGAGCCCATGAGTGCCGACGCCTCGGTGTTGAGCGAGCTGGAGACGCGGCTGCACGAGCTGGAGGCCACCGCTCAGCGCACCGGCCAGGACCTGAGCGCGGCCACCGCGCCGCTGCGTCAGCAGGTGGAGACGCTGCGCCGCCAGCAGGCCGGACCGAGCCGCTGGGAGCGGGTGGGGCTGGCCCGGCTGCAGGGCCGCCCCACCGCGCTGGACTACGTGGAGCGGCTGTGCAGCGAGTTCACTGAGCTGCACGGCGACCGGGCCTACGGCGACGACGCGGCGCTGATCGGCGGTCCGGCACGCTGGCAGGGCCGTCCGGTGATGCTGCTGCTCCAGCAGAAGGGCCGCGACACCAAGGACAAGATCCGGCGGCGCTTCGGGAGCAGCAATCCGGAAGGCTACCGCAAGGCGGTGCGCCTGATGGACCTGGCCGACAAGTGCGGCCTGCCGGTGGTGGCCCTGATTGACACCCAGGGCGCCTACCCCGGCATCTCCGCCGAGGAGCGCGGTCAGGGCTGGGCCATCGCGGAGAGCATTCAGCGAATGGTGCGGCTGTCGGTGCCGGCCGTCTGCGCGGTGATCGGGGAGGGCGGCAGCGGCGGGGCGCTGGCCATCGGAGTGGGCAACCGGGTGCTGATCCAGGAGAACGCGTGGTACAGCGTGATCTCGCCGGAAGGTGCGGCCAGCATCATCTGGAAGGACGCCGGGAAGGCGCCGGAAGCGGCCGAGGCGCTGCGTCTGACCGGCGAGGACCTGCGAGGGCTCGGGATTGTGGAGGAAGTGGTGCCGGAACCCCCGGGCGGCGCTCACCTGGACCCGGAGGCGGCAGCGGCGGCCCTGGGCGAGGCAGTGTCGCGGCACCTGGACAGCCTCAGCCACCTCTCGGCCGAGGAACTGCAGCGCCAGCGTGCTGAGCGCTTCCGCACGCTGGGTGCGTACGCTGAAACTTGACCCGACGCGCTGTGTCGTCTATATTCCCCTTTGCTGGTTGACGAGGCGTAGCGCAGCCTGGTAGCGCACTACCTTGGGGTGGTAGGGGTCGCAAGTTCAAATCTTGTCGCCTCGACCAGCAAGAAAGCTCCGTGAAAACGGAGCTTTTTCGTTGCCTGACCAGGGCACCCCGTCTGACATACTTTCTATCGTTCAAGACGCTCCCCTTTTGGCCCCGAGCGACTGGGTGCCCTCCATCCGGGCTCCAAGTTCCTCACTGTGCTCTGAACTCCTCCGAAATGGCTAGCGCCTGATAGACAGCGGGAGGTGAGGAGCAAACTGCTCCTCACCTCCCACCCGGCCCCTGTTTATTTCAGCTGATCCAGCCGGGCCGTCTGGCTGAAGCGGTTGCCTTCACTGTCGGAGAAGCGCAGGGTCGCGGTGCCCTTTGCCGGAAGGCCGGTCAGGTCGAAGGTGTACTGCACCACGCCCAGGAACCGGAAATCGGCGCCCCCGGTCGGCAGCGTGAACTGGTCCCGGTAGGGGCCGTCAATCTGCGGCTGGGCCTGCAGGGTCCGGCCACCCACCGTCAGTGTGGCCGCCTTATAGGCGTCCAGGTAGCTGTGCTCCCGGTTGGCGGAGGGCTTGACGTCGCCGCTGTGGTAGGCCTGCTGCCACTGCTCCTCCTCCTCCCCCACGCCTCTGGGGCTATGGGTGTACACCAGGAAGGTCAGCTTGTTCTTCAGCGTCCCCGCCAGCTGGACCGACTGTGCCGGGGTCAGGGCCATGTCCTGAAAGCTCGCCAGAAACGAGGCGTAGCGCAGCCGCTCGTAGGGCGTGCCCAACGCAATACCGTCCACCTCGGGCGAATCTACCCGCAGGCGGATGTCCTCGGTGTAGGTCTTGAGCAGGTAGGACCCCCACACGTAGGCGCCGTTCTTGTGGAACATCGCGTCGCCTTCCTGCGCCGCCTGGGCCACCTGCTGGACCGTCAGGGACGGGGTGAGGGCCAGCGCCGACCCGGCGCACAGCGCGCTCAGCAGCGCCGTTCTGAACAGACGGAGGGTGCTCATGGGAGCGTATAGATGGCGACGCGGCTCGTCACGTTCTTGGCTCCGTTCAGCCCCTTGGAGGTGTTGCCGGCCGCCACCGCGATGTACTGCTTGTTGCCCACCGTGTAGGTGGCCACCCCACCACCGATCGGGGCCTTGTCAATGTTGGACTTGAACAGCACCTTGCCGGTGGTCGCGTCCAGCGCATAGAAGGTGCCGTTGGCCGCGCTGGAGAGCACCAGATTGCCGTCGGTGGTGGTCACGCCGCTCACGATGCGGATGCCCGGGGTGCTAGCGCCACATCTCCTTGCCGGTCGCGGCGTCGAAGGCGATGGTGTTGCCGACGGCCTTGGAGGCCGGGTCCAGAGACATGGCCCCGCCGAAGAACAGCTGCCCCCTGATCAGCCGGACCTCGCCCAGTTTGACGGTGCCGCACCAGTCCACCGCGTTCACGACCAACATCTTGCCGCCGGGCATGTACGACGGCTCGGACCACTGCGACCCGGCCGAGTAGTTCGGGCAGATCGGCAGGCCAGCGGCGGTGGGGTTCTTCTCGTGGTTCTTGACGGTGATCATGGCCTGCTTGAACACCTGGCTCTTGCTGGTCTCGTCGTAGGAGAACAGGTGGCCGGCCTTGGTGGCCACGGCCACGCGCGGCTTCCCGTCCAGGTCATACAGCACCGGCGCGGCGGCGGTGTCGTAGTCCTTGTTGTCGTTCGGGATCTGCTGGTAGTAGTGGTCCAGCGCGCCGGTCTCGGCGTTCAGCGCCACCACCGAGTTGGTGTAGAGGTTGGCGCCGGGGCGGTACTGGCTGGCAAAGTCCGGGGCCGGGTTGCCCACCGACATGTACAGCTGCCCGGTGGTGGGGTTGAGCGAGAAGCTGCTCCACACGCTGCCGCCGCCGGTGGCGGTGGAGTCGGCCTTGCGCCAGGAGTCGGCGCCCGGCTGATCGCCGGTGGGAATCAGGTCGAAGGTCCAGACCTTGTTGCCGGTCTTGGTGTCGAAGGCGTACATCTTGGCCTTGACGCCTCAGTCGGCCCCGGCGTCCCCGATGTAGACCTTGTTGTTCCAGACGATCGGGGCGGCACTCAGGAAGTAGCCCACCGACGAGTCGTCCACCTTCTTGTCCCACAGCGTCTTGCCGGTGCCGGCGTCAATGGCGATCAGGTGCGCGTCGCCGGTGCCGCGGTACAGCACGCCGTCCGCGATGGCAAAGCCGCGGTTGACCGGGTTGACTTCCGCGCTGGTGGGTTTGTAGACGTTCACCCACAGCGTCTTGCAGGTCACGGCGTCCACCGCGTAGCTGCGGCGGGCGGTGGCGATGAAGGCCACGCCCTTGTAGATCTGCGGGGTGATCTGGAACGAGCCGTCGTCCCCGGTGTCGAAGGTGCAGACGCGCTTGAGGTTGGCGACGTTGCTGGAGTTGATCTGGTCCAGGGGGAGTGCCGCTGGCCGCTGTAGCCCTTGTTGTACATCAGCCACGAATCGGTGGCGGCGTCGGCGTTGTTGAGCTCCTCCTGGGTCGGCCCTTGAACGGCCCCGGCCATGCCGACCAGCAGCGCGGTGAAGGTGGCGAGTCCAGCGGCAGTGGTCGCAAAGTTCTTCATGGGGCGCCTCACTTCCTGAAGGTGTATTGCTTCAGGTTGGCGGCCTTGAGGGCCGTGGTTCCGGGCTTGAAGCCGTTCTGCTGCAGCACGTAGGCCACCAGATTGATGTACTGCTCTGGCTTGAGCGCGCCCGGATGGGTCTGGGGCATGGTGGTGGACATGATGGAGTGGAAGTCGTCGAGGCTGTTGCTGCCCCACTTCAGCAGGAAGGCCGAGCCGGCCAGCTTGGGCGCGCCGCCGTTCTGAAGAGTGCTGCCGTGGCACAGGGCGCACTGCGCCTTGTCGACGGCCGCGCCCTGGGTGGCCTGGGCTTTGGTGTAGGCAGGGGTCGCCGCCTGGGCCGACACGGTGGTCAGGCCCAGCAGCACGAGCAGTATTCGGTTCATGGCATGCTCCCGAGAGCAGGCCGGCCCACCTGCTGACGTCAGCTCAAGCCGTCCTCGGCGAGCAGCAGCGGCAGCAGCACGGACATCAGTTCATGGGCGGCCTGTTGGGAAGTGGCGTCGCCGGTCAGGAGGCGCGCATAGAGGAAACGTTCCGTCAGGGCGGTATAGACCTGGGCCAGCAGTTCGGGCGCGTGGTGCAGGCCGATGACACGCGACGCCTGCAGCTCCCGGAAGCGCTGAGTGTAGATCGGCACGTACAGGCTGTGCTGATCGGTCTGGCTGTTGTGCCGCAGCACCAGCCGGGTCAGGTCCATATCGGTGGTCAGGACGTCGAACAGGTGACCCACGCCGCGTTCCAGGGCCGTGACGAGCGGGAGGTCCGTGCTGAGCTTCAGCGAGGTGTCGGCCGCCGCCTGCCAGAGCGCGTTGGTGCTGTCAATGATTGAACTGTATGCCGCCTCCTTGCTGGGCCAGGCGCGGTAAAAGGAAGGTTGAGACAACTCCGCCGCCGCCACGATGGTGCTGACCTTGGCTCCCTGTAATCCGTGGTGTGCGAACTCCCGGATCGCCGCCTGCCTGAGCCGCTGCTCGTTGCGCAGATGACGGCGGGTCTGGGGATGGAGTAACGCCTCAATCTCATTCAGAACAAAGCCTCTCTACCTGCTCCTCATTTTTCCTACACCGCAAATCTAGGTCACAGTAGAAGTACTCTCAAGATACAATCGAGTACGTCTACGGCCCGGCGTCGGTTACGCGATGTGGACGGCTCTTGCGGGCCTAGCGCTCGGCAAAACGCTCGGCGTACCGGCCCAACAGATAGATGCTCTGGTAGGTCCCGTTAAGCGTGTCGAGCACCTGTCCGCTGTACTCGAAGTCCCACTCGCCCGCCCGGTCCTGCCACCACACGCCCAGCAGCGCCGCGTGGTCGGCCAGCGTCAGGGGCCGCACGGCTGCGGCCACTCCCGGCCTCCGAATCTCCAGGGTCATGTTCTTGAAGACCAGCGGCCGTGGCTGGCTGTGGACGATGATGCCGTAGAGGTGCCCGGCCTGATCACCGAACCGCTGCCGCAGCACCGTGAGGTCAATGCTGACGCGGCGGGAGGTCGACAGCACATCGGTCGAGCCGGGCAGGTGCGTGACCTCGAACTCGCTGCGGTTCGGGAAGCTGATGATGCCGGACGGCGGCACATGCACCATCTGCAGTTCGGCATACGTGGTGCTCAGGTCATCGGCGCGGAGCGTCAGGTCCAGCGTTTCCGCGGAGGGCTTGGAAGAACGGACCATAGCACCGGAATAGCGCGGCTTCATCTGATCCCACATGAGGGGGGCTTGCTGCTCCCTTATGGTCCGGGCGGCTCCGCAGGACAGCGCTGACAGGAGATCCAAAAGAGCAGGCCGTCACCGTTCATGATCGGCCTCGTCCAGGACGCCATTTTCGCCTGCTGTACCGCTGGCCCCTCCTGCCCTGGCCGTCCGGCGTCTTCATTTTCTGAAGGAGGCTCCTATCTGTCGCCATATCTGAGTAAATCGAGCCTCATTCAGGACAGCAGGAGCGCCGCGCGATACGGTTTACCCTCCAGTTCAGCCGCTGTATCGCTGCATGTGAAGGAGCAGACCATGACCGCTGAGCATCCGAACACCCACAGAGCGTTACCCAGCAACGCAGCACCCCTCCAGGTGCTGGAAAAACAGATCTACCGGGGTCCGAACCTGTATGGCTACCGGCCGATGATCCGCATCCAGCTGCAGCTCGGCGCGCTGGAAGAGTACCCGTCCAACCGGCTGCCCGGCTTCACCGAGGGGCTGCTGGAGCAGCTGCCCACGCTGAGTCAGCACGGCTGCTCGTACGGCGAGCCGGGCGGCTTCGTGCGGCGCCTGCAGGACGGCACCTGGCTGGGGCACATCACCGAGCACGTGGCGCTGGAGCTCCAGGCGCTGGCGGGGCTGCCGGTCACCTATGGCAAGACCCGCTCGGTCCGGGGCAGCCCCGGCAGCTACAACGTGGTCTACGAGCAGCGCGAGGAACGCGTCGGGCTGCTGGCCGGCATGCTGGCGCTGCGGCTGGTGAACAGCCTGCTGCCGGCAGAGCTGCAGGGCCTGGAAGGGCTGGACCTGCTGATGCCGGTCGGCATGAACACCACCCTGGAAACCGACAGCCCCTTCGATCTGCAGCGCGACATGGCGGAACTGCGCCTGCTGGTCCGGCGCCACGCCCTGGGGCCCACCACCGCCTCGCTGGTGGATGAAGCGCGGCGCCGGGGGATTCCGCACCTGCGGTTGGACGACAACAGTCTGGTGCAGCTGGGCTACGGCCGCTCCCAGCAGCGCATCCGCGCCAGCATCACCCAGCAGACCGCCCACATCGCCACCGAGACGGCTGGCGACAAGTCGCTCACCAAGCTGCTGCTGGACCGGGCTGGGCTGCCGGTGCCGGCCGGCGCGGTGGTCCTGACGGCCGAGCAGGCGGTGCGCGAGGCCCGGCGGATCGGCTACCCGGTGGTCACCAAACCGCTGAACGGCAACCACGGGCGCGGCGTCTCGATTGACCTGACCACGCCGGAGCGGGTGGCCTGGGGCTTCGAGCAGGCGGCGCGGCACAGCCGCCACGTGGTGGTGGAGCAGCAGTTTCCCGGCAACGACCACCGCATTCTGGTGGTGAACGGTGAAGTGGTGGCGGTGGCCGAGCGGGTGCCGGCCCATGTGATCGGGGACGGCCGGCGGAGCATCCGGCAGCTGGTCGAGGAGACCAACCTCGATCCGCGCCGCGGCGACGGCCACGAGCAGGTGATGACCAAGATCGTGATTGACGATCACGTGCTGGCCCTGCTGGCGCGCCAGGGGCTGACCCCGGACAGCGTGCCGCAGCAGGACGAGGTGATGGTGCTGCGCGACACCGCCAACCTCTCAACCGGCGGCACCGCCATTGACCGCACCGACGTGATCCACCCGGACAACGTCACGGTGGCGCGGCGCGCGGCGCTGATGATCGGGCTGGACGTGGCCGGCATTGACTTCATCACCCCCGACATCACCCAGTCGGTGCACCGGACCGGCGGCGGCATCGTGGAGGTCAACGCGGCCCCCGGCTTCCGCATGCACCTGCAGCCCTCGGTGGGCACGCCGCGCAACGTGGCGGCTCCGGTGCTGGACATGCTGTTTCCGCCCGGCACGCCCTGCCGCATTCCGGTGGTGGCGATCACCGGCACCAACGGCAAAACCACCACCTCCCGGATGGTGGCGCACATCCTGCAGCACGCCGGAAAGCAGGTGGGCCTGACCACCTCGAACGGCATCTACCTGCAGGGCGAACGCATCATGAGCGGCGACACCACCGGTCCCAAGAGCGCCCAGGTGATCCTGAGCGACCCGACCGTGGAGGTGGCGGTGCTGGAAACCGCGCGCGGCGGCATCCTGCGCGAGGGCCTGGGCTTTGACCAGTGCCAGGTGGGCGCGGTGCTGAACATTCGCCCGGACCATCTGGGCCTGAAGGGCATCGAGACGGTCGAGGACCTCGCCTTCGTGAAGGGCCTGGTGGTGGAGGTGGTGTCGCCCAGCGGCGTGAGCGTCCTGAACGCCGACGACCCGCTGACCGCCCGGATGGTGAAGAAAGCGGGCGGGCAGATTGCCTTCTTCTCGATGGAGGGCGCCGTCACGCACCCGGAGCATCTGGCGCAGCACATCGCGGCCGGCGGCATCGCGCTGGTGCGCGAACCGACCCTGGTGGGCGACGAGGTGGTGCTGTACCGGGGCGGCCAGCGGTACCCGATCATGCTCGCCAACGACATCCCGGCCACCCTGTCCGGCGCGGCGCGGATGAACGTGGAGAACGCCCTGGCCGCCTGCGCCATTGCGGTGGGGCTGGACGTGCCGGTCAGCGTGATCGGCGAGGCGCTGCGCACCTTCACCACTTCCTTTGAGCAGAGTCCGGGGCGGCTCAACGTCTATGAGGGCCACCCCTTCCGGGTGCTGCTGGACTACGCCCACAACCCGGACGGCCTGATGCAGCTCTCGGGGCTGGTGCGGGCCATGCGGCCACAGGCGGGCCGGGTGATCGGGGTGTTCGGCGTGGCGGGCGACCGCCGCGATCAGGACATCCATGAGATGGGCACGCTGCTGGCCGGCATGTTCGATCTGCTGATCCTGCGCGAGGACGACGAGCGGCGCGGGCGACCGGCCGGCGAGGGGGCCTCCCTGACGCGCGACGGCGCGCTCGCGGCGGGGCTGCCGGATGAACAGATCCAGATCATCCTGGACGAGACCGAGGCGATTGACGCCGCGCTGAGCAGCGCCCAGCCGGGCGACCTGGTGGTGATTCTGCCGAACCGGGTGGAGGAAGCGTGGCAGCAGATCCAGGCGTTCCAGAGCCCCTCACTGCAGGTGGAGCGGCCCGCATGAGCGGCGCTCGCTGGGCCCTGATGGTGCACGGAGGCGCGAAGACCATCTCGGACGACGAACGTGAGGCGCACCGGCAGGGCTGCCTGAACGCGCTGCAGGCCGGCCGTGAGGTGCTGGTCCAGGGCGGAACGGCGGTGGACGCGGTGGTGGCCGCCATCCGCGTGCTGGAGGAGGACCCGACCTTCAATGCCGGGCACGGCGCGGTGAAACGCACCGACGGCAGCGTACAGCTGGACGCCGCCGTGATGGACGGTTCGACCCTGGACATCGGGGCGGTGGCGGCCGTGCAGGGCGTGCCGCATCCGGTGGAGGTGGCGCGCCGCGTCCTGGACGAGCGGCAGGTGCTGCTGGTGGGCGAGGATGCCAGCCGCTTTGCCGCCGAGCAGGGGCTGGACACGCCGGGCGGCCCGGCTGAGCAGGTGGCGCACAGCCCGGCCGAGGACACGGTGGGCTGCGTGGCGCTGGACCTGCACGGCCACGTGGCGGCCGGCACCTCCACCGGCGGCACCGAGGGGCAGCCGCCCGGCCGGGTGGGCGACTCACCGGCAGCCGGCTCCGGCTTCTATGCTGACGACCTGCTGGGCGCGGTGGCGGCCTCGGGGGACGGCGAGAAGATCGTGCGGGTGGGGCTGGCGCGTCAGGCCCTGGAGCTGCTGGGCAAACAGACCGCCGATCAGGCGGTGGGTGAGGTGCTGGCCACCATGAGCCGGCGCGTGGGCGGCGAGGCGGGGCTGATCCTGCTGACGCCGGCCGGAGAGATCGGCTGGGACCACAGCAGCCAGAACTTTGCGGTGGCGTGGCAGGCCTCCGGGCAGGACCCTCAGGCGGCCCTGGAGCGGAACCCGGCCCCACACACAGGAGACAACAGTGACGCATAACAACCAGAACGGCTCGCTGATCGTGATCGGCGGGCATGAGGAAAAAGAGGGCAAGCGCGAGATTCTCAAGGAGGTGGCCCGCCGCACCGGTTCCGGCCGGCTGGTGGTGATGACGGTCGCCTCGCACGAGCCGGAAGGCTACTACGACACCTATGCCCCGGTCTTCGCTGAGCTGGGCGTCCGGGAAACCCGCGAGGTGTACGTCAACGAGCGCAGCGAGACGGCCAGCGAGGAGCTGCTCAGCTGCTTTGACGGCGCGACCGGGGTGTTCTTCACCGGCGGCGACCAGCTGCGCATCACCAGCCAGATCGGGGACAGCCCGGTGGAACAGCGCATCAACGAGATCTATGCCAGCGGCGGAGTGATCGCCGGCACCTCGGCCGGCGCGTCGGCGATGTGCGAGACGATGCTGGTCACCGGCAGCGGCCGGGAATCCAGCCGCATCGGAGACCTGCGGATGGCTCCGGGCCTGGGGCTGATCCGGGGCGTGATCATCGACCAGCATTTTGCCGAGCGTGGCCGGATGGGCCGCCTGCTGGGAGCCGTGGCCCAGAACCCGCGCGTGCTGGGCATCGGCATTGACGAGGACACCGCCATCGTGGTGGAGGGTGAACAGTTCTCGGTGCTGGGCAGCGGCGCCGTGACGGTGCTGGACGGCAGCACCGTGAGCAGCTCGAACGTCGCGGACGGCGGGCGCGACACGGTGCTCTCGCTGTTCGACGCGCGGCTGCATGTGCTGGCCGCCGGCAACACCTTCGACCTGGCCCAGCGGCGGCCCTCCGTGCCTGGAGCGCGGGAATGACCGGCCCGGCCGGCACGCCCTCCACCTGGCCGCTGGGGGCGTTCCCCACCGAGACCGGCACCATGTTCCGGCTGTGGACCACCCAGGCCAGCCGGGCCGCCGTGGTGCTGAGCGGTGACGGCCCGGACCAGACCGTGCCGCTGGAGCCGGTGGGCGACGGCGTGTTCGAGCGGCTCATTGAGGGCGTGGGGGCGGGCCGCCGCTACACCTTCGAGCTGGACGGCCAGCCGGTGCCGGACCCCTACGCCCGCTGCCTGCCGGACGGCGTGCACGCGCCGGCGGAGGTGTGGGCGCCCGCCGGCGGCGAGCGGCCGGTGGCCCCGGACCTGAAGCGCTCCGACCTGGTGATCTACGAGCTGCACGTGGGCACCTTCACGCCGGAAGGCACCTTCCGGGCTGCGCAGGAGCGGCTGCCGTACCTCCGTGAGCTGGGCGTGACGGCGGTGGAACTGATGCCGCTGGCCAGCTTTCCCGGGCAGCACGGCTGGGGCTACGACGGGGTGGCGCTGTACGCGCCGTTCGCCGCCTACGGCCGCCCGGACGACCTGATGCGCTTCATTGACGAGGCGCACCGGCAGGGGCTGGTGGTGCTGCTGGACCTGGTGCTCAACCACTTCGGGCCGGACGGCAACTACCTGAGCGCCTACAGCCCCGAGTACTTCACCGACCGGCACAAGACCCCCTGGGGCGACGCGCTGAACTACAGCAACCCCTGGATGCGCCGGCTGGCGCTGGACGCGGCGCGGCACTGGCTGGAAACCTACCGCTTCGACGGCCTGCGGCTGGACGCCACCCACGAGATCTTCGACGACAGCGAGCTGCATGTGCTGCACGAGCTGGCCCAGCAGGTCCACCAGCTGCGCGCGGAGCTGGGCACCCGCCACTTCCTGTTCTGCGAGGACGACCGCAACCGCCCGGAACTGGTCACCGAGACCGGCATGGACGGCATGTGGGCCGACGACTTCCACCATCAGCTGCGGGTGCTGCTGACCGGGGAGCGCGACGGCTACTACCGCGCCTACGTGCCGAAGGTGACCGAGCTGGCCCGCTGCATCAACCGGGGCTGGCTGTACGAGGGTCAGGACTGGCCGCTGGGCACGCCGCATCCCCGCGGCTCCGCCGCCGACCGGCTGGACGCCTCCAGCTTCGTGTACTGCATCCAGAACCACGACCAGATCGGCAACCGGGCGCTGGGTGACCGCCTGCAGCAGGTGGCCGGCACCGAGGCCTTCCTGGCGGCCAGCACCCTGCTGCTGTTCCTGCCGATGACGCCGCTGCTGTTTCAGGGTCAGGAGTGGATGACCGACAGCCGCTTCCAATACTTCTCCGACCACAATGCCGAGCTGGGGGCGCTGATCACCGAGGGGCGGCTGCGCGAGTTCCAGCATTTCGAGACCTTCAGCGCCGCGCTGCAGGGCGAGGCGGTGCCGGACCCGCAGGATCCGGCCACCTTCCAGCACAGCCACCTGGACTGGCCACAGCAGCAGGAGGGCGAGCACGCCCGGGCGCTGGAGCTGTACCGCCGCCTGCTGGCGCTGCGCCGTCAGGACCCGGTGCTGCGGCATTCCGGCCGCCCGGAGCTGCAGGCCGGCGCACAGGGACCGCTGCTGTGGGTCACGCGCCGGCTGGGCGATCAGGTGCGGGCGCTGGTGCTGAACTTCTCGTCGGGGCCGGTGGCGCTGCCGGACCTGCAGGGCAGCGGCGCGCGGCTGCTGCTCGCCAGCAGCCCGGACGCCGACCTGGGCCACCTGCCCGGGCAGACGGCCGCCGTGCTGGCCCTGAGTTCGCTCCCGGACGCCTGGACCGGCGCGCCGGGGCCGGACGAGGCCAGCCGGCCACGGGCACAGGTGCAGCAGACCCGGTAAAACGCCACGAAACGCGCAGCGGGCACCCCGGCAATTGCCGGGGTGCCCGCTTCAGCTGTCCGGGTCCAGGTCGGTGGCCGGCCCGGTAAAGGCCTCGCCCTCCTGGCTCACGGCGTGCACGATGGCCGTCACGTTCTCCAGCGTCATCAGGTGTTCGGCCGCCGAGCCGTCCGGGCTCAACACCGGCCAGGCCTCCACCTTCATCTTCTGCACGCCGTGGCCCGGCACGTCCAGATCCAGGACGTACTGGGTCAGCGGCACGTCGGTCACGATCATGTCCTGCAGCCGCTCGCGCAGCTCCCACAGGTCAAACTGCCGGCTGCCCAGGTCGAACAGCCGCTGACCGCGCGCCTGCTCCGGCGACACCCGCAGCAGCTCGTACAGCGCCCGGTTGGCGGTGATGAGCTTCAGGTCGTCGTCGAGCACCAGCATCGGCAGCCGGATGGCGTTCAGCAGCGCCTCAGAGTTCAACGACGAGCGGTCCAGCTGCGACTCCAGCGTCTTGAGCGTGTCGATGTTGGTGCACACCACCACCACGCCGTCAATGAAGTTATCGGAGGTGCGGTACGGGTTGATCCGCACCAGATACCAGCGCCCGTCGGCGGCCTGGGCCTCCACCTCCAGCGGCATCAGGGTGGACAGCACCCGCTTCACCTCGTCCTCGAAGGTGATGCCTTCCAGCTTCACGCGGATGTCGCCGATGTGCCGCCCCACGTCCGAGGGAATCAGGCTGATGACGCGGGTGATCTGCGAGGTGTAGCGCTTGATCCGCAGGTCGTTGCCCAGGAAGAGCGTGGCGATGCCGGCGCTCTCCAGCAGGTTCTTCATGTCGTCGTTGGCCTGGGTCAGCTCATGAATCACGCTCTGGTGCTCGACGTTGGTGGTGATCAGTTCCTCGTTGACCGACTGCAGCTCCTCCTTGGAGGTCATCAGCTCCTCGTTGGTGCTTTTCAGCTCCTCGATGGTAGTCTGGTGCTCCTCGTTGGTGCTCTTCAGTTCCTCGATGCTGGTCTGGTACTCCTCAATGGTCGCCTGCAGCGTCTCGCGCAGGTGGTGCAGCTCACGGCCCAGTGCCTGCACCTGATCCAGCTGCTCCGGCGGCGGCGCCTCCACGAAGTCGTGGGCCGAGCGCTCCTGAAACACGATCATCAGCACGTCCTGCGCGTCCGGGTGGCTGATGGGCCGCACCGTCACGTCCAGGGTAACCAGGTCGTCGCCCACCGGGTAGCGCATCTCGCGCAGCACCACGGCCCGCTGCTCGTGGGCGGCCCGGCGCAGCGCCGACGACAGCTCGAAGCGCAGGCCGTCGCGGGTCATGTCGATGACGTTGTTGGTGGCGCTGCTGCCGCTCGGCAGCTCCAGGTAGCGCCCGGTGCGGCCGTTCACGTACAGCATGTCGCCGTGCTCGTTCACCACCACCGCGGGCGCCGTGTAGTTGGCGAGCAGCAGGCTGTGGATGTGCTGCACCAGGGTGATGGAGCGCACCGGCCGGCGCTCCCGGTCGGTGGTGCCCTGATTCAGCACGCGGCTGCCGTAGTTATGGCCCACCGGCAGGGAGCCGGGCGCGCCGGGGCCGCGCCGGTAGATCTTCCAGCGCGGGTCCACCGGCAGAAAGTTCTCGTCGCGCAGGCCGGTGGACTCGCTGGCGCCCAGAAACAGCAGGCCGTCCGGCCGCAGCGCGTACTGGAACACCGCCAGCACCTGCTGCTGCAGGTCCGGGTTCAGGTAGATCAGCATGTTGCGGCAGCACAGCAGGTCCAGCCGGGTGAACGGCGGGTCGTTGAAGGTGTTGTGCAGCGCGAACACCACCGTTTCCCGGATCAGGCTGCTGACCTGATAGCCGTCCGGGTTGCGGGTGAAGTAGCGCTGCAGCCGCGCGGGCGACACGCTCTGCTCGATGGCGTGCGAGTACTGCCCCAGGCGGGCCACGTTGATGGAGCGCTGGTCGATGTCGGTGGCGAACACCTGCAGCGTGAGGGGCCCCTGGAACTGCGGTTCCTGCACCAGTTCATGCAGCAGGATCGCCACGCTGTAGGCCTCCTCTCCGCTGGCGCAGCCCACCACCCAGACCCGGAACACGTCGCCGTTGTGCGGCCGGCCCATCATCTGGGTGCGCAGCAGCTCCTTGAGCCGCTCGAACGCTTCCGGGTCGCGGAAGAAGCTGGTCACGTTGATGGTCAGGTCCTCGAACAGCGCCTCGATCTCGGCCGGGTGCTGCTGCAGGTACCCCATGTACTCGGCCAGCGCGCCGATGCCGCAGGTCTTCATGCGCCGGTCAATGCGCCGCAGCAGGGTGGTGGACTTGTAGCGGGTGAAGTCCTGCCCGGTGTGCGAACGCACCAGCAGCAGCACCCGCTGCAGGTCGGGGTTGATCTCGCCCGACGCCACTCCGTCGCTCAGCGGGCGCTCGTTGGTCATCAGCTGGTACAGGCGGGCGGCCAGTTCGTCCGGCGGCAGCACCGCGTCGGCCAGCCCGGTGGCCACCGCGCTGGCGGGCATGGACGGATAGTCGGCCGAGGCCGGGTCCTGGGTCAGCAGCAGGCCGCCGCGCTCCTTGACCCTGCGCGCGCCGTCGGTGCCGTCCTTGCCCATGCCGGAGAGGATCACCGCCACGGCCCGCTCCTGCTGGTCGTCGGCCAGGCTGCTCAGGAAGGCGTCGATGGTGTGGCCGCGCGCCAGCCCCAGGTCCTGCAGGATCAGCGTGCCGTTCACGATCGCCAGGCTGGTTGCGCCGTGCGCCACGTACACGTGGTCCGGCTCCAGCACCATCCCGTCCTCAATGACCCGCACCGGCAGGGAGGTGCAGCGGGTCAGCAGTTCCGGCATGAAGCTCTCGCCGGTGGGGCTGAGGTGCGACACCACCACGAAGGCCATGCCGCTGCCGGGCGGCAGCCCCAGGAAGAAGCGTTCGAAGCCGTCCAGGGCGCCGGCCGACCCGCCGATCCCCACCACGGCAGCGGGCCGCGCCGCCTTCGGCGGGCTCCCTTCCAGCGCCTCCGCCGGGGCCGGCAGGCTGGGTGTGGAACCTTGATTGTCAGACATCTGGCTCCTTTGAGGGCGGGGCCTGACCGGAGTCGGGGGCCGCTCCGCGCAACCATGCGCGCTCCTGTACTGTAGCGCTGCCGGGTGAGCAGCGCCCGGCTCCAGGCAGCGCACCCAGGGAACAGTGTTCAGACAACCGCCCCGGGCCGGCATGTCTAAGCAAAGGAACGGCATTTTCCTTTCCTGTGATCTGGTACACTCCGGCCACTTGCCAGCAAGCTCACGCTGAACCGCCAGCCCAGCCCCAAGTGTGCCGAGGGAACTTATGAGTGATCAGGACAATCAGCAGCACCTGAACAACCTGCGCGACGCCGCCGAACGGACGTTGCAGCAGGGCGGAGAAGGCACGCTGCCCGACACTCCGGAGGTCCTGCGGCACGAACTTTCCGTGCACCAGATCGAGCTGCAGCTGCAGAACGACACGTTGCGCGAGACGGTGCTGGAACTGGAGCAGGCGCGCGACCGCGCCATGATGCTCTACGAATTCGCCCCGGTCGGGTACATCAGCCTGGACGTGCAGAGCAACGTGACGCAGGCGAACGCCCGGGCCATCAATCTGCTGGGCGTGCGCCGCACCCAGCTGGTGGGCCGGCGCCTCACGCAGTTCACCGCGCCCGAGTCGCGCACGCATCTGGCGCTGGTGCTGCCGCGCCTGCTGACCAGCGAGGATGGCGTGGTGGCCGAGCTGAGCATGCAGCGCCAGGACGGCAGCGTGTTTCCGGTGCGCCTGGAAGGCCGGCTGCACCCGGGCGGCGGCTCGCTGCTGTCCATCACCGACATCAGCCAGCAGAAGGCCGCCCAGGACGAACTGCTGCGCCTGAACGAGACGCTGGAGAACCGCATCGAGGAGCGCACCGCCAAGATCCGCGAACTCGGCGACGAACTGCGGACCGTGGCGCTGGCGGTGGCCGAGAACCTGGTGTGGCCGCTGCGCCGGGTCGCCACCTTCGCCCAGATGCTGCGGCAGGACACCACGACCGTCTCGGGCCTGGAACGCGAACACTTCGACCATGTGGTGCAGTCGGTGGACCGCATGGAGGCGCTCACCGCCGCCCTGCTGGAGTACATCCAGTCCAGCCAGGGCCGCGCCCGGGTCGCGCCGCTGGACCTGAACCGGGTGTTCGGCGAGGTGCGCCGTGAGCTGGAACCGCGCATGGCCGGGCGCACGGTGCAGCTCACCAGCGGACAGCTGCCCACCATTTCCGGCGACCTCAGCGCGCTGCGGCTGGTGTTCCTGAAGGTGCTGGAGAACGCACTCAAGTTCACGACGCCGCGCGAGCGGGCCCAGATTCATGTCAGCGCGGAGGAAACCGCCTCCGAGTGGATCCTGCGCTTCGAGGACAACGGGGTGGGCTTCAACAACCGCCACAAGGACAAGCTGTTTCAGGTGTTCAAGCGCCTGCACCCCGAGTCGGAATTCCCCGGCACCGGCATGGGCCTGGCCATCGTCCGCCGGGTCAGCCTGCGTTTCGGGGCGCGGGTGTGGGGCGAGGGCAAGGCCGGCAGCGGCGCCACCGTGTACGTGGCGTGGCCCAAGGAACCGTCGGTGCTGGACTGACCTGAGGCCCGCCGCACCCGCTCAGGGACCCGGCGGTGTCTCCACCGGCAGCGCCTTGTCCTCCCCGGCCTGCAGCGCCTCCTGGCGCATGCGCCGTCCACGCGCCCGGGCCACCTGCGCCTCCTGGCGGTAGGCGGCGGCCAGTTCCGTCTGATCGGCCTCATCGGCGTGCTTGCTCAGGTGCTCCAGCAGCATCACGTCCTCGTCCAGCGTCCGGGCCGCCTGCCACAGGTACCCCTCCACCGAGCCGCGCAGTTCGCTCAGCAGCGTATCGGCGGTGTAGGCATGTCCGGTGTGGCAGCGGAAGCGCATGATCCGGCCCTCCCGGATCTGCACCAGTACCCCGTGACACTCGGGGCAGGTGAAGGTGGACAGCGAACCGTGGTTCAGCATGCCCGAATTGAAGGCGTTGTCCTCGCTGGCAATCCCGACTTCCACTTCCAGCCGCCGCCATTCCTCGTCACTCATGTTCGGCTCCTCCGCCACGGGCCCGAGTTCGTCCAGCAGGCGCGTCAGCGCCGGCGCGATGGCGTGCGCCGGCAGAATCTGGTCCACCGCCACGTGCTGCACAGCGCTGAGCGGCATGCTGCCGTACAGCGCGTCCTCCGGGTTCTGCACCACGGTGCGCCCCCCCAGCTGCCGGATGGTCCACATGCCGGAGGTGCCGTCGTCCATCATGCCGCTCAGCAGCACGCCGATGGTACCGGCCCCGTGCGTGTAGGCGGCCGAACGGAACAGCACGTCGATGCTGGGCCGCGAGCGGTTTTCCTTCGGGCCGCGCGACAGGTGCAGGCGGTCGTGGGCCACCAGCACGTGATGGTCCGGCGGCGCCACATAGATGTGCCCGGGGCTCAGCAGCGCCTGATGCTGGGCGTGCTGCACCGGCAGCGAACCGCTGCGGCTGAGGATGGCCGGCAGCTGGCTCGGATAGTCCGGAGAAAGGTGGATGACCACCAGAACGGCCGCCGGCAGATCACCCGGAAGCTGGGACACGATTTGGCGCAGTGGATCAAGGGCGCCGGCGGACCCGCCGATCACGATGACTGGGACAGATGGCATGCCCCATTGTCCGTGTGCGGCGGATGAACACAGTGAATCCCGGCCCGACGGTGTTCAGAATGCAGCCCGGCTTTGGGAAGAAGCCGAACGGCCCGGTTTCGGCCCGGCGGCAGGGTGAACTGACTCCTGAACCCGGCCTGAAAACCGGACTCCGCACCCCCAGATCTGCCGCTCTGCCACCCCAATGGCCAAGGTCCGGCGCGTGCGAGGCCGCTGGTCCTGCCGGGCGTCCTGGGCGGCCTGAACCGCTTGCAGTGCGGTGTGGCCGAACGGAACCGTCGTCACCCCCATCACACGCTGCTCTAATGTTCCCACATCACAATTCGCGCGTGAGGTTCCCGCCAAACTGAGCTTCGGTTCCAAGTCAGCAAGAGGGTCGCATTCCTGGTCAATACAGGTGCGAAACAAGGGTTGGGACAGAGGAGTAAAGTATGCCAGCAGGACGAGTAAAGTGGTTCAACGCGGAAAAGGGCTTCGGGTTCATCGAGTGCGAGGGTCAGCCTGACGTCTTCGCCCACTACAGCGCCATCAAGGCGACGGGCTTCCGTAAGCTGAACGAGGGTGACGAGGTCGAGTTCGACATGGAACCCGGCAAGAATGGCCGTGGCCCCCAGGCCGCGAACATCGTGGTGACCAAGGCTGCTCCGGAAGGCGACCGCTTCCAGCGGAGCGGCGGCGGCAGCAACAGCCGCTGGTAATCGGCCCAACACATTCCAGGAGGCTTCGGCCTCCTTTTTTTTGTGGCGTGATCCCGCAGCCGGCTGCATAGCTTGACAGCCGCTGCATACCCCGCTAGACTGTTTTTATCACCGTCCGAAGAGGACGGGTTTTTTGTTTCCCCTTCCCTATGCCGCGCGCCCCCCTGCTGAGTCTGTTGTTGCTGGCCGCGTTCACCGTCCCGGTGGCGCAGACCGCCCCGCCTGCTGCCCCGGCCCGGCCCACCGCCCTGCAGGCCCAGTTGGATCAGCTGCTGGCAGCGGGCGCCCCGGGCCCGTCCGGGCGCGCCCTGCCAGTCCACAGCGGGATGGTGGTGCTGGACGCCGCCAGCGGCGCGGCGCTGTACCGCCGACAGGCCGAAACGCCCATCACCCCCGCCTCCAACATGAAGCTGCTGAGCATGACCGCTGCGCTGTACCGCCTGGGCCCGGACTACTGGTTCAGCACCGGCGTCACGCGCAGCAACCCGGGCGCGGCCGTGAACCACCTGACGCTCAGCGGCATCGGGGACCCCTCGCTGCGCGTCTCGGACGGGGAACACTCGCTGGCCGGGCTGGCGCGGCAGGTGCGGGCACGCGGCATCCTGCAGGTGGGCAACGTGCAGGTGGACGGCCACATGATCGCGCCGGACGGCTGGCCGCTGCCGGACGCCGAAACGGCGGTCAGCGCCCTGCCGCTGGACGAGGGCGAGGACGCCCGCCCGGACCCCACCCCCACGGCGGCGCTGCTGCGGGCCGGGGCTTTGTTCCGGCGCGAACTGCAGCGGGCCGGCGTGCAGGTGACGGGCGGGGTGCGGCTAGGGCGGGCCGGGGCCGAGCAGGGGGTGGCCACCACCCGCTCGCTGCCGCTGACCGCGCTGGTGCGCCTGACCCTCAAGCGCAGCGACAACCGCTGGGCCGAGCAGCTGTACGCCCGCAGCGGCGTGGACGAACACACGCCCAGCTGGCGGCCCTCCACCCTGGCGCAGGCCCGGACGCTGCAGGCCGCCATCCTGGCGCGGCTGGGCGTCAACACCGCCGCCCTACAGATTCACGACGCTTCCGGGCTGTCGGAGCAGGACCGCCTGACCGCCGCCGCGGTCTCACAGCTGCTGCTGGGCATCTACCGCCATCCGCTCGGCACCGAGCTGGCGCCGGAAGCGGCATTCCGGCAGCGCGCCAACCTGCTGATCGAGAGCCTGCCGCAGGCCGGCACCGGCACCGCCACCGAGCAGGCCACCCTGGAGGGCGGCACACTGGCCGCCCGGCTGCCGGGGCTGGACGTGCGGGCCAAGACCGGCACGCTGGTGGGGGCCTCCAGCCTGTCGGGGTACGTCACCACCCGCAGCGGCCGGGTGCTGATCTTCAGCATCCTGATGGACCAGTACGCCGGGTATGGCCAGAGCCTGCGCCAGCTGCAGGACCGCATCGTGACGCTGCTCTACACCCGCGGCTGAGCGCGCCTTTCCAGCAGCCACACCAGCACGATCAGGCCGCCCAGCGTCATCCCCGCCCGCATCACAGCCGTCCAGCCGCCGGCCGTGTACAGCACGGCCGCCAGCCCGGAACCCACCACGCCGCCCAGGAAGTAGCTGGTGAGGTACACGGTGGTGATGCGGCTGCGCGCCTCGCCCGGCAGCCGGTAGACCTCGCTCTGGTTGGTGACGTGCAGCCCCTGCACCCCGAAATCCAGCGCCAGGATGCCCAGCACCAGCAGCGGCAGGCTGGTGCCGCGCAGCATCAGCCCGAAGGCCAGCAGGATCAGCAGCCCGAAGGCCAGCGTGCTGCGCCGCGCGCCCCCCCGGTCCGCCATCCGGCCTGCCAGGCTGGCGGCCAGTGCCCCGGCAGCCCCCAGCAGCCCGAACAGCCCGATGGTGCCCTCGCTGTAGTGGTAGGGCGCGCCGGCCAGCAAGAACGCCAGGCTGGCCCAGAACACGCTGAAGGCCGCGAACACCAGCGCCCCGTACAGCGAGCGCCACCTCAGCAGCGGCTCGCGGGTCATCTGCAGCACCGAGGCCATCAGCTGCGGGTAGCGGGGGCCGCGGGGCCGGCGGTCCGGCGGCAGGGCGCGGGCCAGCACCAGCCCCAGCGCCGCCACCGCCAGCGCGGCCAGCAGGTACACGCTGCGCCAGCCGGCCACCTCGGCAATCAGGCCCGAGGCGGTGCGGGCCAGCAGGATGCCCAGCAGCAGGCCGCTCATCACCGTGCCCACCACCCGGCCCCGGCGCTCCGGGGTGGCCAGCGTGGCCGCGAACGGCACCAGCACCTGCGCTGACACTGCGCTCAGGCCCACCAGCACGCTCAACAGCATGAACACGCCCAAGCTGCGGGCCAGCGCCACCCCCAGCAGTGCCAGCACCGAGGCGGCCAGCAGCCCCAGCACCAGCCGCCGCCGGTCCAGCACGTCGCCCAGCGGCACAATCAGCAGCAGCCCCAGCGCGTAGCCCAGCTGCGTCAGTGTCACCACCAGCCCCAGCTGACGCCCGCTGGCATGAAAGGCCGGAGCCAGCACCGCCAGCAGCGGCTGGGCGTAGTACAGGCTCGCCACGATCACGCCCACGGCGGTGGCCATCACGCCCACCAGCCGGGGCGTCAGCGTGGGCGCAGCCGCCCCGGACGCTTCAGCCGTCACTCAATGGTCCGGATAGACCTTGAGCTCGGTGATGTGGGCGCGGGCCGGGCGGGTCAGGGCGTGGGCGATGGTCTGGGCCAGCCCGCGCGGGTCGATGGTGTCGTCCCAGTCCATGCCCGCCTCGCGGTTGGCCGGCGTGTCAATGGCGCCCATCGGGTACACCACGCAGGCACGCACGCCTTTGCCCTTCAGCTCGTCGTGGACGCTCAGCAGGTAGGCCGCCACCGCCGCCTTGCTGGCGGTGTACAGCGCCGCGCCCTTGCCGCTCATGCGCGCTGCCTGCCCGGCGCTGATGCCCACGATCAGCCCCTCCTTCTGCCGGATCATGTGCGGCAGCACCCCCTGCACCGCGTGGAACAGGGTGGTCAGGTTGGCCCCGATCATCTGCTGCAGGTCCTGCTCGGTGGCCTTGTGCGCGTCCTGCATGCTGAAGGCCCCGGCCGTGTGCACCAGCGCGTCCACCTTGTGGCGGCGCAGCTGCTCGGCGCTGGCCGGGTCCGTGAGGTCCAGGTCCAGCACCTCGGTGGCGGGGAAACGGTCCTCGGCCCGCTTGAGGGCCTCGCCGCGCCCCACCAGAATCAGTTCTGCGCCCGCGTCCACGAGCTCCTGCGCCACGGCTGTGGCCAGCGCCCCGCCGGCCCCGGTCAGCATGATGGTGGTTCCGCTCAAGTTCGCCATGGCCTCAGCCTACCCGCAAGCCGGCCTGCCCAGGCTATGAGAGCCTTGAGACCTCAGGGTGCCTCGCCCAGTCCGGCGGCCCGCACCGCCGTCCACTCGCCCTCGCCCAGCACGAACGGCGCGGCCTGCACCGGGGTGGTCAGCAGCGGTCCCTGCGGAGTCATCAGCACATTGATCTCGCTGCGGATGCCGTACCCGCGCTCCATCGGATACACGCCCGGCTCGATGGTGACGGCCTGCCCCGGCAGCACCGTGCGGGTGTCGTGCGTCTCCAGGTCGTCGAGGTTGGCCCCGCTGCCGTGAATCTGCACGCCCAGGTTGTGGCCCAGCCGGTGGGTGAAATGCTCGCCCAGCCCGGCCGCATCAATCACGGCCCGCGCCGCCCGGTCCACCTCCCAGCCCTGCAGGCCCTCCGGGCGCTCCCGGAGCAGCGCCAGTCCCACGTCACGGGCGCCGGCCACGGCGGTCCAGGCGGTCCGGTATTCCTCGCCCGGTGCGCCCGCGTGGCCCACCCAGGTCACGTCGGCGTAGGGGCGGCCCGGCTCCTGGCACCACAGGTCGATCAGCACGCACTGGCCCAGCTCCAGCACCGCGTTCTTGCCCTCGCCCGGCTCGTAGTGCGGGTCGGCGGCGTTGCGCCCGAAGCTCACGTTGGCCGGGTGGCCACTCTGCATGCCCGCCGCCTCGATCTGCCGCTCGATCAGTGTCTGCACCTCCAGCTCGCTCACCGGCGCGCCGGCCCGCAGCCGCTCGTGCATCAGCTGAAAGGCGTCGTCCTTGGCCTGCATCAGCACCGCCACGGCCCGGCGGTGTGCCTCCAGATCCGCGTCGTCCCACACCTGGAAGCCCTGCAGCAGGTCGGCGCTGGATTCGGGCGTCAGGCCCGCCGCCCGCAGCCGCTCCAGGGTGCCGGCGTCCACCCGGCTGACATACGGCACCGCCCCGCCGGGGCTGTACTCCAGCGCGGCCCGCCGGCCGTCCAGCAGGGCCTTCAGGTGCGCGTCCAGCTCGGTGTGGGCGCTGTACGGCAGGAAGGTCAGCTCCGCCCCGGCCGCCAGCGTGCGCCAGGTGCCGCCCTCAATGCGGTGGTGAATCAGGCTGGGCGTGCCCTCGCGCGGCACCCACACAAAGAAACGCCGGGTCAGGTGCACGCCCGCCGGCAGGCCCAGCAGGGTGCGGGCGTGCGGATTGAGGCCCTGAAAGTCGTAGATCAACCAGCCGTCCAGATCAGTGGCGGCCAGCGCCGCCCGGATGCGCTCAAGGTGCGTCTGCATACCGCAGAGCATAGCCCCGGCCAGCCCCCAGCAGGCGAGTCCATCGGGCACCGGGCGTCCTCCTGTTCCGGGTCAGGAGAGCCCGGCCACCCAAAGAGCACACCCCCTTCACCCTGGCCGCTTTAGGGTCAGCTGCACCTTTTAAACTCCGGTACTTTGCTAGGGTAGACAGCATGACGCAGGTGAGTGCAGACCAGACCAGCAGCCCGGCGGGCACCGCCGCGCCCATCTCGATCAGTGAAAACGGAGCCAAACACGCCCTGAACGCCATCGCGGGCAGTGGCAAGGAAAATGCCGGCGTGCGCCTGTTCGTCAAGAGCGGCGGCTGCAGCGGCTACCAGTACGGCATGGCCATCGACGACCGCGAGCTGGACGGCGACACCATCCTGATGGACCGCGGCGTGAAGCTGGTGGTGGACCAGATGAGCCTGCCGCTGGTGATGGGCGCCGAGATCGACTTCGTGGAAACCATGATGGGCGGCGGCTTCACCGTCAACAACCCGAACGCCACCAGCGCCTGCGGCTGCGGCCATAGCTTCCGCACCGACAGCAGCCAGGCCCCCGACGGTGAGGGCTCCGGCGGCTGCGCCAGCCACTGAGCGGCGCCGCGCCTCCAGGCCCCCTTCCGGGGGCCTTTTTTTGTGGTGGCCCGTCCCACACGCTATGCTGCCCGTATGATCGTGCTCGGTATTGACCCAGGGCTGGCCAACCTGGGCCTCGGCATCGTGGAGGGAGACGCCCGCAAGGCGCGTCACCTGCATCACGTCTGCCTGATCACCGAGGCCGCCTGGATCATGCCCCGGCGGCTGGCGTACCTGCACCACGAGGTGTCGCGGCTGATTGAGGAGTTCCAGCCGGAGGCGGTGGCCATCGAGGACCAGATTCTGCGGCGGCAGGCCGATGTGGCCTTCAAGATCGGGCAGGCCTTCGGGGTGGTGCAGCTGGCGTGCGCCCAGGCGCAGCTGCCGGTGCACACCTACGGCCCGATGCAGGTGAAGCAGGCACTGGTGGGCACCGGCCGCGCCGACAAGCAGCAGGTGGAGTACATGGTCAAGGCCTCGCTGGGCATCCGCGAGGTGTTCAACAACCACGCCGCCGACGCGCTGGCGCTGGCGCTGACCCACCTGGCCCACAGCGCCATGCAGGCGCGCACCGCCGCTGCCGCCGCCCGCTGAGGCTCCCGGCATGAACCTGCTGCTCTCGCTGCTCAGCTCGCTGCTGCCCACCGGGGTGTGGCTGTGGGTGTTCCTGCGCCGCGACCACGAGCCGGAGCCGGCCTGGCTGCTGCTGAGGACCTTCGCCTGGGGCATGTTCGCGTGGCTGGTGTCGGCTACCTTCGGGGTCAGCCTGGGCGCGCTGGGACCGGTGCTGGTGCTGCTGCTGGGCGCCCTGACCGAGGAGGGCAGCAAACTGCTGGCCGCCGCCACCACCCTGCACGAGCCGGACTTCGACGAGCCGATGGACGGCCTGATCTACGCGGTGACGGCGGCGCTGGGCTTCGCCCTGCCCGAGAACGTCAGTTATGGCCTGGGCTACGGAGCGTCGGCGGCGCTGTGGCACGGCCTGATCACCACCCTGGCGCACGCGCTGTTCAGCGCCCCGATTGGGTACGCGCTGACCCAGGCCCGCCTGCGCCCGGCCCAGGCCCGCCACTGGCTGCTGCGCGGGCTGGGCATCAGCGTGGCGCTGCACCTGAGTTTCAACAGCCTGCTGAGCAGCGGAGTTCAGAGCGGCGTGCAGCTGCTGGGGCTGGGGGCAGTACTGGTACTGATGTGGCTGCTGGCCGGGCGCTATTACGGCCAGTTCGACAACCGCCACAAACGCCAGCCGCGCTGAGGCCGCCTACAGCGTGCCGGAGCTGGTCTGGCCCTTGACCCAGTGCTCGCCCTCCTCATCGCCCTCCAGCTTCCACACCGGCAGCACCGCCTTGAGGTGCTCGATCAGGAAGTCGCAGGCTTCCAGCGCCGGGCGGCGGTGCGGGCTGGCCACCCCGATCAGGATGCTGGCCTGCCCGGGTGTCAGGCGGCCGGTGCGGTGCTCGATCCAGACGCGCAGCTCTCCGTAGCGCTCGCGGGCCTGGACCGCGGCCTCATGCATCACCCGCTCGGCCATCGGCGCGTAGCCCTCGTACTCGATGAACTCCACCGCCTTGCCCTGATTGGGGGAACGCACCGTGCCCACGAAATAGGCCTGCGCGCCGTGCTCAGGCCGCACCAGGAAGCGGTCGGCGTCGGCCAGCGTCAACTCGTCCTGTGTGACCCGGCAGTGATCTAGCGGGTCTGTCACGCCGCCCGCCACCGGCGGCAGGAACGCCACCTCGTCGCCATCCCGGACCGGCTCGTCCGGCTCGGCATACCGCTCGTTGACCGCCGCCATGCAGCCGCGCAAGGACAGCGGCACCTGCCGCTCCACCGCGTCGGCCACCCCGCGCACCGTGGCGGGCTCCGGCACCGCCAGCTGCAGCGTGTCCAGCCCTGCCTCCCGCCTCAGCCGCGCGAACAGCACCACCGTGATCATGAGGGTGACGGTATCACGCGGCCCCTGGGAAGCGCTGCTCCGCCGCAGTAGAGTAAGGCACAACACTTCATGACTCTGCCGGGCACGCGACCTCGTCCGTGGCCTGAATTTGTGCTGTCTGTATGGATTTTAGAGAACAGAATGCACATTTCTGGCTGAGCCAGGCCCATAGACGGTGGAAAGTATGCATCGTGTTCGCATAATGCTGATGCTCTGTTCCTCGGCGACCCTTGAGAAAATGGCGGTGAGGGCGTCCTACGGCGATGCCGAACGAATTTTCTGAGAATCATAGTTCAGTGTTTTATGCATATTTATGCAGACGTAATCCGTATGCCTCAACCGTTCGCTCTGAATGTTGACTGACTGCTGTGTCAAAAGTGTCGGCTTCTGCGCCATTCGCTTATCATGGGTGCTGAAAACCCACGCGGCCTCTGCAGCATAAACATCCAGCCTTTTCTTGACTGTATGCAGGTTGCCGCCTAGAATCGTGGAGATTCGGTTAAATCGGCTCCGGCGAGGGCACGAACCGACCCCGTAGTGCTCAGGACAGCGAGGTCAGTCATGGAACCAGCCAGCCCCCCCTCCTTCGCCTTTCAGGAACTGCTGCCCCCCTTCACCGCACACGAGGCGGCGGTGGAAGCCAACCGGTGTCTGTACTGCTACGACGCCCCGTGCCTTCAGGCCTGCCCCACCCACATCGACATCCCCACCTTCATCCGCAAGATCAGCACCGGGAACCTTCGCGGGTCGGCCCGCACCATCCTGGAAAGCAACTTCCTGGGCGGCACCTGCGCCCGGGTCTGTCCGGTGCAGGAACTGTGCGAGGGGGCCTGCGTGCTGGGCAAGGACCACACCCCCATCGCCATCGGGCGGCTGCAGCGCTACGCCGTGGACCACGTGCAGGAGCGTGGCGTCCAGCTGTTCCAGCCGGGCACCCCGACAGGCCTGCGGGTGGCGGTGGTGGGCAGCGGCCCGGCCGGCATCAGCGCCAGCGCGGAGCTGGCCAAGCTGGGCCACTCGGTCACGCTGTTCGAGCGCCGTGAGCTGGCCGGCGGCCTGAGCACCTACGGCATCATCGTGCTGCGCGAGCCGGTGGAGGTGGCGCAGCGTGAGGTGGAGGCGCTCAAAGCGCTGGGCGTGACCGTCACCACCCAGACCGAGCTGACCGACCGGGCCGGTCTGGACCTGCTGCTCAGCGAGTACGACGCGGTGTTCCTGGGCCTGGGGCTGGGCGCGGTGCCGGCCATGGGCATTCCCGGTGAGGCGCACATTCTGGACGGCCTGGGGGTCATTGAAGCGAGCAAGGTCGCGCCGGAGACGCTGCGGCTGGGCGAGCGGGTGGTGGTGATCGGGGCTGGGAACACCGCCATCGACGCGGCCACCGTGGCGCGGCGCGCCGGCGCCGACACCCTCATGGTCTACCGCCGCACCGAACACGAGATGACCGCCTACCGCCACGAGTACGAGTTCGCGCTGCACGAGGGCATCCGCTTCACCTTCCTGACCCAGCCGATCGAGGTGGTTGCCGAGGGCGGGCAGGTCACGGGGCTGAAGTGCGTGCAGATGCGGCTGGGCGCGCCGGACAGCAGCGGCCGGCCCCGGCCCGAGGCGGTGCCGGGCAGCGAGTTCGTCATTCCCTGCGACACGGTCATCAAGGCCATCGGGCAGGAGAAGCCCGCGCTGGCCGTGGCGCTGGGTCTGGAGCTGGAGGGCGGCTACATCCGGGTGGACGACACGCTCGCCACCAGCCTGCCGCGCGTGTATGCGGGCGGCGACTGCGTGCGCGTGCGTGGCAGCGCCAGCACCGTGATGGCCGTGCAGGACGGCAAGATCGCGGCGGCCGCCATCCACGCGGCCCTGAGCATGGCCGTGCCGGAACACGGAGCGGCCGACTGATGGCCCTCCGCTCCTCTCCCCTGACTCTGGAGGCCCGTCATGGCTGACCTGTCCATCAACTTCGCCGGCATCCGCGCCCCCAATCCCTTCTGGCTGGCATCTGCGCCGCCCACCAACAGCGGCCCGCAGATTCACCGCGCCTTCGAGCACGGCTGGGGCGGGGCCGTCTGGAAGACGATCGGGGCGCCGGTGCTGAACATCAGCAACCGCTACGGCGGGCTCAGCCTGGGCGGGCAGCGGCTGCTGGCCATCAACAACGTGGAACTCATCTCGGACCGACCGCTGGACGTCAACCTGCGCGAGATCGCGGAGGTGAAGCGGATGTGGCCGGACCGGGCCGTCATCGTGAGCGCGATGGTGGACGCCGACCCCAAGGCGTGGCGCGACATCGTGATGATGATCGAGGACACCGGCGCCGACGGCATCGAGCTGAACTACGGCTGCCCGCAGGGCATGAGCGAGCGCGGCATGGGCGCGGCGGTGGGGCAGGTGCCAGAGATGTGCCAGCTGAACACCCACTGGGTGACCAGCGTCACGAAACTCCCGGTGATCGTGAAGCTGACGCCCAACGTGACGCACATCACCGACCCCGCGCACGCGGCGCTGGCCGGCGGCGCGAACGCCCTGAGCCTGATCAACACCATCAACAGCATCATGCGGGTGGACCTGGATACCCTGCAGATCACGCCGAACATCGGGGGGCGCGGCACCCACGGCGGGTACGCGGGGCCGGCCGTGAAGCCGATCGCGCTGAACATGCTGACCGAACTGATGACTGACGCCGAGGTGCTGCGCAGCGGCGTGCCGATCTGCGGCATGGGCGGCATCCAGACGTGGCGCGACGCGGCCGAGTTCCTGCTGCTAGGCGCCACGTCGCTGCAGGTGTGCACGGCGGCCATGCACTACGGCTACCGCATCGTGGAGGACATGATCGACGGCCTGTCGAACTGGATGGACGACAAGGGCTTCGCCACCATCTACGACGTGGCGGGCCGCAGCCTGCCGCAGGTCAGCACCTTCGGGCAGCTGGACCTCTCGTATCAGGCGGTGGCGCGCATCAACCCGGACAAGTGCATTCAGTGCAACCTGTGTTACGTGGCGTGCAACGACACCGCGCACCAGTGCATCGACCTGTATGCCGAGGGCGGCATCCGGGTGGACCCCGGCTTCGACCCGCGCATGAACGGCAAAGGGGTCGCGGACACCCGCCCCACCCCGGTGGTGCGCGAGCCCGACTGTGTGGGCTGCGCCCTGTGCGTCAACGTCTGCCCGGTGGACGGCTGCATCGAGATGGTGAGCGTGCCGAGTGGCCGCGAGAGCGTCACCTGGGACCAGCTCACCGCCCAGCGCCCGGCCGTCACGCAGCAGTGGGCCGCCATGGAGGCGTACCGCGACGAGGCGGGCATCGAGATCCACTGAGGCCCGCGCACGCTCCGTCCTTTTCCTTCCCACCCGTTCCAGTGAGGCCCCTGCATGACCCTACTGATTCAACACGGCGAGATCATCTCGGACGGCCAGCGGTACCGGGCCGACATTCTGGTGGAGGGCGAGACCATCCGCCGCATCGGGCCGGACCTGGAGGTGCCGGAGGGCGCCCAGGTCATCGACGCCAGCGGCAAGTACATCTTCCCCGGCTTCATTGACCCGCACGTGCACATCCACCTGCCGTTCATGGGCACCTTCGCCAAGGACACCCACACCACCGGCTCGCAGGCCGCGCTGATCGGCGGCACCACCACCTTCATCGAGATGCTGGCCCCCGCCGGCACCGAGGAACTGGCGAGCGGCTGGAAGACCTGGACACAGATGGCCGAGGGGCACAGCGCCAGCGACTACAGCTTCCACCTGGGCGTGACGCGCTGGGACGACGAGACGGAGGCCACCCTGCGCGGGCTGGTGGCGCAGGGCATGAAGAGCTTCAAGGTGTTCCTGGCATACAAGGGCGCCTTCGGCATCGACGATCACGCGCTGTACCAGACGCTGAAGCTGGCCAGGGAACTGGGCGTGATTGTGACGGCCCACTGCGAGAACGCCGAACTGGTGGCGGAGCTGCAGCAGAAGCTGCTCGCGGAGGGCAAGACCGGCCCCGAGTGGCACGAGCCGAGCCGCCCGGAGGCGGTGGAGGCCGAGGGCACCGCCCACTTCGCCACCTTCCTGGAGATGACCGGCGCGAAGGGCTACGTGGTGCACCTCTCGAACGCCCGCGCGCTGGAGGCGGCCCTGAAGGCCAAGGACCGGGGCGTGGACCTGAGTGTGGAGGTGGTGATTCCGCACCTGCTGCTGGACAAAACCTACGCCGAGCGCCCGGGGGTGGAGGGCGCCAAATACGTGATGAGCCCGCCGCTGCGCGACAAGCGCAACCAGGACCCGCTGTGGGAGGCGCTGGAGCGCGGTCAGATCGACACGGTGGCCACCGACCACTGCCCCTTCGACGTGGCCCAGAAGCACCTGGGCGACGACGACTTCACCCGCATTCCCAACGGCATCCCGGCCATTGAGGACCGGGTGAACCTGCTGTACACCTACGGGGTCAGCCGGGGTCGGCTGAGCCTGGAGCGCTTCGTGGACGCCGCCAGCACCCGCGCCGCCCAGCTGTTCGGGCTGTACCCGCGCAAGGGCACGGTGCAGGTGGGCAGCGACGCCGATCTGGTGATCTACGACCCCGCCTACCGCGGCACCATCAGCACGCGCACCTCGCACGTCAACAACGATTACAGCGGCTTCGAGGGTTTCGAGATCGACGGGCGGCCCAGCGTGGTGACGGTGCGCGGGCAGGTGGCGGTGCAGGACGGCGCCTTCGTGGGCGACCCGGCGCGGGGGCAGCTGCTCCGACGCTAGGCTCCCGGCCCGCCTTCCCACTCTCCCTGGAGGTTTCCCCGTGACGCAGGCTGTTTCCCCCGACCCCATCGTGCTGGTCCGCGACCTCGGCATGGTCTTCCCGGTGCCGGGCGGCCAGACCGTGGCGCTCCAGAACGCCTCGCTGAGCATTCAGCCGGGCGAATTCATCAGCCTGATCGGCCCCAGCGGCTGCGGCAAGACCACCCTGCTGCGGCTGCTGGCCGATCTGGTGCAGCCGACCAGCGGCGACATCCGCGTGAATGGCCAGCCGCCGAGCGCCGCCCGGCGGGGCCGGCAGTACGGCTACGTGTTTCAGGCGCCGGCGCTGATGGAGTGGCGCAGCGTGCTGAAGAACGTGCTGCTGCCGCTGGAAGTGATGCGCGTGCCGGGCGACCGGGTGGCGCGCGCCCGCGAGATGCTGCGGCTGGTGGGGCTGGAGAAGTTCGAGCGCAGCTACCCGTGGCAGCTGTCGGGCGGCATGCAGCAGCGCGTCAGCATCGCCCGGGCCCTGGCCTTCGACCCGCCGCTGCTGTTCATGGACGAACCGTTCGGCGCCCTGGACGAGATCACGCGCGAGCGACTGAACCTGGAACTGCTGCGGCTGTGGCGCGAGACCGGCAAGACCATCATCTTCGTGACGCACAGCATTCCGGAGGCGGTGTTCCTGAGCACCCGCGTGGTGGTGATGACCGCCCGGCCCGGCAAGATCGAGGGCATCGTGGACGTGGACCTGCCGCACCCACGCAGCGACGAGACCCGCGAGTCGCCGCGCTTCTTCGAGATTGCCACCGAGATCCGCGAGCTGCTGAAAAAGGGCCACGCGTGACCACCCTGCGCAGCAACCTGCTCCCGATGCTGGTGGTGGCGGTGCTGGCCGTGGCGCTGTACTGGCCGCTGATGCTGTGGGCCAACGTGGGGCCGGCGGCCCGGACGCTGGCGAGCGGCGCGGAACTCGACTGCAAGACGGCGCTGGCCTGCGCCACCCAGCTGAGAAACCCGGTGCTGCCGGCCCCGGCTCAGCTGGGCGCCGGCTTCCGCACCCTCAGCCTGCCGCTGACCTCGCCGCTGTCGGTGCCGTACAACGCGGCGGTGACGGGCGGCGAGACGCTGCTGGGACTGGTGCTGGCCACCGGGGTGGGCCTGCTGCTGGCGGTGCTGCTGGTGGCCAGCCGCAGCTTCGAGCGCGCCACGCTGCCGTGGCTGGTGGCGTCCCAGACGGTGCCGATCGTGGCCATCGCCCCGATGCTGGCGGTGCTGCTGGGCCAGTACGGGGTGCAGGGCTTTCTGCCCAAGGCCATCATCGCGGCATACATCGCCTTCTTTCCGGTGGCGGTGGGCATGAGCCGGGGCCTGCGCAGCCCGGACGCCCTGCAGCTGGACCTGATGCAGACCTACAGCGCCACCTCGGCCCAGACCTTCCGCACCCTGCGCCTGCCGGCCAGCCTGCCGTACCTGTTCACGGCGCTGAAGGTGGCGGTCACGGCGGCGCTGGTGGGCAGCATCGTGGCCGAGATCAGCACCATCAGCTTCGTGGGCCTGGGCAAGATGCTGGCCGAGAACTCGCGGGCCAGCGACACCATCGCGCTGTGGACCATCATGATCTACGGCGCGGTGCTGGGCGTGGTGCTGGTGGGCCTGGTGGGCCTGGCCGAGAGGCTGGTGACCCCGTGGCGAGCCGGACGATAACGGTGCCGCAGGCGACCCGCACCCGCGCCGGGGGGCCACTGCTGCTGGCGCTCAGCGTGCTGGGGGTGCTGGGCCTGTGTGTGCTGCTGGCGCGCAGCGCGGCGGCCCCGGCCTCTCCCCTGCCGTGGCTGCTGGGGGTGCTGGCGCTGGCCGCCATCGGCGCGGTGGGCGTGCGGGCGGTGGCGCAGGGCGAGCATCTGGCCGCCCGGGTGCTGCCGGCCGCCTTCACCTTCCTGATCGCGGTGCTGGGGGTGGAGGCGCTGCTGCGCGCCTACGGGGTACCGGCCGGCCTGATCCCCACGCCCAGCCGGGTGGTGACGGCGCTGTGGAATGCCCGGGTGGTGCTGCTGCAGGACACCTTCTACACCTTCGTGCTGGAGGCGCTGCTGGGCTTTGTCGTGGGCACGCTGAGCGGCCTGCTGCTGTCGCTGCTGGTGGTGCGCTTCCGCTTTCTGGAGCGCGGGGTGCTGCCCTACGCCGCGCTGTTCTCCAGCGTGCCGATCGTGGCGCTGGCTCCGGTGGTGGTCAAGGCGGTGGGGCTGGAGTGGCCCAGCAAGATGCTGGTGGTGGCCATCACGGTGCTGTTTCCGGTGGTGGTGGGCACCGTGCGCGGCCTGCAGAGCGCCGATCGGCTGCAGCTGGACCTGATGCACACCTACGCCGCCACCCCCCTGCAGACCTTCCGCGAGGTGCGGGTGCCCACCGCGCTGCCGTTCGTGTTCAACGCCCTCAAGGTCGGCAGCACCCTGGCGCTGATCTCGGCCATCGTGGCCGAGTTTTTCGGCACCAACGGACACGGACTGGGCTTCCGCATTCAGATCGAGGTGGGCCGCTTCAACCTGGACATCGTCTGGGCCGCCATCGTGCTGGCCAGTGTGGTGGGCATCCTGTTCTTCGGGGCCGTGAACCTGCTGGAACGCTGGGCCGGACGTGCGCGGTGAGGAGCTCCACGATGCCCTAGCCACGCCCCCTGCCCGACGCCCGCTGTTTCACCCCGTTCCACCCGGAGGTTTCTATGAAGCACATCAGCACCCTGACCGCCCTGCTCGCCGCCCTGACCCTCTCGGGCGCCCACGCCCAGAACCCCGTGCAGGTCAAGGTCCAGCTGAAATGGTTTCCGCAGGCGCAGTTCGCGGGCTTCTTCGTGGCGCAGGCCAAGGGCTACTACAAGGCAGAAGGCCTGGACGTGCAGTTCCTGCCGACCGGGGACCAGAGCCCGATTCAGACGGTGGCGACCGGCACCGCCGACTTCGGCACCACCTGGATCACCGACCTGCTGACCGCCCGGCAGCAGGGCATTCCGGTGGTCCACATCGCGCAGCTGTTCCAGAAGAGCGGGTACACGCTGGTGGCGCTCAAGAGCCAGGGACTCAAGGGGCCGGCCGACTTCAAGGGCAAGCGGGTGGGCGTGTGGCCCAGCGGCAACGAGTACCCGGCGGTGGCGCTGCTGAAGAAGTACGGCCTGACCACCAGCCTGGACAGCACCGTGAGCAACCCCAGCGTGCAGGCGGTCACCTACCCGTTTGACCCGAGCATCGTGTTCCCCGACAAGGTGGACCTGGTGTCGGCCATGACCTACAACGAGGTGGACCAGATCGTGGGGCTGGGGTACCCGCTCGACAAGCTGCAGATCTTCCACGCCTCCGACTACGGCATCAACCTGCTGGAAGACCTGATGTTCAGCACCGAGCGGACGCTCTCCAGCAGCAACTTCAAGGGCAGCGGCCTGAGCGGCAAGGAGGTGGCGGCCCGGCTGGTGCGCGCCACCATCAAGGGCTGGAACTACGCGGTCAAGAACCAGAAGGAGGCGGTGAGCATCGTGCTGGTCAACTGCGGCAACACCTGCAAGGGCTCCGGCAGCCGCAGCAGCGCCAGCAGCCACCAGACCTGGCAGATGGCCGAAGTGGCCAAGCTCTACAACGCCGGCCCCACCCTCAAGGGCATGGCCGGCTACCTGGACCCCGCCACCTACAAGGCCAACGTGACGCTCTTGAAGAGCCTGGGCATCCTGAAGAGCGACCCCACCGCCAGCGCCGTGGACTACAGCGTGTGGGAGATGGCCACCGGCAAAAAGGCGATGAAGTAAAACGGGAGGCGGGACGGTTCTGCGTCCCGCCTGCCTGGAATGTTTCGGGCCTGAGCGCCCTCGCCCACAGACGTCTCCACCGCCACCCCCAGGCCCTGAACGGCGGCACCGCCTGCCCACGTTCAGGGCCCGCCTGCTGCACGGAGGAATGCATGACCCTCGATCCACAACGCACCATCCAGGAACTCAAAGCGCTGCGCGACCTGACCGGTGACGACCAGGGCGCCCAGCGGGTGGCCTTCACCGACCGCTGGGTGGCCGCCCGACAGTTTCTGAAGGAGCGGCTGGACCAGCTGCCGGTGGAGCAGCACATGGACCCGGCCGGCAATTACTGGGCCACCCTGAAGGGCGACTCGGAGCGGGAACTGCTGATCGGCGGGCACCTGGACAGCGTGCCGAACGGCGGCTGGCTGGACGGCTGCCTGAATGTGCTGGCAGGCCTGGAGGTGCTGCGGCGCTTCAACGAGCAGTACGGCGGCCGCCCGCCCGTGACGCTGCGGCTGGTGGACTGGGCCGATGAGGAAGGCGCACGCTTCGGACGCAGCCTGTACGGTTCCAGTGCGGCCAGCGGACACCTGGACGTGCAGGAGGTGGCGAAGCTGCGCGACCGGGACGGGATCCCGCTGAGCGACGCGCTGACGCAGATCGGAGTGACGCTGGCCGACGCGCCACACGCGCGCGCCGAGTTGCGGAACGCCGCCGCCTACCTGGAACTGCACATCGAGCAGGGGCCGGTGCTGGAGCGGCTGGACCTCCCGCTGGGCGCGGTGCTGGGCACGGTGGGCGTGGAGCGGCACACCATCACCTTCCACGGTCAGGCGGCCCACAGCGGCAGCACCCCGATGGACGTGCGCCGGGACGCCTTCCTGGCCGCGGGGCGGCTGGCTCAGGAGACCTACACCATCGCCCAGCGGCACGGCGGCGTGTGCACCATCGGGAGCGTCAAGACCCTGCCGGGCATCGTGACCAGCGTGGTCGAGACCTGCGAGCTGACCCTGGACCAGCGGCACCTGGACGCGGACAGGCTGGCGGCCATGTGGCAGGACGCCCAGGACGCCGCCCGGCGCTTCGCCGACGATGGCGGCTGCACCGTGGATTTCGGGTACCTGTGGAACATCGAGCCGATTCCGTTTCATCCGGAGCTGATCGAGGCCACCGACGCGAGCATTCTGGAGGTCACGGAGCGGAGCCACCGCCTGCCGAGCGGCCCACTGCACGACGCCGCCGAGGTCGCGCGCGCGGGGGTGCCAACCGTCATGCTGTTCGTGCAGAGCCTGCGCGGCATCAGCCACAACAAAATTGAGGACACGCGGGAGGAGCACATCGCCCTGAGCGTGCAGGCGCTGGACCGGCTGGCCGATAAAGCGGTGGCGTGGATTCAGGGGCAATAAGTCTTCACTTCGGGGCCACCTCATATGCCGAAGCAGCTCCAAGCTGCCTGCGATCCTCCGCCTGAGACGGTGGTCCTCGCACCGTCGCCGGTCGGTTCTTTTGACCTGGGCGACGCCACCACAGAGAGCTGTCGAGCTTTGTAAAGACCATATTCAATCTAATGAGCGATAACTTACAAATAGCTCCACACAAATAGTTAGCAATAGAAGCAATCTACCGACGTAGCGACTGTTAGACCTCTCCATACAAGCATCTGTTACACTGGAGAGACCTTGCTCATTAGTTGAATCACTTTATTTGCTACCTAAAAAATAATGGAGGTGTGATAAATTTTATGATGTGTGATCAATCAGGTAACCTAGGTATTTCAAAACCAATTTCTGTTGGTTTTACAAGGAAAGTTGCGTACGGGATGTTTTTTATAGGCATACCTTTTTATATATTCACAGTATATATTAATATTTATAGAGTATATGTGGAATCAGCAAGACATCCGGATAAAGTCTATAAATATTTTTATGTATTTGTGATTATTTTTACTATTTTGTATACTGTGTGTGTATTTCTTCCCTCTCTTAAAAAACTGCGTCGACTGACCATTCAAAATAATACATTATCTAGTGCAAGTTGGATCTCTGGAAAAATTTCAAGACACCATCTAGCGAATATTGAACGGATTGATCAAGAGCGCAAATTTGCTCTACATCTTCTTATGTCAATGAAAACCAGAGAGAGCATGTATGTCTTAACTCTCAAGGACGGCACAAGGTACGAAATAGCTATCGATGGTGTGGATCGCACCCTCCTCTACAATTTCACTGCCGCTGCTCTGACCGGTAACCCACAGATCAGGATTGGTCGGAACGACTGGGGGTCGCCTCAATCATGATCCTGCACCCCGCACCGGAGCCCTGATGCTGCCCACTCTCTCCGAACTGCTGACTCTGCCGGCCTTTGCCGGCTCGGAGGTGCTGAGCGGTCAGGCCCAGCTGGATCAGCCGGTCACCTGGACGCACGTCAGCGAGGTGATGGACGCGGCCCGCTTCCTGTCGGGCGGTGAGCTGCTGATCAGCACCGGCACCGAACTGTCGCGCGCCAGCGCCCAGGAGCAGGACAGCTATCTGCGGTCGCTGGCCGAGGGCGGTGCGCATGGACTGGTACTGGAACTGGTGCGGGTGCCGGAGGTGCCGCCCGCCCTGCTCAGTGCGGCCCGCCTCTACGACTTTCCGCTGATCGTGTTCCGGCAGGAAGTCAGCTTCGCGCAGCTGACCCGCGCCGCCCACGCCCGCATCCTGCACCAGGGCAGCACACCGCTGGAGGGTACCCTGGCCCCGCTGCTGGACGCCCTGGCGGAGACCGGGCGCAGCCTCGCCTTCCTGCAGACGCAGCTGGGACCGCTGCTCGCCCTGCCCGCCCGCCCGCGCGCCACCCTGATCGGGACGCTGGAAGCGCTGCTGCACAGCAACTTCAACGTGGCCGAGTCGGCACGGCGGCTGGGGGTGCGCCGGCAGACGGTGTACTACCGCATGGAGCAGCTCAGGGGCATGCTGGGTGACCTCAGCGACCATCGCCGTCAGCTCGCGCTGCATCTGGCGCTGGAACTCAACCGCAGCGAGGCCAGCGAGGTCAAGCGTCAACCAGCGGCCCGCCCGCCGGAACAGCCCTGAATGGGCAGGCTGGTTGATGGAGGCGGCCGCCTTCGTCGGGACGACTGGTGGCGTCGCCGGCGCCCTCCAGCGGCACCGACCACACGCTGTTCCGGCTGGGCGATGCCCTCGCCTGCGGCTGCCGAAACTCCCCAGCGCGGGCTGCCGCAACTGGCTCCGACTGGTGGCCAGGACCTGAGCCGGGGTGGCGTGATGTATCGGCTGCTGGCAAAGGTTCCAAGGGCATTGCAGGGGCTGGAAGCGCCAGCCGAACCGCCGCCTGCCTTCGGGCCGCGTTCCTGGCCGAGCGCGACGAGGTCACCTGCGCCTTCACCACGGTCTTGACCGCTCCGGTGTGGGGACACGACGACCTGCAACCGTGCTCGACTTTGGCGGGCTGAACGTCGGAGATCCGGCCTGTGGCCCGAGCGTGGCCTTGCCCTGCGGATGCGGCTGGGCGCTGTCGGTGGCCCTGATCGCGCTGCCGTACGCGCAGCACACCGGCCCGACCATCGCGGCAGCATCCAGACGCATCATCGAGGCCATGCTGGACGACGCGCCCTGACGCCGGCCGGTGCTCAACTGGACACACTGTCTCTTGCCGCTCCAGCACGGCAAAAACTACACTTGAGTTCATCTTCACTCAGGAGGGTCAGTCATGCCGGAAGCGCATCCAGACAGCAAAGCGGTCATTCAGGACAATCGCGACTACACCCTGTTCTCGTGGAGCGTGCAGCAGCAGGCCAACCCGATTCACATGGTGGGCGGCAAGGGCAGCCACTTCTACGACGGTGATGGAAACACCTGGCTGGACTTCTCCAGTCAGCTGATCAACATCAACGTGGGGCACCAGCACCCCAAGGTGCTGCAGGCGATCAAGGATCAGGTGGACCAGATGTGCTTCGCCGGCCCCAGCTTTGCCACCGACGTGCGCGCCGAGCTGGGCAAGAAGCTCGCGGAGGTGACGGGGCTGGCCAAGAGCTTCTTCACGCTGGGCGGCAGCGAGGCCAACGAGAACGCCATCAAGATGGCCAAGCTCTACACCGGCCGCGACAAGATCATCACCCGCTACCGCAGCTACCACGGGGCCACCATGGGCAGCATGAGCGCTTCGGGTGACCCGCGCCGCTGGCCGGTGGAGCCGGGCATCCCCGGCATCGTGCGGGTCTTTGATCCGTACATGTACCGCCCGCCCATGGGCGGCACGGCCGAGGCCTGGGAGGACGGCTGCATCACCCACATTGAGGAAGTGATTCAGATGGAGGGGCCGCACACCATCGCGGCGATGCTGGTGGAGGGCATCACTGGCAGCAACGGCCTGCTGATTCCACCGGACAGCTACTACCCACGCCTGCGGGCGCTGCTGGACAAGTACGGCATCCTGATGATTGACGATGAGGTGATGAGCGGCTTCGGGCGCACCGGCAAGTGGCTGGCCACCCAGCACTACGGCATCGTGCCGGACATCGTGACCTGCGCCAAGGGCCTCACCAGCGGGTACATGCCGCTGGGCGCCGTGATCGTGAACGAGAAGATCGCGGACTACTTCGAGAACCACTTCCTCGCGGGCGGCCTGACCTACAGCGGGCATCCGGTCAGCCTGGCGGCGGCGATCGCCAACCTGAAGGTGTACGAGGAGGAGCGCCTCTTCGAGCACACCCTGGAGATGGGCCGGCACCTGGGCGAGCGGCTGGAGGCCATGAAACAGAAGTACGCCTGCGTGGGCGACGTGCGCTACATCGGGCTGTTCAGCGTGCTGGAACTGGTGAAGGACAAGGCCACCAAGGAGCCGCTGGCGCCCTTCAACGGCACCTCGCCGGAGATGGGCCGGCTGGCCGCCTACCTGCGCAGCAAGCACGTGTACGCCTACAGCCGCTTCAACTTCCTGTGGGTCTGCCCGCCGCTGGTGGTGATGAAAGAAGAGCTGGACCACGGCCTGGACGTCTACGAGGAGGCGCTGGCCCTGGTGGACGAGATGCTGAAGGCCCCGGTCGCCGCCGACTGAGCCGGGCTCCACGCCCGACCGACCTCTCTGGCTGCCCTGCTGCAGGCCACCCCCTCTCTTCCTGAAGGAGTCCCCATGACCGACACTGCCACCCGCCCCACCGCGCTCAGCCACTGGCTGAACGGCCAGCCGACCGCCGGCACCTCCGGGCGCACCGCTGCGGTCTACAACCCCGCCACCGGACAGGTTCAGGCCGAAGTCCCGCTGGCCAGCCGCGCCGAGGTGGACGCCGCCGTGCAGGCGGCCCGCGCCGCAGCAAAAGCCTGGCGGCCGGTGCCACTGGGCCGCCGCGCCGAGATCATGTTCCGCTTCCGGGCCCTGATCGACCAGCGCCGTGACGAGCTGGCCCGCATCATCACGCGCGAGCACGGCAAGGTCCACAGCGACGCGCTGGGCGAGATCGCGCGCGGTTTGGAGAACGTGGACTACGCCTGCGGCATCCCGAACCTGCTCAAGGGCGGCTACAGCGAGAGCGCCAGCACCGGGGTGGACGTGTACAGCATCCAGCAGCCGCTGGGGGTGGTGGCGGGCATCACGCCGTTCAACTTCCCGGCCATGGTGCCGCTGTGGATGATGTGCAACGCGCTGGCCTGCGGCAACGCCTTCATCCTGAAGCCCAGCGAGAAAGACCCCTCGGCCAGCCTGTTCCTGGCCAGCCTGCTTCGAGAGGCGGGCCTGCCGGACGGCGTGCTGACGGTACTGCACGGCGACAAGGAGGCGGTGGACGCGCTGCTGGAGCATCCGGACGTGGCGGCCATCAGCTTCGTGGGCAGCACCCCGGTCGCCCGCTACATCTACGAGACCGGCACCCGGCACGGCAAGCGGGTGCAGGCGCTGGGCGGCGCCAAGAACCACATGGTGGTGCTGCCGGACGCTGACATCAGCATGGCGGCCGACGCCGCGGTGAGTGCCGCCTACGGCTCGGCCGGCGAGCGCTGCATGGCCATCAGCGTGGTGGTGGCGGTGGGCGGGGTCGGCGACCGGCTGGTGCAGGCGATCCAGGAACGCATTCCGAACGTGCAGGTCGGCCCCGGCGACGAGGCCGGCAACGAGATGGGGCCGCTGATCTCCCGCGAGCACCGCGACAAGGTGGCCGGCTACGTGGCGGGCGCCGAGGCCGAGGGCGCGCAGCTGCTGGTGGACGGCCGGGAGGATGCCGTTCCCGGCGAAGGCTTCTTCCTGAAGCCCAGCCTGATCGACCACACCCAGCCGGGCATGCGCTGCTACGACGACGAGATCTTCGGGCCGGTCCTGAGCGTGACGCGGGTGGACACCTACGAGCAGGCGCTGCAGCTGGTCAACGACAACCCCTACGGCAACGGCACCGCCATCTTCACCCGCGACGGCGGCGTGGCCCGCCAGTTCCAGTTCGACTGCGAGGTGGGCATGGTGGGCATCAACGTGCCGATTCCGGTGCCGGTGGCCTATTACAGCTTCGGCGGCTGGAAGGCCAGCCTGTTCGGTGACACTCACATGTATGGCCCGGACGGCATCCGGTTCTACACCCGCAGCAAGGTCATCACCAGCCGCTGGCCGGACCCCGCCACCAGCAAGGTGAACCTGGGCTTCCCCACCAACGGGTAAGGGCCAGGGGCCAGCAGGCCACGCATAGGCTTGACTGGCCCTGCATACCCCGCTATACTTTCTTTATCAGCGTCCGAAAGGGCGCTTTTTTTGTGGCTAACTGCCTCGGGCGGAGCGGTCGGTGCCGGCGCCAGACACTCAGGACAGGGGGCTTCATTCTGGTCAACCGCTGCAGGCCCTCCCCTGCAGGCGTGCAGACCACAGAGGCATCCCGGCTCCGCCTGCATGACCTTGACGCCCTCTGCATACCGCGCTATATTCTTGTCATCACCGCCTGAGAGGGCGGGTTTTTTATGGCGTGTGCAGCGGGGTCTGGCTGACCAGCAGGCCGTCGGCGTCGGCGTAAATCCAATCGCCGGAGTTGATCGTGACGCTGGCGAACGTCAGACCCACCTCGCGCTCGCCGTCGCTGCCCTTGTTGCTGCGCCGCGGATGGGTGCCCAGCGCCTTGACCCCCAGCGGCAGCCGGGCCAGCGCGGCACTGTCGCGCACGCAGCCGTTGATGACCACGCCCGCCCAGCCGTTCTGCACCGCCAGCGTGCCGAGCTGATCGCCCACCAGCGCGCAGTGCAGGCTGGCGCCCCCGTCCACCACCAGCACCCGGCCCTGCCCCGGCGTCTCCAGCGTGGCGCGCACCAGGGTATTGTCCTCGAAGACCCGCACGGTGAGGGCCGGACCCGCAAAGGCCAGCTGGCCGCCGTAATCACGGAAGATGGGCTCGGCCACCTGCACCTCCGGGTGGGCGTCACACAGATCGGCCGTCGGGTAGCTGTTCATGGTCCGAGTGTAGAGCACCGCCCATCGGTGCTAGCCTCGGCCGGTGTTCACCTTCCGGCATGAGCCGCTGCACGAGATCCTGCCCCGCCTGCGCGCCGCGCTGCAGCTGCACCCGGAAGTGCAGCTGCGGGTGCCGGACCCGGACCTGGGATGGGGGCTGTATCCGGGCGAACGCACGGCCGCCGGCATCCACCGCCCCTACCAGAGCTGGACCGACGTGGCCGACCTGCTGGACGCGCAGCTGCTCACCCCGCAGCCGGACGGCGAGCTGGTGCAGCTGCGCTTCCGGCGGCTGCCGGCGGCCGAACGCCGGCTGGACGGGGGCTACGGGGCGGGCAGCGAGTTCGCCCGCATCGACAAGCTGGAGGACCCCTGGCTGCTGCAGGACCTCGGCGAGGCGCTGGAGCGCGCGCACTTGCAAATCGGTGACCGGGTGCTGGCGCTGGGGGTCGGCCAGGGCCGCGAGCTGGACACCCTGCCGCTGGTGTACCCGGACACCCGCTTTGAGGTGCTGGGCCTGGACCTGGACGACTCGGCCCTGGCCACCGCCCGCCAGCGCCATCCACAGGCCACCTTCCTGACCCGCGACGTGCGGAGCCTGCCGGACCCGGACCTGGGCCACTTCCGCCTGATTCTGGCGCTGAACGTGCTGCAGAGCCCAAGCATCGACACCGACACGCTGCTGAGGGCGCTGTGCCGCGAGCAGCTGCAGGCAGACGGCACCGTCATCGTGGGCTTTCCCAACTGCCGCTACAGCGCCGGGGCGCAGCGGTACGGCGCCCGGATGCTCAACTTCCGCCGTCCGGACCTGAGCCTGCTGATCAAGGACGTGGCCCAGACGCGCCGGTACCTGCAGAAACACGGCTTTACGGTCTATGTGACCGGCAAATACGAGGTGCTGGTGACCGGTGTGCGGCGCGGCTGAGGACCGCTACTCGCCGGACGGGTAGGTGTCGGGCAGCTCGCCCGCTTCCCAGCCGCCGGTGCGGTCCAGCGGCACCAGGGCGCTGGTGCGGTCGAAGTACAGCAGGGCGTCGTACTGCTCGCCCAGGCGCGCCTGGGCGTAGTGGCTGCGTCGCTCGGTCTCGGGCCGGTAGATCACGCCGATGTACCGCTGCAGCCGCTCCTCGCGCAGGCCTTCGGTCGCGGCGTTCTGCTGGCGCAGGTCCAGCCAGAAGGCCGGCAGGTCCAGCCCGTGCAGCAGCGCCTCGGTGCTGCCCGGCAGCCCGGGACGCACCCGCTTGCGTTGCACGGCCTCGCCCCAGTCGTCCGCGGCGCTCACCTCGCCCTGGTAGGTGCTGAACCCGATCAGGTACGTCTCGCCGGGATGCCGCTCCCGCAGGTACTGGCCGACATTCTGCTGGCCCTGCCGCCAGCCCGCCTCGGTGGCGCGGGCATCGCCCAGGTGCGAGTTGTGCGCCCACACCACGACCTTCGCGTCCCGGCCCTGGGCCGCCTGATGCTCTACCAGCGCGTCAATGGTGTCGGCCATGTGCGTGTCGCGCAGGTTCCAGGTGTCGTGATGGCCCCGGAACATCTCCCGGTAGTAACGCTCGGCATTGAGGGCCAGACGCGCGTTCTGCTCGGCATAGAAGTGCTCGTCCTCGGCCAGCGGGCTGCCGTGGGTCAGGGCCTGCTCCTGCCGCTGCAGTTCCACCAGCTGCGCCACGGCCTCATCCTCACACGGCTCCTCCAGGCCGTAGCCGGTGGCCAGGCCGTACTGCTGCGGGTCCTGGCCGAACGGCTCGAAGCAGCTGTAGCGCTGCCGGGCCCGTCGGGCCGCCTCCGGGTCCACCCCTTCCAGGTACTCGACCACCGCACCCATCGAGCGGTGCAGGCTATACAGGTCCATGCCGTAGAAGCCGGTCGTCCGGTCCGGGTGCCGCTCGTTGTGGTCCCGCAGCCACTCCACAAAGGCCAGGACGTCCTCGTTGCGCCACATCCAGGCGGGGAAGCGCTGGAAGCTGCCCAATGCCTGCAGGGCATCCGGGTCGTCGCTCTGGCCCTGCACATATCGGTGGACGCGGCCCGCGTCCGGCCAGTCGGCCTCCACCGCCACGGCCGTGAACCCGTGCTCCTCGATCAGCCGCCGGGTGATTCTGGCGCGTTCCCGGTAGAACTCATGGGTGCCGTGCGACGCCTCTCCGATCAGCACAAAGCGGGCCGAACCGGCGCGCTCAAGCAGCGCCGTATAGTCGTCGGACGCGCCCAGGAGCGGCTGGGCCGCTGCCCTGAGGGCGTCCTGAAGGGTCTGCAGGCGGGTCATCAGGGTTCCTTTCCGGCCGGCACCCGGGCACGCCGACCAGAGTCGCGGGCTCCGGACCGTCCGGACGTGGCGCGCTCCTGCTCCTTGATAGCCGATGATGGGCCCACCCGGGATGCCGGTTGGGTCAAGGTTGAAGCCGGACAGCATTCATGAACACCGCCGCAAGCGGCATGTTCGAGGCGCGGACGTGGAAAGTCGCGGGATGCCCAGTTCCAGCGTGATGTGCGTGCCGAGGGTGCCCCGGTACGCCCTGGCCAACATCCTGGTGGAGAGGGCGCTGGCCGCCGCCTTTGAACGGCAAAAGAAACCCCCGCTCTGGGCGGGGGTTCTGTGTGGTGGGTCGTGTAGGACTTGAACCTACAACCCGCTGATTAAGAGTCAGCTGCTCTACCGATTGAGCTAACGACCCACACCTGACCTGCACGGTCAGCGGAAGGAAGTATACGAAGGGTGGGCAGCGCTGTCAAGCAGGGGCCGCAGCTGCCCCGCCAGATACAGGCTGCCGGCAATCAGCAGCGTTCCGCCGGGCGGCGTGAGCTCCAGGGCGCGGGTCAGGGCCAAGGCCGCCTGCGGCTCCACCTCACCGCCGTACGTTTCGGCCAGCGCCTGCAGGTCGGCGGCCGGCTGCTGCGGGTCCGGGTGGGTGTAGACACGCCGCTGCGCCACCTCCAGCAGCGCCTCCAGCGTGCGGAGGGTGTCCTTGCGCGCCAGACCTCCGAACAGCAGCACGTCTGCATGCGGCACAGCCAGCGCCAGCGCCTGTGCCGCCGCCGGGTTGTGGGCGCCGTCCAGCAGTACCGTGCGCTCCTGCAGCTCGAAGCGTTCCAGGCGGGCGGGCCAGTCGGCCTGGAGCGCTGCCCCGAGCCCCGCGTCCCAGCCGAAGAGCCGCAGGGTGGCCACCGCCAGGCGGGCATTCTGCCGCTGGTGGGCTCCGGTCAGCTGGGGCGGGTGCGGCAGCCGGAACAGCGTAGGGTGGCTCGCGGGTGTGTACAGCGGCGCGCCACGTTCCTGCGCCGTCCGTTCGATCACCTGCAGGCCCTCCCCTTCAGCGGTGGTCAGCAGCGGCACGCCCGGCTGCGCGGCTCCGGCCTTGTCGCGCGCGATGTCGCTCAGGGTGGGTCCCAGGGTGGCCGTGTGGTCCAGCGCGACGTTGGTGATCAGCACCGCCCGGACCCGCCGCAGCGCCTGGGTGGCGTCCGAGGCGCCGCCCACCCCCGCCTCCATCACGGCCCACGGCACCCCGTCCTCGGCAAACACCTGGCACGCCAGCGCCAGCGTCAGGTCAAAAAAGGCGGCCTCCGGAGCGTGAAGTCTGGCCCATTGCACGAACGCCGCGGTCCGCGCCGGGTCCAGTTCGTGGCCCGCAACCCGGATCCGCTCCTCGAACCGTTCCAGATGCGGGCTGGTGAAGCGCCCGACCCGCTGTCCGGCGGCCAGCACCCCGGCCTCCAGCATGGCGCAGACGCTGCCCTTTCCGTTGGTGCCCACCACCCGCAGACTGTCGAAATGCTGATCCGGGTGATGAAGTCGCTCCAGCACGCGCAAAGTCGCCGCCGAACCCCGCGACTGACCTGCGCGTTTTCGAGAAAACAACCACTCGTGCGGGGCAAAAACTGCTGCCATAACAGCAGCGTACTGCGCTCAGCGGACCTCCACCGGAACTTGATGAAGGCTTCAAGAATTCTTTAATACACAGAATCGAAAGAAAGATTTTGCAAATTTCACGCAGATGAGCCGGGAATGGGTTCTTATGCATAAGCACCCGAAGCAGCACGCCTGGGTCCAGAGCCTGCCGGACAGACGTGAAAGGAATGAAACCCGATGAATACCATGACTGATGCCCCGGATCTGATCTGCATTGCCCATCTGCGCTGGAACTTTGTGTTTCAGCGTCCGCAGCACCTGATGACCCGCGCGGCGCAGGATCGCCGCGTGTACTACTTCGAGGAACCGATCTTTGGTGACCGCGACTGGCTGGAAACCCGCCGGGACGCGAGCGGCGTCATGGTCTGCACCCCGCACGTGGTGCAGGACCTCGGCCCGGCCGAGTCCCAGATGCGCACGCGCCGCCTGCTGGAGCAGCTGGTGGCCGAGGAGCAGCTGAGCGACTACGTCCTGTGGATCTACACCCCCATGGAACTGCCGATCACGGCCGGCCTCAAGCCCGCGCGGACCGTCTACGACTGCATGGACGAGCTGGCCAACTTCCGTTTCGCTCCGCCGGAGCTGCATGCCCGTGAGCAGCAGCTGTTCCGGCAGGCGGACCTGGTGTTCACCGGCGGCTACCGCCTGTGGGAGGCCAAGCAGCGCCAGCATTCGCACGCGTATCCATTCCCATCGAGCGTGGACGTGGCCCACTTCACCCAGGCCCGCAAGCTGCGCCAGGACCCGGCCGATCAGGCACACCTGCCGCACCCGCGGCTCGGCTTCTGTGGCGTGCTGGACGAGCGCTTCGACGCCGCGCTGGTGCAGGCGGTGGCCGACGCCCGGCCCGAGTGGCAGTTCGTGCTGGTGGGACCGGTGGTGAAGGTCTCGCCGGAAGAGCTGCCGCAGGGGCCCAACATCCACTACCTGGGCCAGAAGGACTACAAGGAGCTGCCCGCCTATATGGCCGGCTGGGACGTGGCCCTGCTGCCGTTCGCCCGCAACGAGGCCACCGAATTCATCTCGCCCACCAAGACGCCCGAGTATCTGGCCGCGGGTCGCCCGGTGGTGTCCACCAGCATCCGTGACGTGGTGCGGCCCTACGGCGAGATGAACGTGGTGCGGATCGCCGATGACGCCGCAAGCTTCGAGGCCGCGATCCAGGCAGCCCTGGACGAGCAGGGCACGCCGGCCGGGCTCAACCGTCAGCAGCGGGCCGACGAGTTCCTGTCCACCGTGTCGTGGGACCGCACCTGGGCCGAAATGGACGAACTACTGCGCGGCCACGGGGCCGGGCCGGTAGTCCCCGCTGCGCCCAAGGGCATCAGTGTGGTGGGGGGCGCCGCCGATGACTGAAGCGTCCAGCCCTCAGGGCTTTGATTATCTGATCGTGGGGGCCGGGTTCGCCGGTGCGGTGCTGGCCGAGCGGCTCGCCAGCGTGGGGCAGCGGGTGCTGATTGTGGACAAACGCCCGCACATCGGCGGCAACGCCTATGACCGCTACGACGACGCGGGCGTGCTGATTCACCCGTACGGCCCGCACATCTTCCACACCAACTCCAAGGCCGTCTTCGATTACCTGTCGCAGTTCACGCAGTGGCGGCCCTATCAGCATCGGGTGCTGGCCAGCGTGGACGGCCAGCTGGTGCCGATGCCGATCAACCTCGACACGGTCAACCAGCTGTACGGCCTGTCGCTGAACGCCTCGCAGCTGGAAGACTACTTCGCCTCGGTGGCCGAGCCGGTGGAGCAGGTGCGCACCAGCGAGGACGTGGTGGTGAGCAAGGTGGGCCGCGACCTGTACAACAAGTTCTTCCGCGGCTACACCCGCAAGCAGTGGGGCCTGGACCCGTCGGAGCTGGACGCCAGCGTGACGGCCCGCGTGCCGACCCGCACCAGCCGCGACAACCGCTACTTCCAGGACACCTATCAGGCGATGCCGCTGCATGGCTACACCCGAATGTTCGAGGCGATGCTGAATCACCCGAACATCAGCGTGATGCTTAACACCGATTACCGGGCCATCGAGACGTTCATTCCGTGGCGGCACATGATCTACACCGGCCCGATTGACGCGTACTTCGGCCACCGCTACGGGCGGCTGCCCTACCGCAGCCTGGAGTTCGAGCACCGCACCCTGCCGCAAGCGCAGTTCCAGGCGGTGGGCACCGTCAATTTCCCCAACGACTACGCCTACACCCGGGTCAGCGAGTTCAAGCACATCACCGGGCAGCAGCACGACCAGACCAGCGTGGTGTACGAGTACCCCACCGCCGAGGGCGATCCGTACTACCCGGTGCCGCGCCCGGAGAACGCTGAACTGTACAAGCGCTACGCCGCGGACGCCGAGCAGCTCACCAACGTGACGTTCGTGGGCCGGCTGGCCACCTACCGCTACTACAACATGGACCAGGTGGTGGCGCAGGCACTCGCCACCTTCCAGCGGCTGCAGGAGGCTCAGGCACCGGCCGGAGTGGAGCTGGAGGCCAGCTTGTGAGGCTGGAGCTGTGGGTCGGGCCGGAAGCGTCCTACACCCGCACGGCCTCACACACCCTGGACCAGCAGGAACTGACCGGCTTTGCCGGCCGGCCCGAGGATCTGGACCGGATGGCCAGCCTCGGCGCCTCACGCGTCCGCCTGCCGCTGCTGTGGGAGCGGATCATGCCGGAGCAGACGCCCGACTGGACCTGGTCGGACGCGGCGCTGCAGCAGCTGCAGCGGCTGAAACTGGACCCGATCGCCGGGCTGGTGCATCACGGCAGCGGGCCGGCGCACACCAGTCTGCTGGACCCGGCCTTTCCGGAGAAGCTGGCCGACTACGCCCGCCGGGTGGCCGAACGCTACCCGCACCTGGACCACTGGACACCGGTCAACGAGCCGCTGACCACCGCGCGCTTCTCGGGGCTGTATGGCCACTGGTATCCGCATGCGCAGGACGACCACAGCTTCGTGCAGGCGCTGCTGAACGAGCTGCGCGGCACGGTGCTGGCGATGCAGGCGGTCCGGGAGATCAATCCGGCGTCTCAGCTGGTCCAGACCGAGGACCTGGGACGCACCGCCAGCACTCCGGCGCTGCGGGAACAGGCAGCCTTTGAGAACGAGCGGCGCTGGATCACCTGGGACCTGCTGTGCGGGCGGGTGGGGCCGGGCCACCCGATGTGGAGCTACCTGAAGTGGGCCGGGGCCACCGAGGAGCAGGTGATGTGGTTTGCCGAGCATCCCTGTCCCCCGGGCATCCTGGGCCTGAACCTCTACCTCACCAGCGACCGCTTTCTGGACGAGCGGCTGGACCGCTACCCCGAGTCCACGCATGGCGGCAACGGCCGCCAGCAGTACGCCGATGTGGAGGCGATCCGGGTGCGCGGCCCGCTGCAGGGCCTGCATCACACCCGGCTGATGGAGACCCACGAGCGCTACGGCCTGCCGATGGCGCTCACCGAGGTGCACCTGGGCTGCACCCGCGAGGAACAGCTGCGCTGGCTGAATGCCGCGTGGCAGGGCAGCACCGAGGCCCTGCTGGAGGGCGCGGACGTGCGCGCTCTGACCATCTGGTCCGCTTTCGGCAGCGCCGAGTGGAACAGCCTGCAGACCCGCCAGGAGGGCCACTACGAGCCGGGCGTGTGGGACGTGTCGGCCGGCTGGCCGCGCGAGACGGCGCTGGCCCAGCTGGCGCGCGAGCTGGTGAACGGTGAACTGCTGAGCCACCCGGTGCTGCCGGGGCCCGGCTGGTGGCAGCGCGCCGAACGCGTGACGTATCCGGCCGAGGGCGACGTGCAGGCGCTGGAACTGACCGGCCGGCCCCTGCTGCTGGTGCAGGGTCAGGACGAACTGGCCAGCGGGCTGATGGAGGAACTGGACCACCTGTGCTGGCTGCGTGGCCTGCCGGTGGTCTCGGTGCCGGATGACGGTCAGGTGATCACCTCGCAGATCCGTCGGCTGCGGCCGTGGGCGGTGGTGGAGGTCTCGCACCCGCAGGAGCTGAGGCTGCACTGGCTGGGCCGCAGTCCCCTGTGCATCCGCGCCGACGACTGGGACCGTCACGCCCTGCACGCCGCCCTGGACCTGCTGATCGACGGAGAGGACGGGGAATGGCACTGGGACGGTCAGATGATGCGTCCCAACTGGCAGCGGCAGGACGGCGAGTCGTTGCCCCCGGCCACCACCACCTACTGATCTCCAATCTGAGCACAGCATCACCCGTGCGGCACGGCAGGGAACCCGGTTTTCCTCTGCGGTGCCGCACTCCATTCCACCCGCAGGAGGCGTCCCATGACTAAGGAAATCCGCACCATCCTGCCCCCGGAAGAGCGCGTCGGTTACGCCGTGATCGGCCTGGGGGAACTGACCACCGAGGAGCTGCTGCCGGCCTTCCGGCTGTCGGGTCGCTCGCGGCTGGCGGCCATCGTGAGCGGCGACCGCGACGAAGCGCTGCAGAAAGCCCGGCAGCACGGCCTGAGCGACGCCGACGTGTACAGCTACGAGCAGTTCGAGGAGCTGCGCGGGCGCGAGGACGTGCAGGCGGTGTTTATCGTGCTGCCCAACAGCCTGCACCGCGAATACGCCGAGCGGGCGGCCCGCATCGGCAAGCACGTGCTGTGCGAGAAACCGCTCTCCGACACCCCCGAGAATGCCGAGGCGATGGTGCGGGCCTGCCGTGAGGCCGGGGTGCGGCTGATGACCGCCTACCGCATCCAGTACACCCCGCACCATCAGCTGGCCCGCGAGCTGATCGAGCGGGGCGAGCTGGGCCGGGTCAAGCTGATCAACTCGGTCAACACCCAGGTGGAGGCCAACGACGGGCAGTGGCGGCTCAAGCGTGAACTGGCCGGCGGCGGCAGCCTGCCGGACGTGGGGCTGTACTGCCTGAACACCGCCCGCTTCCTGACCGGCGAGGAGCCGTACGAGGTGTTCGCGTACACCCACAGCACGCCCGGCGACCCGCGTTTCAAGGAGGTCGAGGAGAGCGTGAGCTTCATCCTGCGCTTCCCCAGCGGCATCATCGCCAACTGCCTGACCAGCTACGGCGCGGCGCAGCACCGGGCGCTGACCGTGTACGGCGAGGACGCCAACCTGTCGCTGGACCCGGCCTTCACCTACACCAACCTGCGGGTGGTGCAGGCCAGTCCCGAGGCCGCCACGGAGCATCTGGTGCGCGAGGTGGACCAGTTCGCGCTGGAACTCGATCACTTCTCGATGTGTGTCCAGGAGGACCTGACGCCCTACACCCCGGGCGAGGAGGGCCTGCAGGACCAGCGCATTCTGGCGGCGCTGTACCAGAGTGCCGAGCAGGGCCGGCCCGTTCAGCTGGAGCGGCTGGAGGGCCGCGACCTGTTCCGGGGCACGCCCCCGGTGCAGCCGGACCGGCAGCGCTCCTGATGGTCTCCTCCACCGTGGTGCTGCTGCACGGCTTCGGCACCTCGGCGCCGCTGTGGGCAGACGTGCAGGCCCGGCTGGGACGGCTGTCCGTGGCGCTGGATCTGCCCGGCTTCGGGGGCAACACGGCGGGCCACAGCGCCCACGACTACACGGTGGACGGCATGGCCGACCATGTGGCACAGCAGGTGCAGGCGGCCGGCCTGACCCGCTACACCCTGGCCGGACACTCGATGGGCGGCAAGGTGGCGGCGGTGCTGGCCGCCCGGCAGCCGGTGGGCCTGACGGGGTTGCTGCTGCTGGCCTCCTCCCCTCCCTCGCCCGAGCCGATGACCGAGCGGGGCCGGGCCGAGCTGAAGGCCGCCTGGGGTGATCCGGAGCGGCTGAGGGCCCTGTATGCCGGGATCGTGCGCGCGCCGCTGCCGGCCTCCTCCGTGCTTTCGCTGATCGAGGATGGCCTGCGGGCGGAACAGGCCGCCTGGACTGCCTGGCCGGACCACGGCAGCCGCGAACACCACGAGCGGCAGATGGCGCGCGTCGCGGTGCCGGTGCGGGTGCTGGCCAGCCGCAGCGACCCGGTGATGACGCCGCAGGTGATGCGCGAGCGGGTGATGCCGGCCTTTCCTGGTGCGGCGCTCCGGGAGCTGGACGGCCCCGGCCACCTGCTCCCGCTGGAGGCGCCGAAGGAGGTGGCCGGGTGGCTGGACGACGCGGCCAGGGACCTGACCGGATAGAGAACGGCCGGAGCCACATCCGCTCCGGCCGTTCTCCAGTTGCGCTTACAGCATGCCGAGGGTGTCGGTCTCGCCCAGGTGGGCGAGGTGGCCCGGCAGCCGGCCCTTCTCCAGCACCTGCTCGGCCTTGTACGACGAGCGCACCAGCGGTCCGCTGACCACCTCCAGAAAGCCCAGCGCCATGCCCAGGTCGCGCAGCTCATCAAATTCTTCCGGGGTCACGTAGCGCTCCACCGGCAGGTGATGCTGGGTGGGGCGCAGGTACTGGCCGAAGGTCAGCACGTCCACCCCGGCGTCGCGGCAGTCCTGCATGGTCTCCAGCAGTTCCTCGCGGGTTTCGCCCAGGCCCAGCATGATGCTGGTCTTGGTGATGACGTCCGGGCGGGCCTGCTTGGCGTGCCGCAGCACCGAGAGGGTGCGGTCGTAGCTGGCACGGATGTCGCGCACCGGGTGGGTCAGGCGGCGCACCGTCTCCAGGTTCTGGGCGTACACGTCCACGCCGCTCTCCAGCACCAAGTCCACGCAGGCGGTGTTGCCGCCGAAGTCGGGCGTCAGCGCCTCCACCCGCGTCTCGGGGTTCTCGCGCTTGATGGCCGTCACGGTCTTGGCGAAGTGGTACGCGCCGCCGTCCGGCAGGTCATCGCGGTCCACACTGGTCAGCACCACGTAGCGCAGGCCCATCAGCCGCACGCTGTCGGCCACGCTGGCCGGCTCGTCCAGGTCCAGCCGGCCCATCGGGTTGCCGGTGTCCACCGCGCAGAAGCGGCAGGCGCGGGTGCAGATGTGGCCCATCAGCATGAAGGTGGCGGTGCCGCGCGACCAGCACTCCCCGATGTTGGGGCACATCGCTTCCTCGCAGACGGTGTGCAGGCGGTGCTCCTTGACGATCTTCTTGACCTCGCCAAAGACCCCGCCCACCGGAATGGTGACGCGCAGCCAGTCGGGTTTCGGCTCGCGCGCCCGGACCGAGTCCTTGCGATAGATGCCGTTCTTGATGAAACGCGGTTCCTGATCTGCCTGCGTCATGGTGCTCCCATCGCTGCCGCTTCCGGCAGCGTAAAGTCGTAGTGCTCGAAGGTGTGGGCGAAGGCGCCGGCGATGACCTGCTTCACCTGGGCCATGTCGGGCGGGGTGCCCAGCCCGCGCAGCCCGTATTCCCGCGCCACGCTGGTCATCTGGGTGTCCTGCAGGCCGCAGGGCAGGATCAGCTCGAAGTGCTGCAGGTTGGTGGCCACGTTCAGCCCAAAGCCGTGAAACGCCACATTGCGCTGCACCGCCACCCCGATGCTGGCAATCTTCTGGTCGTACTGGCGGCCATTGATCTCGCGCGGGTCCACGTACACGCCCGCGTAGCCGGGGTTGGGCCGGGCCGGCAGCTGCAGCTGGGCCAGCGCCTCCACCAGCGCGCCCTCCAGCAGCCGCAGAAAGTCGCGGACCCGTCGCCCCACCGGAAAGATGGCGTAGCCGACCAGCTGCCCGGGGCCGTGATAGGTCACGTCGCCGCCGCGCTCCACCGCATGCACCTCGATGCCCTGGGACGCCAGGTAGTCGCGGGTGACGATGATGTTCTCGCCTTCCTTCGCCTTGCGCCCCAGCGTGATGACCGCCGGGTGTTCCAGCAGCAGCAGGGTGGGCGTGCCGCCCTCCGCCACCCGGGCGTGGTGCTGCCGCTGCAGCTGCCAGGCGTCCGGGTACGGCACCGTGCCCAGGTCCAGCACCTCGAATGACCGTTTCACGCCCCCGATTGTACGCCGCCCTGCGACTTGCCCAAGGTGCCGAACCGCACCGAACGGCGGACAGGCCGGAGTGGGCAAGTTCACCAGCGGCAGTGGTCAATCCGGCGCGTCGCCCGCTCCGGTGTCCTCGCGCAGGCGCCGCAGCGCCTGATCCGTTTCCTCCTGCAGGTGGGTCAGCGTCTGCACCTGCTCGGTGGGGCTGGCATCCGTGTGGCCCACATGCTGCACCGCCGCGCTGCCGATGCGCTCCAGCGCTTCCAGCTGACGCGCGGGACCGGCGTCCTCCAGCTCCGAAATGCGCTCCACCACCTGTTTTCCCGTTTCCTGCAGGTGGCTCAGCTCCTCCTCGGCGCTGAGGGTGTCCAGCGCCGCCACCTGCTCGCTGTAGGCCGCGCTCACCTCATCGAGCGCCTGCAGCTGTTCCAGCGTGCTGCTCTGGGCGCGCGCCGCCTCAATGACCACCTGCAGCGCCCGGATCTGCTGCTGCACCCGCCCATGAATCCGCCGCAGCTGGGCCGCGCTGATGTCGTGCAGCGGCGTGTCGGTCACAGCCTGCAGCGCCTCCTGAATCACCCGCGAGAGGGCGTGGGCCGCATTCAGCTGCTGATCGCCGGACGCCACCACCTCCCGCAGCGTGTGTTCCTGTTCCTGCCGCACCGCCTGACCGGCGGCCAGCGGCGTGGAGCGCAGCTCCTGATCGGTGAACGTCATCACCTGCCGCAGCGCGTCGGTGGCGGCCAGCTGTTGCCGCCCGGCCCGGATGATGTCTTCCAGCAGGCTGGTCTGTGCCCAGCCGGCCGCGCCCACATGCTCGCGGGCGCGCGCTTCCTGCAGGCGATGCTGCTGTTGCTGCACCTCCCGGTTCAGCTGTTGCAATCGCTCGCCCGGCGTCGGGGGGTTCGTTGAGTTTGAGGCGTCCATGAATGCTCCATGCTAGGAGCTTTAAGGGCGATTAAAGTAATGCGGTCAACATTGACGCCCGGACGCCTAGGCCTGCCGGCGGCGGAGGCGCGACAGCCCCAGACCCAGCAGCAGCCCGGCCACCAGCGCGAGGCCGGTGGCGATCATCACCTCGAACACCGGGTTGAAGTACGACGAGCTGCGGTTGGCGATGGCCACAGCATGCAGGATATTGATGTCGTAGACGTTCTTCCCGAGCAGCACCGCCGCCACCACCAGCACGATCAGGCCGAAGATGGTCAGGCCACGAGCAAGCACACTGTTCATGGGCTCATGATACCGGGCCGGGCGTCAGCAACTGGCCGCCCGCGTGGCCCACTGTCTGCTGGCCGTCCCAGATCAGCTGCCCGCGCCGCCAGGTGGCGCGCGGCTGACCGCTGAACCGCTGGCCCAGGTACGGGCTGGTCTGCGGCCAGCGCTGCTGCAGCTGGGCGGCCTCCAGCGTCCAGACGGCGCCCAGGTCCACCGCCACCAGATCGGCGTCCTGCCCTACCGCCAGCGTCCCCTTGCGCGCCAGCCGGAAGCGCCGGGCTGGGGTGGTGGACAGCAATGCGGACAGCTGCGGCAACGGCAGTCCGCGCCGGGCATACCCTTCGGTCAGCAGCACCGGCAGCGTGCTCTGGACCCCGGCGATGCCGCCCCAGATGGCAAACGGGTTGTCACGGTCCTTGAGGTCCGGGCTGCTGGGCGAGTGATCCGAACCGATGGTGTCCACCGCGCCACTCAGCAGCGCCTGCCACAGCGTCTCGCGGGTGGCGGCGTCGCGCAGCGGAGGCGCGCACTTCAGCACCGCTCCCAGCCGCTCCAGGTCAGTGTCCGTGAAGGCGAGGTAGTGCGGGCAGGTCTCGGCCGTCACGTCCACCCCCTGCGCCCGCGCCTCCGCGATCAGGGCCACCCCCGCGCCGCTGCTGACATGCACCACGTGCAGGGCGCAGCCGGTCTCCTGGGCCAGCCGCAGCGCCTGCTCGATGGCCTCCAGCTCCGCCTGAACCGGGCGGCTGTTCAGGTAGTCACGCCAGCCCGCCCCCGGCCGGTTGAGACCAGCACTCAGGCGGGCCGTCAGCTCATCGCTCTCGGCGTGCACGGCCACCGGCAGCCCCAGCCGCGCCGCCACCTGCATGCCGTCGTGCAGCGTCTGTTCGTCGGCGGCGCGGAACTCCTCGATGCCGCTGCCGCTCATGAACGCCTTGAAGCCGATCACGCCGCACCCGGCCAGCTCCGGCAGTTCGGCCAGGTTGTCGGGCGTCAGGCCGCCCCACAACGCAAAGTCCGCCAGCGACTCGCGCCGGGCGGCCTCCAGCTTGGCCTGAAAGCGGGGGCGGTCCAGCAGCGGCGGGTCGCTGTTGAGCGGCATGTCCGCGAAGACGGTGCCGCCGCCGGCCACCAGCGCCGCGCTGCCGGAGCGCAGCCCCTCCCAGTGGGCGCGCCCCGGCTCGTTGAAATGCACGTGCATGTCCACCAGCCCCGGCAGCAGGTGCAGCCCGGAGACGTCCTGCTCCTGACGGGCGGGGGCGCTCAGCTCCGCTTCCAGCGCCACGATCTGCCCGCCCTCCACGCCCAGGTCCAGCCGCTGGGCGCCCTCCGGCGTCACCACCGTGCCGCCGCGAACGATCAGGTCAAGCATCGGCGTGCTCCCGGGGCTGGTGCACCGTCTCGCCCTCCACCCAGACCTGCCGCACGTCGGCGGCGCCGCTGAGGGTGAAGAGACCCGCCAGCACCCGCCCCGGGTTGTCGGCGTGGCGCATCAGGATGTCCAGCGGGGTGCCCGCCTGGGGCCGGATCAGCACCGCGTCGAAGGCCTTGCCGGGCCGGAAGTCGCCCACCTCGTCCTGCAGGCCCAGCGCCTGGGCGCCCGCCAGGGTGGCGAGGTAGAGCAAGTGGGCCGGGGTGAGCGCCGCCCGCTGCTCCGGCGGGGTCAGCTGCTGCATGAACAGCGCCTGCAGCCCCTCCTTGAACAGTGAGAAGCCGGTGCCGCCCCCCACGTCGGTGCCCAGCGCGACCGGCACGCCCGCCTCCAGGTGCCGCCGCAGCGGAAACAGGCCGCTGCCCAGCGCGCTGTTGCTGCAGGGGCAGTGGCTGACGGTGCAGCCGGCCGCGGCCATGCGGCTCAGCTCGCGCCCGCTGGGGTGAATGTTGTGCGCGAACACCGACGCGCGGCTGACCAGCCCGTAGCGGTCGTAGGTGTCGAGGTAGTCCTGCGCCCACGGAAACAGGTCGCGAACCGCCTCGATCTCGGCCACGTTTTCGTTGAGGTGCGACGTGAAGTGCACCCCCTCCGCCTCGTGCATCAGCGCGCCGCAGGCCTCCAGGATGCCCTCGGACGCCGAGAGCGAGAAGCGCGGCGTGACCGCGTAGCGCAGCCGCCCGCGCCCATGGAACTGCCGGATCAGGGCGCGGCTCTCCTCGAAGGCGGCCTCGGGGGTGGTGTGCAGTTCCGGCCGGAGCAGCCGGTCTGACAGCACCAGCCCGGACGCGATCCGCAGGCCGCTGTGCCCGGCCACGTCAAAGAACTCCTCCATGGCCGAGCGGTAGTGGCTGCCGAACACCAGCGCGGTGGTGGTGCCGTGGGCCGCCAGCGCGCCCAGGAAGTCGCGGGCCAGCTCGCGCGCGTACGGCCTGTCCGAGAGCCGTGCCTCTTCCGGCAGGGTGTTGCGGTCCAGCCACTCCAGCAGCGGCATCCCCAGCCCGCCCAGCACCCGCAGCTGCGGGTAATGCACGTGGGTGTCCACCAGGCCCGGCAGCAGCACGCCGCCGCGCAGGTCATGGACTGGGGCCGCCGGGTAGGCCGCCCGCACCTCCGCGAAGTCGCCGGTGGCCAGGATGCGGCCCGCCTGCACCGCCACCCCGCCATCGGTCAGGGTCTGCAGAACGTCGCCGGTAAAGGGGTTGCCGGGGGTATGGAACAGGGCCGAGCGGTACAGGACGAGGTCAGTCATTCAGGGGTCCATTCTGAGGCCGCTGGGCCACCTCGATGTGCTGCAGCAGTTGAGCGGCCACGCTGACCGCGATGGCGGCCGGCTGCTTGCTGCCGATGCCCGGCAGCCCGATGGGACAGGTGATGCGCCGGATGGTGGCCGGGCTGTGCCCCTCGGCAGCCAGCTGCTGCTGGAAATGCCGCCACTTGCCCGCCGAGCCGATCAGGCCGATGAAGCCGAGCTCCGGGCGGCGCAGGGCCGCGTCACACAGCGCGGCGTCCTCGGCGTGGTCGTGGGTCAGGATCAGGACGTGCGCGCCGGCGGGCAGCTCGCCCAGCACCGAATCGGGAATGGGGGCGTGGTGGACCCGGACCGTGGCCGCGCCGTGCAGCACGTCGGCCAGCCGTTCGGGACTCAGCTGCTCCGCCCGCCCATCACACAGGTGCAGCTCCAGCTCCAGGGTGGACAGAATGCGGGCCAGCGCGAGGCCCACGTGCCCCACTCCGAAGAGGGCCACCACCGGACGCCGCGCCAGCAGCGGCTCCAGCAGCAGCGTCACCTCACCGCCGCAGCACTGCCGCCCGTGTTCGGCGGGGGCGGTGGGCGTCAGGCGCAGCGTCAGGGTGTCGGGCGTGCCGGCCTGCACCGCCAGTAGCGCCCGCGCCCGCTGCACCGCCGTCATCTCCAGGTTGCCGCCGCCCACCGTGCCGAAGGTCTCTTTGGCCGTCACGATCATCTTCGCGCCGGCTTCGCGCGGGGCGTGGCCGCGCACGCCGGTCAGCGTGACCAGCACGCAGGGTGTCCCGGCCGCCTGCAGCCGCTGCAGCTCAGTCAGCCACTGCATGACGGCTCCGGCCCGGCTCAGTCATCGGCGGCCACCTGCCCGCCGGAGCGCACCCGCGAGAGCGCCCAGTACACCGCCTCCGGGGTGGCGGGTGAGGCCAGTTCCACCGTCTCGCCGCCCGGCCCGAAGGCGGCCACCGCCGAGCGCAGCGCCTCGCGCACGCTGAAGGCCAGCATCAGCGGCGGCTCGCCCACCGCCTTGCTGCCGTACACCACGCCGTCCTCGGTGGCCTGCTCCATCAGGTTCACGATGAAGACGGGCGGCATCTCGCTGAAGCTGGGCAGCTTGTAGGTGCTGGCCGAACTGGTGGTCAGGCGGCCCAGGTCGTCCCAGCGCAGGTCCTCCAGGGTCAGCCAGCCGGCCCCCTGGATGAAGCCGCCCTCCACCTGCCCCAGGTCAATCAGCGGCGAGAGGCTGTCGCCAACGTCCTGCAGGATGTCCACCCGGCGCAGCTGATACGCCCCGGTGAAGCCGTCCACCTCCACCTCCGACACGCTGGCCCCGTAGGCGAAGTACTTAAACGGCTCGCCCTGCATCGCGTCCTTGTCCCAGTGCAGGCCCGGCGTACGGTAGTACCCGGCGGCCCACAGCTGGGTGCGGTGCATGTAGGCGTGGTGCACCAGCGCTGCGAAGTCCAGCGCCTGATCCGGGTGGCCCAGCGGGAACACCCGGCCCGCCTCGAAGCGCACGTCGTCCGGGTGGACCCCGAAGCGGCCCGCCGCCACCGCCGCCAGCCGGGTGCGGATCTGATGACAGGCGTCACGGACGGCCCCACCGTTCAGGTCGGCGCCGCTGCTGGCGGCCGTGGCGCTGGTGTTCGGCACCTTGTCGGTGCGGGTGGGGGCCAGCCGCACCGTGCTGAGCGGCACGCCCAGGCTGCTGGCCGCCACCTGCAGCATCTTGGTGTGGAGGCCCTGGCCCATCTCGGTGCCGCCGTGGTTGACGAGCACCGAGCCGTCCCGGTAGACGTGCACCAGCGCGCCCGCCTGGTTGTAGGCCGTGAAGTTGAAGCTGATGCCGAATTTCAGCGGCGTGATGGCCAGCCCGCGCTTGCGGTGCGGCGAGCGGGCATTGAACTGCTCCACCTGCTGCTGCCGCGCCGCGAAATCGCTGCTCTGCTGCAGCTCGGCCCAGATGCGGGTCAGCCGCTCGGCATGGCGCACCGGCTGGCCATAGGGAGTGGTCTGGCCGGGCCGATAGAAGTTGCGCTCGCGCAGCTCGTGTGCCGTAAGGCCCAGCGCCGGGGCGCAGCGGCTCAGCAGGTCCTCGATCACCAGCATGCCCTGCGGCCCCCCGAAGCCCCGGAAGGCAGTCTGGGAGGTCTTGTGGGTGCGGCAGACCCGCCCCAGCACCGACACGTGCGGAATGAAGTACGCGTTGTCGATGTGGCACAGCGCCCGCGCCATCACCGGCTCCGAGAGGTCCAGGCTCCAGCCACCGTCCGAGTACAGCTCGGCGTCCAGCGCCAGCAGCCGCCCCGCCTCATCGAAGCCCACCGTCCAGCGGGCGTAGAAGGGGTGCCGCTTGCCGGTCATGGTCAGGTCCTGGGTGCGGTTGAGGCGCACCCGCACCGGACGGCCGGTCAGCGTGGCCCCCAGCGCCGCCACTGCCGCCAGCCCGTGCGGCTGCATCTCCTTGCCGCCAAAACCCCCGCCCATCCGCAGACACTGCACCGTGACGTGGTTGCTCGGCAGGCCCAGCACGTGCGCCACGATCTCCTGCGTTTCGGTGGGGTGCTGGGTGCTGCTCTGAATGAACACCTGCCCGGCCTCGTCGATGGTGGCCAGGCTGGCGTGGGTTTCCAGGTAGAAGTGTTCCTGCCCGCCGAACTCGAACTCGCCGGAGAAGGTGTGGACGGCCCCGGCCAGCCCCTGGGCCACGTCGCCCCGGCGCAGGTGCAGCGGCATGCCCTGGAACGACGCCTGCTCCACCGCGTCGCGCAGCCGCACCACCGCCGGCAGGGCCTGGGTCTCCACCACCACCGCCGCCGCGCCCAGCCGGGCCGCCTCCACCGTCTCGCCCAGCACCCAGCACACCGCGTGGCCCAGGTACATCACTTCCTGCGGAAACAGCGGCTCGTCGTGCTTGACGCCCGCGTCGTTGACGCCCGGCACGTCGGCGGCGGTCAGCACCCGCACCACCCCGGCCACCTGCAGCGCCGCGCTCGCATCCAGCCGGGTGAGGACGCCGTGCGGCACCGTGGCCTGCACCGGCCAGGCGTGCAGCACGCCGTGGGTGCGGGCGGTCAGATCGTCGGTGTACAGCGCCGCGCCGGTCACGTGCAGTTCGGCCGACTCGTGCGGCAGCGCCTCGCCCACCGGCCCGCTCATGCCGGCACCTCCTGGCCGCTCGTCTCAAAGTGGAACTTCAGCAGCAGCTGCTCCAGCATGGCCTTCCGGTACTCGGCGCTGGCGCGCATGTCGCTCATGGGGGTGCCCTCCCGGCCCATCAGACGGGCCGCCTGCCGCGCCGTGTCCGGGGTCCACGGCTGACCCACCAGGGCGTCCTCGGTGCGGTAGGCGCGCAGCGGAGTGGCGGCCACCCCGCCCAGCCCGATGCGGATCTGCTGCACCCGCTCGCCGTCCAGCGTCAGCGCGAAGGCCGCCGACACGCCGCTGATGTCGTCGTAGCGGCGCTTGGCCACCTTGTAGAAGCGGGTGATGGGCGCCAGCGGCAGCGGCAGCCGCACCGCCCGGATCAGTTCACCCACCGCCCGCTCGGTCTGACGGTAGCCGGTGAAGTAGCGCTCCAGCGGCACCTCGCGCTCGCCCTGCGGCCCCACCAGCACCACCCGGGCGTCCAGCGCCAGCAGGGCGCTGAGACTGTCCCCGATCGGGGAGGCGGTGCCCAGGTTGCCGCCGAGCGTGGCGCGGTTGCGGATCAGCGGCGAGGCGAACTGCGGGAACAGCTCGGCCAGCAGCGGCACCCGCCCGGCCAGCCGGCGCTCCAGTTCCGAGAGCGGCAGGGCCGCGCCGAGTTCCAGGGTGTGCGCGTCCTCCTGCAGCACCCGCAGCTCCGGCAGATGGTCAATGGCGATGGTGACGGCGGCGCGGCGGTGCCGCAGGTTCAGGTCCACGCCCCAGTCGGTGCCGCCCGCCAGCACCTGGGCGTCCGGGTGCTGCTGCACCAGGGCCAGCGCGTCTTCCAGCGTGGCGGGGCGGTGAAACTCGCCCTGGGCTGTCTGCAGGTGGGTCTCGGCGGGCAAAGCGGCCGGCTGAAGGCGCTGCCGGGCCAGCGGGTCCTGCGGGTCCGGCTGCCCCAGGGTCATGGCGGCGTCCCGGATCGGCCGGTAGCCGGTGCAGCGGCACAGGTTGCCGCTCAGCGCGTGGATGTCGAAGTCGTCACGCCCCTCGCGGTAGTACTCGGCGGCCATACTCACCACGAAGCCGGGCGTGCAGTACCCGCACTGCGAGCCGCCGCCCACGCTCATCGCCTGCTGCACCGGATGCAGCGCTCCCGGCTGGCCCAGCCCCTCCACCGTCCGCACCTCCTGACCGTCCAGGGCCGCCAGCGGCAGCAGGCAGCCGTTGACCGCGTCCCAGCGGGTGCCCAGGCCGTCATCGGTGGGGCGGGCCAGCAGCACGGCGCAGGCGCCGCACTCGCCTTCCGCGCAGCCCTCCTTGCTGCCGGTGAGTCCGCCGGAGCGCAGCCAGTCGAGCAGGGTGGTGTGGGCCGCATAGCCGGACGGCGTGACCGTGCGGCCATTCAGGGTGAAGCTGAACGCCATGAAAACCTCCGGAACCGGCGGGAAAGGGAAGGGAAATGCGGCAGCTCAGCTGCCACGGTAGGTGCTGTAACTCCAGGGCGAGACCAGCAGCGGCACGTGATAGTGGGCGGCCGCGTCCGCAATGCCGAAACGCAGCGGCACCGTGTCCAGAAACGGCACCTGCGGCAGCGCCACCCCCTGGGCCTGGAAATACTCGGCCACGTGGAACACCAGCTCGTACACGCCCGGCTGCGCCTCGTCCGCCGCCAGCAGCGGCCGGTCGGTGCGGCCGTCCCGGTTGGTCACGGCGCTCGCCAAGTTCTCGCGCAGCTCACCGTCCAGCCGGTACAGCTCCAGCCGCAGTCCGGCGGCCGGGCGGCCCTGGGCGGTGTCCAGCACGTGGGTGCTGAGGCTCACGCGCGCTCGACCCAGCCCTCAATCAGGCCGTACGGTTCGGCGTCGGCGTGCAGCACCTGCACGTCCGACGTCTTGCTGTTCTCCATGCCGAAGCGCTCCAGGTTGTAGAGGATGTGGTGGCGGTTCGGGAACGACAGGTGGATGCGGCTGATCTGCGAGAAGCGCTCCAGCACCGCCGAGCCGATGCGGTACAGGCTGTACTGCATGGACGGCGAGTAGTGATCGGCAAACGAGGTCTGCAACTGGTCCAGCACCCCCGCGAAGATGGCGTCGTAGTCGGTGGCCTCGTCCTGCACCGCCGTCGGGGTGTACTCCCAGTTCACGTCCACCACGGTCGCCAGAATCCGGTCGTCGGTCTCGGGCAGGGTGGTGTACTGCTCGCGCAGGAAACCCTCCCAGCCGCTGCGGGTGGTCTTGAGGATGGTCAGCTCGTTGATGCCGCTCGTCACGCTGAAGGTCTCGCCGTCGCCCGAGACGGTGGCGGTGTGCTGGCCGCTGGCGCGCGTGAAGGCATGGTCGTGCTGGACGCCGTGAACCAGCATCCGGTCCCAGAGGTGTTCGGTGAGCTGCACCGTGCCGCCGCGGATACTGGGGCCCGCCTGACGGAAGTGCCGGATCAGGGTCATGCCGAACTGCTCCACGCTGTCGGTCAGCTGAGACTGCGCCAGCGCGTACACCGTGTTGCGCATTGTGTCGGTGGCCAGCAGGCCGGCGTTGTCGCCGTCCACGTGGGCGGCGGTGAAGTCGCCTTCCAGCGCCACGTCCACCCGCACGTCCTTGAGCACATGGCGCGGCTGGGTCCGGTCCACCCGCACCAGCCGGATGTCGCTCTTGCCGTAGTTGTTCTGGGCCAGCCGGAAGCGGCCCTTGAACTCGTCGTTGGGGTTGCTGCTCACCGTCTGGGTCATGGGGTCTCCTCCATCAGATCGAGCACGCGCAGCCGGGCGATCTTGGCCACCTCGTCCAGCGCCGCCTGCCGCTCCTGCTCGGGGGTGTGGGTCAGCCGGCGCTCGGCCTGCTCCAGGATGCTGTCCTTGGTGTGCTCACGCACGCACACCACGAAGGGAATGCCGAACTTCTCGTGGTAGGCGGCATTGGTGCGGTGAAAGCGTTCGTACTCATCCGGGCTCAGCCGGTCCAGCCCCGCCGAGCGCTGCTCTCCAGCCGACTCGGCAGTGAGTTCACCGGCCAGCGCCGCCTTGCCGGCCAGGTCCGGGTGCGCCCGGATCAGCGCCATCTGGGCAGCCGGGTCGTCCTGCTGCACCGCCTGGCGGAAGGCGGCGGCCAGCACTTCTGCACTCTCGAACGGCCGCTGCGCCCACGCACGGCGCGCGTACGCGGGCGAGTGTTCCAGCACCGCGCCGAACATCGCCACAAATTCTGGCTCCGTGAGGCCGTTCACCTGCTCCAGCGTCCGTTTCGTGGCCAGCGCCATGCTGAGACCTCCCCGCGTCGGTACTTCGACTTCTAAGTAAATGGTACGGGATGGCCGCCGGGCGGGTCAAACAAAGCCGGAAGGGGCGGAGCAGTGGGGTCCGGGGCGGGATGACCGGGGCCTTGCAGAACCCGGTGCGAATCCTGCGCGGCCGAGGGGTGATTCAGCCGGGCGGAACCTCCAGGTCGCGCAGCAGCCGGCGGATCAGGCGCTCGAACTGCGCCCGCTCCGCCGCGCTCAGCCCCGACAGCAGCCGCGCTTCGTTATGAACGTGGGCCGGGAGCAGCCGGTCCAGCAGCGCCTCGGCATGCGCGGTGAGGCGGATCCGCCAGCTGCGGCCGTCCTGTGGGTCGGCCAGCCGCTCCACCAGCCCCTTCTGCTGCAGCCGGTCCACCCGGTTGGTCATGGTGGGGCCCGCCACCGCCGTCAGGCCCGCCAGCTCCGAGAGCGTCAGGCCCTCCGGCGGGGCGCTGCGCCGCAGCGTGACCAGCAGGTCCCAGTTGGCCGCGTTCAGGCCCGATGCCCGGTAGGTGTCCTCCACCCGCCGGGACAGCGCCTGATGCAGCCGCGCCACCAGGATCGGCAGCAGCATCGGCTGGCTGTCCAGCTCCGGAAGCACCCGTCCCCAGTCGGCCTGCAGCCGCTCCAGAAAGGTGTCGGTGCTGCCCTGCTCTCCAGGGCGGCTCACGGCGGCCCTCCGTAGCCCAGCCGCCGCGACACCTCGGCCGCCGCCTCCCGGACCCGGCGGGCCGTTTCCGGCACCCGCGCCTCGCTCAGCCGGGTGGTGGGGGCGCTCACGCTCAGCGCCGCCACCACCCGGCCGGCGGCGTCGTGGACCGGGGCCGCCACGCAACGCACGCCCAGCTCTCGCTCCTGATCGTCCAGGGCGTAACCCTGCTGCCGCACCGCCTCCAGGCTCTCCAGATACTGCGCCAGCGTGGTCAGGGTGTGCGGGGTCAGGGCCGGGTAGGGGCCGCCGCCCAGCCGCGCCCGCACCTCCTCGGGCGGCTGCCACGCCATCAGCGCTTTGCCCACCCCAGTGGCGTGCAGGCTGGCTCCAGCGCCCAGGGTGGTGAACATCCGCACCAGCTGCCGGCCCTCCACCTGATGGATGTAGACCGCCTCGCCGCCCTGCACCACCGCCAGGTTGCAGGTCTCGCCCAGCTCGGCCACCAGCCGCTGCATCGCCGGGTCGGCCGCGCCGGTCAGGCCGCTGCCGCCCACGTAAGCGGCTCCCACCCGGTACGCCCCCAGCCCCACCCGCCACTGACCGGACGCGGCGTCCCACTCGGCATAACCGGCCTTTTCCAGCGTCTGCAGCAGCCGGGAAGCGGTGCTGGCCGACAGCCCGGCCCGCCGGCTCAGGTCGCTGAGGGTGGCCGCGCCCCCGGCCCCCAGCACGCTCAGCACGTGCAGGCCACGCTCCAGCGTCCGCACCGGGCTGGCGCCGGTGGTGCGCCGGCGCCCCGGTCGCCGGGGAGAATCGGTGGTGGTCACGGCCTTCAGCATAGCCGAGCGACCCGGGTGGCCTGAGCGGTGTGTCTGCACCCGGTTCATTGCTTTCGTTCAGCGGTTGGAGGCAAACTGCTGAACGTGCCGGTCCGTCTGCTGCCCCTGCTCACCGACCAGCCGCAATCCGGACTGCGGCTGGCGGCGCAGCTGGGCGTCAACCGCGTCAGCGTCCACACGCTGGCGCACGCGCTGCAGGCCGAGGGCTACCCGCTGAGCGTGTCGCGGCGCGGCTACGCCCTGCCGGCCGGCACCCCCGCCCCGCAGCTGCTGCAGCTGCAGGGCCGGCCCTACCGCTACCTGGGCCGCTGCGGCAGCACCCAGGACGAGTTGCGGGCCTGGGCCACCGCCAGCCCGCCGGCCCCCGCCGGAGCGGTGGTGCTGGCCGAACAGCAGACCGCCGGACGCGGGCGGCGGGGCCGCGTCTGGGACAGCAGCGGGGCGGGCCTGACCTTCAGCGTGCTGCTGCCCGGCAGCCTGACGCTGCCGCAGCTGGGCCTGCTGCCGCTGGCAGCCGGCGTGGCGCTGCACGAGGCCGCCGGGGTGGGCGGGCTGAAGTGGCCCAACGACCTGCTGGCTCCGGACGGGGGCAAGCTGGCCGGCATCCTGCTGGAGGCCGACCTGCGCGGCGAGGAGCTGCAACGCGCGGTGCTGGGCATCGGCCTGAACGTCCACGACGCGCCGCCGGGCGCCGCCCACCTGTCGGCCTTCCGGCCCGGCGTCACCCGCGCCGGGGTGCTGGAAGTGCTGCTGGGCCGCCTGGACCGCTGGCTGAACGCTCCCGCCGGCGAGGTATTGGACGCCTGGCGCCGGGCCAGCGTCACGCTGGGCCAGCAGGTGCAGGTGCAGACGCTGGCCGGACCGGTCTCTGGCCTCGCCCTCGACCTAGCCCCGGACGGCAGCCTGCTGGTCCAGCCGGACCACGGCCCGCCCCTCACCATCAGCGCCGGCGACGTGCAGCTGATCTCCCGAAAGGAACACCCATGACCCAGTCTCCCGTGTCCACCCGCTTTCCGACCCTCGCCCGCGCCGCCTTTCCACAGTCGCGCCTGCTGACCAACGTGCTGCTGGTGCTGGGCGGCGCCCTGCTGGTGGCGCTGCTGGCGCAGGTGGAGGTGCCGCTGTACCCGGTGCCCATCACCCTGCAGACGCTGGGCGTGCTGCTGGTGGGCGCGGCCCTGGGTGCCCGGCGCGGCGCGCTGAGCTTGGCCAGCTACCTCGCGCTGGGCGCGGTGGGCCTGCCGGTGTTCGCGGGCAGCTCCGCCGGGCTGGCCAAGCTGGCCGGCCCCACCGGCGGCTACCTGCTCAGCTACGTGCTGGCGGCCGGGCTGGTCGGCTGGCTGGTGCAGCGCTACGGTCTGGACCGCCGGGTGGGCGGCACGGCCCTGGCGATGCTGGCCGCCAGCGTGGTGATCTACAGCCTGGGCCTGCCGTGGCTGAGCGTGGTCACTGGCCTGAAGGGGACCAGCCTGTTACATGCCGGCCTGATCCCTTTCCTGATCGGCGACGCCCTGAAGCTGGGGCTGGCGGCGCTGCTGCTGCCGGGCGTCTGGCGCCTGCTGCGCCGCTGAATCAGACATCTCATCGGGCGGACCGGGCGCGTGATGTCGCCCGGTCCGCCCGACTTATGTGCATCGCATTCGCTGAAAGTTATCCACAGGCTTATCCACAGGGACTGTGGATAACCTCCGGGTGACTCACCGCATGCGGCCGATCAGAAACCGGGATTCGGGCGTCCTGGCGCACTCGAATGCCCCTCGAACGCCCCTGTTTCAAACGTTTCAGAGTTATCCACAGGCTTCCGTTTCACTGTGGATAACTTTCGTTTGTGGCACTCCAGCTGGCCATTTTGACCGCCTGGATGAAGGCCCGGACCCTGGCGGGGTCCTTGTGGCCCGGCGCCATTTCCAGCCGGCTGACCGCGTCCACTCCGGCCGGTTGCAGCACCTGAATGGCCTGCTTCACGTTCTCCGGTCCCAGCCCACCGGCCAGCCAGCTGCCCGGCAGAAAGCCCGGCCGCAGCGCTTCCCAGTCGAGCGGCACCCCCTGGCCTGGCGTGGGCGCGTCCAACATCAGGGTGTGGCCTATGGGCGGCGCACCGGCCCCCGCCAGCTCAGCGGGGGTCAGCACACGCAGAACGGGATGGTAGCAAGCCAGCGTCTCCAGGTAAAGACTTGACACCCGGCCGTGAATCTGCACGGCCGAGACCCGGGCCGCTGCTGCGAGCCGCAAGACCTCGTCCAGTGGCTGGTCCAGAAAGACGCCCACCCGGCCCACCGCTGGCCCCACCGCCAGGCTGATCTGGCGGGCCGTCTGCACGTCCACCTGCCGCCGGCTGACGGGCGCGAAGATCAGCCCGATGGCGTCGGCGCCGGCCTCGGCCGCCAGCATCCCGTCGGCCACCGTGGTGGTGCCGCAGATCTTGACCCGGGTCATCCGCCCTCCCCGAAGGCCGCGCGCAGGTCCAGCGCGAACACCTGGAACGCGAGGCTGGGGCTGGCGTAGCCTTCCAGCGCCGACAGCAGCCGTTCCAGCGCGTCGTCCGCGTGGGCGCGCACCTGCGGCGACTCGTGCTGCCACAGGTGGTGAAGCGCCTGCACGTGCCACTCGCTGTCGAAACGCTTCTCCATCGTCTCGGCCGCCTCCAGCGTCTCCAGCAGGCTGCCGCGCACCGCCTCCGTGAGCCGCCGCCCGTCCTCCAGCGCCGCCGTCACCGCCTCCGCCGCGCCCAGCACCCCGGGACGCCCGGCCGCCAGCGCCAGCAGTTCCGGGTCCGGCTGCAGGCCGGCCAGCGTGGCGGCCCGCTGCATGCCGCTTTCGCCCAGCGGCGTCACGCTCAGGCGCGCGGAGCGGCTCACGATGGTGGGCATCACCGCGCGCAGATCCTCGGCCAGCAGCAGAAACAGTGCGTCGTAGGGCGGCTCCTCGATCAGCTTCAGCAGGGCGTTGGCGGCGTTCTCGTTGAGGTGCTCGGCCCCCTCGATCAGCACCACCCGGCGGCGGTAGGTGGGCCGCAGCTCCACGAACTGGTACACGTGCTGCTCGAACTCGTGGGCGTCGTCGCGCTCCTCCAGAATTGCCCCGATCGGGATGATGCGCCGCCGTGCCACCCGGCCGGTGCTGGTGGTGGTGCGCGGGCTGACCGTCAGCAGGTCCGGGTGCGCCCCCAGCGCCAGGCTGCGGCAGGACGCGCAGTGGCCGCAGGGCGCCTCCGGGCTGCGCGGGTCGGCGCCGCTGCAGTTCTGCAGGGCCGCGATCCGCAGCGCCAGCCCGCCCTTGCCGGCCCGCGCCGGCCCGGTCAGCAGCAGGGCGTGGCCCCGGTAGCCGCGCACCTCGTCCAGCAGGACCGGGTGCAGTTCGGGCGGCAGTGCGGCCGTCATTTGCCGATGCTCAGCCGGGCCGCCAGCACCTCGGGCAGCCCGGCCTCCAGAATCTGCCGTTGCACCAGCGGCACGTCATAGCTCACGCGGTACACCTCAAAGTTGCTGCGTCCCGTGTCGTAGACGGCGTAGCTGGCCTGCGGGTTGCCGTCACGCGGCTGACCCACCGAGCCGGGGTTGAGGATCACCCGGGCGCTGGGCGGCACCATGTAGCTCCCGCCCTCCGGAAAGCCCTGGAACTTGACCCACTCGCCCACCGGCGCGTTCAGGGTGGCGTAGACGCCCGGCACGTGGGTGTGGCCCACGAAAGCCAGCCGACCGGCCCAGCTGGCGAACACCTCGCGCGCGGCCGTGACCGAGTCGGTGTACTGGTCCAGGGCCAGCGGGCTGCCGTGGCGGTAGCGGGCGCCCACCTCCGGGTCCTCGATGCCGTCGCGCCAGCGGTTCAGGTCGTGGAGGTCGGCGCTGTCCAGCCGGGTCAACTGCCACTCCAGCGCCTGCAGCACCACCGAGTTGTGCGGTGCGGCCGGGTGCTGGATCAGCTCCAGCAGGTGTTCCTCGTGGTTGCCCAGAATGCAGGTGGCGTCCAGGCGGCGCAGGGTGGCCAGCACCTCTTCCGGGCGCGGACCGTAGCCCACCGCGTCGCCCAGGAACACCACCCGGTCGTAGCGCCGGGCCTGGGCATCGGCCAGCACCGCCTCCAGCGCCACAGCGTTGGCGTGGATGTCCGAGAGCAGCAGCAGGCGCACGGCTGACATGATAGTGGACGCGCCCGGTCAGGAGGCCACGCGGCCAAAGGCCGGTAGAATGCCAGCCATGCAGCTGACTGGAAGCTGGAGCGACGTGTACGGCAGCACGCTGGCGCTGTATCAGGGCGGGGCCGGCGGGCATCACTGGGCGGTGGCGGCGAGGCCGGAGCAGGCCCGCGAGGCGGCCCGGGTGCTGGAGGCGTTGCCGGGCAAGGGCCAGACCCTGCTGCTGGTGTACGACCACCTGACACCGCTGACCGCCGCGCTGCGGCTGTACACCGATCCGCTGCAGGGCCGTCCACTGACCGGCGTGGTGGTGCTGGACCGGGCGCTAGCGCGTGGACCCGCCGTAAGCGTGCCGCTCCGGACCGTGGAGCAGGGCGACCTGAGTTTTCAGGAGGGTGGCGTGCTGCCGGCCTGGACCGACGCGCTGGGCCACAGCGGCGAGCAGGGCGAGTGTGCGGCGGCCAGCGTCGCGGCCCAGCTGGACCTGGCGGTGCGGGTGTGCGCGCCACAGGACCTGAGCGCCACCCTGCTCACGTGGTGGCAGGCCACCCCACACGCCCTGGCACCCGGCCGCGCTCAGACACGCACCACACTCCCGGACCCGGCGGCACTCTAGACTCCCCGGCGTGAGCCTGCCTGCCCCGGTGCGTCATGCGTACGTGCATGTGCCGTTCTGCCCCACCATCTGCCCCTACTGCGACTTTCACGTGCTGCTGCGGCAGGGCGATCTGGTGGCGCGCTATCTGGAGCGGTTGGAGCAGGAGGCGCGGCAGCTGGCCGCCCAGCACCCGACGGCCCTCGACACGGTGTACCTGGGCGGCGGCACCCCCTCGTTCCTGCGCGACCACGAGCTGGAGGCGCTGGTGGGCACGGTGCGGCGGCATCTCGGCTGGGGCCGTCTGGAGAACACGCTGGAGGTGAATCCCGGCACTGTCTCGGCCGAGCGCGCCCGCTTCTGGCGCAGCCTGGGCTTTGACCGCGCCTCGGTGGGAGTGCAGAGCCTGGACGATCCGACGCTGCAGTTCCTGGGCCGCCAGCACTCGGCCCGGCAGGCGCAGGAGGCCGTGACCACGCTGCTGGAGGCCGGGTTCCGGGTCAGCGGCGACCTGATCACGGCGGTGGCCGGTCAGCCGCTGGCCCAGGACATCGCCGGGCTGGTGCGGCTGGGGGTGGAGCATGTCAGCGCCTACACCCTGACCGTGGAGCCGGGCACGCCGTTTGCCCGGCAGGGCGTCACGGTGGACGAGGACGATGAGCGGGCCGGTTTCGAGCAGACCGAGGCGCTGCTGACGGCCGCCGGCTTCGAGCGCTACGAGGTGAGCAACTATGCCCGCCCCGGCGCCCAGAGCCGCCACAACCGCGCCTACTGGACCGGCCAGTACTTTCTGGGCCTGGGACCCGGCGCGGCCGGGTTCTATCCGGGAACGCCGCCCGCACGCCGCACCAACGCCCATCTGCACGAGTGGCTGGCCGGCGCGCCGGGCGAGACCGAGCCGCTGGACCCGGAGGACCTGATCACCGACGCGCTGTTCATGGGCCTGCGGCTGCGCGAGGGCCTGGACCTGACCGCCCTCTCGGAGCGCAGCGGTCTGGACGTGCGGGCGCGGTACGGCGCGGTGATTGAGCAGCAGCGGCGGCGCGGCCTGCTGACCCTGCAGGACGACCAGCTGAGCGCCACCCCGGACGGCTGGTGGGTGCTCAACCGGGTGGTGACGGCCTTTCTGGAAGGGTAGCTAGGCGGCGGCCGCCTTGCCTTTGGCCTTCCCCTTGCCCACCCCGGTCTCGGCGAAGCTGGGTACCCGGTCCCCGTAGCGGGCATACGCGTCGCAGCGTTCGCGCAGCACGCACTTGCCGCAGCGGGGGCGGCTGAAGGTACACACCTGCTGGCCGTGGCTGAGCAGGTTCACGTGCAGCTCGTACAGCAGCGGCGGGTCCGGGGGCAGCAGCCGCAGCAGCGCCTTGTGGGCCGCCGCCTCGCCCATCGCCGGAATGGCGCCCACCCGGCTGGTGATGCGGTGCACGTGGGTGTCCACCGGAAAGAGCGGCAGAGAGAAGTTGAACAGCAGCACCAGACTGGCGGTCTTGACCCCCACCCCCGGCAGGTTGGTCAGCCACTTCAGGCCCTCCTGCGGCGGCAGCGTCGCCAGGAAACTCAGGTCATAGCTGCCGCGCTCGGCACAGATGGCCTTCAGGGTGGCCTGGATGCGCGGGGCCTTGCTCTCCGGGTAGTTGCTGCGGCGGATGGCATGCGCCACCTGCTCCACCGGCAGCTCCGCGATGCGGTCCCAGCTGAGCGGCTCGCCGCCCAGCGCCACCAGTTCCTGGTAGGCGGCGTCCTCGTCGCGCCAGTTGGTGCGCTGCGACAGGATGGTGCTGATCAGCTCGTGCATCGGGTCGCGCCGCGCCACCAGCGGCTTTGGGCCGTAGGTGTCGGTGAGCGTCCGGTGCATCCACAGCAGCAGGGCGGAGCGCTCCTCGGGGGAACGCTCCGCGTTGGGGGTCTGCTCAGCTCTCGTCACGCCCGCCCTCGGCGGGTTCACGGTTGTAGGCGGTGTCGGTGCCCTGGTCCTGACCCTGGTCTTCCTCCGGGATCGGGTGGCTCTGGCCCTCGGCAGGCACCTTGGCGGTGGGATCGGGACGCTGCTGGGCCTCGCTCGACTTGTCGGAATCGGTCATGCTTCAGCGTGGTCCACCCGGCACCCGTCCAGACGAGAAGCGGGTGAACGGGCCTTTAGGCCCTAGCGCCCTGCCCCGGCCCGCTCGAAGGCCCGCAGCGCCTCCTGGCCGTACAGCACAACCCGCACGTGGAGGGCCGGATGCGTCTCCAGGAAGGCCCGGATGGTCTGCACCGTCACCTCCGCCGCCTGTGCCAGCGGGTAACCGTACACCCCGGTGCTGATGGCCGGGAACGACACGCTGTCACAGCCGGCCTCCACGGCCAGCTCCAGACTGCGGCGGTACGCGCCGGCCAGCAACCCGGCCTCGCCGGCCTGCCCGCCGCGCCAGATGGGGCCCACCGCGTGGATGACGTGCCGCACGCCCTGCCGCTCCAGCTCAAACGCCGGGGTGATCACGGCCGTGCCGGTGGGCGTGCCGCCGATGGCCCGGATGGCCCGCAGGAGCGCCGGCCCTGCCGCCCGGTGAATCACCGCGTCCACCCCGCCGCCGCCCGCCAGCTGGGCATTGGCGGCCGTCACCACCGCGCAGCTGCGCTCGGCGGCAATATCGCCCTGCACGATCTCCAGCGGCATCAGTCGTCTCCCCGGGCCACCAGCACCAGACTGACCACCTCGCGCACCTCGGCCAGCTGCTGCAGCTGCTCCAGGTCCAGGTCGCCGGCCTTGGCCAGCGCCTCGGCCCGCTTGCGGTCAATCACGGCGGCCTCCAGCGCGGCCGCGTCCCCGAAGGCTTCCCGGAAGCGGTCCAGTGGGTACTCGATGCGCCGCGAGCGTTTGAGCGTGGCGCGGTACAGCTCCGACTCGGCGCTGAGGCCTGCGTCCAGCGCGGCCTTGATCTGCTCGCTGAGCTGCTCGCGCTCGGCCTGCAGCCCCTGGATGGTGTCGCGCAGCGCGGTGTAACGGTCAAACATGTCCTGCAGGGCCGCCGGATCCGGCAGCGTCTCGGCGTGCTGTTCTGTCATGAACAGAATGATAGCGGACCCGGCCGGCCCGGGGGTTTGCTGCACTTACAATGCCTCTCATGAGTGACCCAGACTTCGAGAGCCGCATTCTGGACGCCATCCGGCGCGGAGCCAGCATGGAGGAGATCGCCGGGCTGCGGCCCAACGTGATCACCACGCCGGACGACGCCATCCGCGCCCTCAAGAGCGGCAACGCCCGCTTCTTTTCCGGGCAGGCGACACGCCCGGAACTGGGCGCCAACGAGCGCCGCGCCCAGATCATGGGCCAGACGCCCTTCGCAGCAGTGCTGGCCTGCAGCGACAGCCGGGTCCCGGTGGAACTGGTGTTCGACCAGGGCTTCGGCGACCTGTTCGTGGTGCGGGTGGCCGGCAACGTGGTGGGCGAGTCGGAACTCGGCACCCTGGAGTACGCGATCCGTTACCTGCAGATCCGGCTGGTGATGGTGATGGGCCACGAGGGTTGCGGCGCCGTGCGGGCCGCCATGCTGCCGGAAGACGACATCCAGCGCGAACCGCCCGCCCTGCAGCAGCTGATCCGCCGCATTCAGCCGTCGCTGCGGACCATGCCGACGATCCGGGACAAGAAAAGCCGCATGCGTGAGGCGGTGCTGAGCAACGTGCGCACCCAGGTGGCCGAGCTGCGCCGGAAGCCGGTGGTGCAGGCGGCCGAGGCCAGCGGCCAGATCCGGGTGATCGGCGGCTTCTACGAGATCGGCTCCGGCGCGGTGGACTTCCTGATCGAGGACGAGGACCTGCTGCCGTAAGGATTGATGAGACCCCTTGTGCAGAGGTCGTCACAGTGGAGTTGTTGACCGAAGGTGTAAGGTGATCCGGTTGCCTGCTCGCCGCTGGAGCAGGAGAAGGAGTTCCTGATGAAGCGTATCCTCGTTCCGCTGGCCCTGCTGGCCCTCGCCTCCGCCCAGGCGGCCAGCCTCGACACCCTCAAGCCGGGCGTGCTGACCATCGGCATGGAAGGCACCTACCCGCCCTTCACCTACAAGGACGAGGCGGGGCAGCTGACCGGCTTCGACGTGGACATCGCCTCGGCGGTGGCGGCCAAGCTGGGCCTGAAGCCGCAGTTCGTGCTGACGGAGTGGAGCGGCATTCTGGCCGGCCTGCAGGCGGGCAAGTTCGACGCGGTGGTGAATCAGGTGGGCGTGACCGCCGAGCGGCAGAAGAGCATCCTGTTCTCGGCCCCCTACGCCTACAGCAGCGCCCAGATCATCGTGCGCAAGAGCAACGCCGCCAACCTGAACAGCCTGGACGCGCTGAAGGGCAAGCGGGTGGGCGTGGGCCTGGGCAGCAACTACGAGCAGATGCTGCGCAAGGCGGGCGGCATCAACGTGGTCACGTACCCCGGCGCGCCCGAGTACCTCGCGGACCTGGCCGCTGGCCGGCTGGACGCGGCGGTCAATGACCGGCTGCTGGTCGGCTACCTGATCCAGAAGCAGCATCTGCCGGTCCGGGGCGCGGGGATCCTCGACGATCCGCAGCCGGTGGCCATCGCGATGCGCAAGAGCGGCACGGCCCTCAAGACGGCGGTGGACCGCGCGCTGCTGCAGCTGAAGGCCGACGGCACCTACGCCAAGCTGAGCCGCAAGTGGTTCGGGCAGGACGTGAGCAAGCCGGGCAAGTGAGCTGAATGGACAGCGCCCTCCAGCAGTGGCAGGTGGTGTGGCAGAGCGCCCTGCAGGCGCTGCCCACCCTGCTCAGCTACACCCCGGTCACGCTCGGGTACGCGCTGGCTGCCATGCTGCTGGGCCTGCCGCTGGGCTTTCTGGTGGCGCTGCTGCGGCTGACCCCCGTGGGCCTGCTGCGCACGCTCAGCGGGCTGTACGTGTCGTTTATCCGCGGCACGCCGCTGCTGGTGCAGATCTTCGTGATCTACTACGGCCTGCCCAGCCTGGGCCTGACGCTCAATCCGCTGACCGGCGGGGTGCTGGCCCTGACGCTGAATGCCGGCGCGTACCTCTCGGAGACGCTGCGGGCGGCCATCCAGTCGGTGCCGCGCGGCCAGCGCGAGGCGGCGCTGAGCCTGGGCCTGAACCGCAGCCAGACGCTGTGGCTGATCGTGATGCCGCAGGCCGCGCGGGTGGCGCTGCCCTCCCTGGGCAACACCCTGATCTCGCTGGTCAAGGACACCAGCCTGATCTCGGTGATCACGGTGGTGGAGCTGATGCGCTCGGCGCAGCTGGTGGTGGCCCGCACTTTCGAGCCGTTCGGCCCGTACCTGATGGCCGCCCTGATCTACTGGGCGGTGTGCAGCGTGCTGGAGGTGGTGCAGCGGCTGATGGAGCGCCGGCTGGCGCGCGGCACCGTCGCCGTGTAGCAAAAGCTTCCATGAACAGCGCGCCTGGAGGTGACTCTCCGGGCGCGCTGTTCATTCCGGGTGTTCAGCCCTCTTCCCTGTCCCGCTGCGCCCGCACCGCCAGCGGCCAGCTCAAGGCCAGCCCCACCAGCGCGGCCAGCAGCCCCAGCAGCAGCGTCGCCGTCGGCAGGGGCAGCGCCGCCAGCCCGGCACCCAGCAACAGACCCACCGCATTGACGCCCATCAGCGCGCCGATCACCCGCCCGCGCACCTCGTCCGGCACCAGTCCCTGGATGCGGGTGGTGGCCGCCACCTCCAGCACTCCCAGCCCCAGGCCGAACACGGCGGCCCCGGCCCACCAGCTCCACACCGCGTCCGGCAGCAGGCCCATCAGCCCGGCCAGCACCCCCCAGCGCGCGCCCCCGATCAGCCGGTCCAGGCCCAGGCGACCGGGCAGCGCTGCCATCAGCGCGACGCCCAGCAGCATGCCGCCGGAGATCAGCACCTCGAACACCGCGTAGTCCGGCGCGCCCCGGCCCGCCACGGCCATGTGGACCGGCGCGCGCACGTTCATCACGTTTAGCAGCAGGTTCAGCAGGAAGCTGAAGGCCAGCAGCGCCAGCAGCAGCGGACTGCGGACGTACAGCCGAAACGCGGCGGTGAACAGGGCGCCCAGGCCTTCCGGCGTGGCCTGGCGCTGGGGACGCTGCCCCGGCAGTCCCAGCGCCCCGAGTGTCAGGCCCAGGGTCAGCCCCGCCGCCAGCAGCAGCGCCGAGCCGCCTCCCACCAGGGCCAGCAGCGCTCCGCCCAGCCCGTAGCCGAGCAGCGGTCCGCCCTGCAGCGCCCCGGTGACCAGCGCGTTGGCACGCGGCAGCAGCGCCGGCGGCACCAGCCGGGGCAACATGGCGCTCCCGGCCGTGTACGACACGGTGGCCAGCAGGCCGTTCAGACCGGCCAGCAGCATCAGGGACCACAGCGGCAGCGTGCCGGAGCGCAGCGCCGCCAGACCCGCCAGCAGCGCCGGCAGGGCGCGCAGTCCACCGGCCAGCATCAGCAGGGTCCGGGGCGGCAGCCGGTCGGCCAGCAGGCCCAGCAGCGGGGCCAGAAACCGCGGCAGGCTGCCGGCCAGCACCACCAGCCCCACCTGCGCGGTGGCCGTTCCGGCCGGATGCGCCGGAATGAGCACCAGAAACGGCAGCGCGATGTATACCACCGCGTCGCCGAGCGCGGTGCAGAGCAGGCCGGCCCAGTAGCGCCAGAAGTGGACAGACAGCCGGGGCAACGCCGTGAAGGTGGTCATGACTCCAGGGTGGGCGCCGGGCAACTCAAAATGCAGCGACCGCTTTTGACTAGAGTGAGGCATGACGCTGCCGACCATCCTGGCGCCCTATCACGGCGAGTGGTTCGAGGTCCGCACAGCCGAGCAGGCCCGGCTGCTCAGTGACCCGGCCGCCCTGCGGATGCTGGAGCCGTTCATCGGGCAGGAGCGCAGTGCGGGTCATGCGGCGCGGGAGGCCGGCGTCAGCGTGGCGCGGCTGCTGTACCGGGTGCAGCAGTTCCTGGCGGCCGGCGTGCTGCGTGAGGTGCGGCAGGAGCGCCGTGCCGGGCGCCCGATCCGCATCTATGCCGCACCGGGCGGCTTTCATGTGCCGTTCCACCTGACCAGCTTCACCGACCTGGAGGAGCGCGTCCGGATCCAGACGCTGCCGTTCGACCAGCTGAGAAACCGGGCGGCGGCCCGTCAGCTGGCTCACGAGGGGCTGAGCGGCCGGCTGATCTACCGCAGCGGCGGCGACCTTCACACCGAAACCGCCCTGCCCGCCGGACAGACCTGGGCGCAGCGACGGGAACAGCTGACCGGGGGCGATTACGTGGGCGTGTTCTGGCTGGCCCACAGCGACGCCCGCTGGCTGCAGGCCCAGCTGGACACGCTCCGGCTGGAGGTGCAGCGGCGGGCCCAGCCGGCCGGCGGGGGCCAGCCCTACCTGCTCCAGACGGCCTTTCTGGAAGTGCAGCCGGACGAGGCCGGCTACGGCGCGTCCTGACCAGCAGCGCCCGGCAGGTTCGACAGGTGCACCGGGTGTCCACGAACAGACGCGCCCTGACCCGCGCATTCAGACGCCGGACGCCCATGCAGCGCGGCCTGCGCTCTGCCGCAGCGCATGTCAGGATGAGCGTGTGACGCACAGGGAGGAACAGGGCGCCATCATCATGCTGATTGCCGGCCTGCTGCTGCTGGTCAGCATCGTGGGCAGCAAGGCCTCCGGCCGACTGGGGGTGCCGAGCCTGCTGCTGTTTCTGGCGGTGGGCATGCTGGCCGGCACCGACGGCCCCGGCGGGATTCAGTTCACCAATTACGCGGTGGCGCAGGGCATCGGCACCCTGGCGCTGGCCTTCATCCTGTTTCAGGGCGGGCTGAGCACCAGCTGGGGCGAGGTGCGGCCGGTGCTGAAACGCGGACTGTCGCTGGCCACCCTGGGGGTGCTGCTCACCACCGGCCTGATGGGGCTGTTCGCCCACGCCGTCTTTCAGCTGCCGTGGCTTCAGGCGCTGCTGCTGGGCGCGGTGGTGAGCAGCACCGATGCCAGCGCCGTGTTCACGGTGCTCAAGGAACGCCGGCTGGGTCTCAAGGGCGACATCGCGCCGCTGCTGGAGCTGGAGTCGGGCGGCAACGATCCGATGGCGGTGTTCCTGACACTCGGCCTGACCGGCCTGATCAGCGACCCCGGGCTGTCGCCGCTGAGCATCGTGCCGCTGTTCTTTCAGCAGATGGTGCTGGGCGGCGTGATCGGGTATGTGCTGGGGCGGCTGTCGCTGTGGGCGATCAACCGGCTGCAGCTGCAGTTCGAGGGGCTGTACTCGGTCATGACCATCGCGCTGGCCCTGATCGTGTTCGGGGCGGCGGCGGTGGTGGGCGGCAGCGGCTTCCTGGCGGTGTACATCGCCGGGCTGATCCTGGGCAACGCGGCCTTCATCCACAAGCGCAGCCTGCAGCAGTTCCACGACGGGCTGTCCTGGCTGATGCAGATCGGGATGTTCCTGACCCTGGGGCTGCTGGTCAACCCGCATGAGCTGCTGCCCACCGCTGGACTCGCCCTGGCGTGCGCGCTGTTCCTGGTGTTCGTGGCGCGGCCGGTCAGCGTGTTTCTGAGCCTGGGTCGCTCCAGCATGCAGCCGCAGGACAAGGGAATGGTGGCCTGGGTGGGCCTGCGCGGTGCGGTCCCGATCGTGCTGGCGACCTTTCCGCTGCTGGCCGGGGTGCCGAACGCCACCACCCTCTTCAATGTGGTGTTCTTTATCGTGCTGACCAGCGTGCTGCTGCAGGGCACCACCCTGAGTCTGGTGGCGCGGCTGCTGGGCGTGCGCGAGGACCTGCCGGTGCCGACCGCCTACCCGATCACCTACCTGCCGACCGGCCACGACAAGGGCCGCATGACCGAGGTGGAGGTGGCGCGCGGCAGCCAGGCCGACGGTTCGCGGATCGTGGACCTGGAGCTGCCGTCCAAGGCGCTGGTGATTCTGATTCACCGGGCCGGGGAGTTTCTGGTGCCCAAGGGCGCCACGCTGCTGCACTCGGGCGACAGCCTGCTGGTGCTGGCCGGTCAGGAAGAGCTGCAGGAGGTGCGGCTCAAGCTGGGCCAGCCGCAGCTGCCGCATCACCGCTGAGCCGTGTGACTTACAGATCACACGCTCTGCAGGGCCTTTGCTACACTGCGGCCATGACGATGGTCCGCCAGACCCGCCAGCGTCAGGCTGTGCTGGAAGTGTTACAACAGACCCGCACCCACCCGGACGCCGCCTGGATTCATGCCCAGGTCCGCTCCGGGCTGCCCAGCATCAGTCTGGGCACGGTGTACCGCACCCTGGACGCGCTGGTGCGCGACGGCGTGCTGATGACGATCGAGCGGGCCGGTCAGGCCACCCGCTACGACTACAAACGCGGTGGCCACGCCCACCACCACGTGGTGTGCCGGCACTGCGGCGCCATCCACGATCTGGAAACGGCCCCCGGCCCGCTGCCGGAGGGCCTGCCGGACGGGTTTCAGGTGCAGGAGGTGCGCCTGGAGTTCCACGGCGTGTGCGCCGACTGCCAGCAGACCGCGCAGCCCCGGTAGCAGGACACCAAGCCGCACAACAGCGGAGGCGGCAGGCTGTGAAGTCTGCCGCCTCTGCCCTGAACCGCCTCAGTTGGTCTTGAGCGCGTACCCGATGCCGCGCACGGTGCGGATGATGCCGTAGCCGTCCAGGTCGCGCAGCTTGGCGCGCATGTTGGCCATGTGCACGTCCACCACGTTGCTGTTGCTGGGCAGTTCGCCGTTCCAGACCTCGCGCTCGATCTCGGCGCGCGAGTACACCCGCCCCGGCTGACGCGCCAGGAAGGTCAGCAGGTCGAACTCCTTCGGAGACAGCCGGACTTCATGGCCGTTGTAGTGGCACAGCCGCTTCTGCGGGTGAATCTCCAGCGCCCCGATGCTGATGACCTCGCCGTGCTGCTGGTGACGCAGCTGCACCTTCACGCGGGCCACCAGCTCTTCCGGATGGAAGGGCTTGGTCATGTAGTCGTCGGCGCCCGCTTCCAGCAGGTTGACCTTGCGGTCCAGCGCGTCCATGGCCGTCAGGATGATGATCGGCACGGCGCTGGTCTTGCGCAGCCGGCGGGCAATCTCCGCACCGTCAAAGTCCGGCAGGCCCAGGTCCAGGATCACCAGATCCGGGGCACTCTCGCGGGCACTGGTCAGCCCGGAAATTCCATCCGGGGCGGTCAGTACCTTGTAGCCAGCCTGCTCCAGTTCGTACTGGACCACGCGCGTAATGTCCGGGTTGTCTTCAATCAGCAAAATGCGTTGTTCCATAAGCGGGCGGCCTCCACATACTTGAGAGTATCTACGCCGTTCATCCTATGGACAAAAACGCGCACTGTGTCGCTATTCACACGGTGCGCGCTTTAGGCTCTCTTAAATTATTCAGAAAACATACAGAAGATGATGGTCACCCTCTACCTGAGGCTTCAGTCCAGGTCGCTCATCCACCATGCCTCGCGCCGCACGGCCAGCCGCGCGCGCGGGTCACCCAGCTGCTCCAGGGCACGCGCCAGTCCGTCCCAGTCGCCCTCGCTGAGCGGGTCAATGCCCAGCGCGCGCTGATAGAACTGCGCGGCGTCACGCGGGCGGCCCGCTTCGTTGGCGAGCCGGGCGGCCAGCCCCAGAATGCTCAGCTGCCGGCCCTCCAGGCGGCTGCGCACGTCCTCCACCCACGGCGAGTCCACCCCTGGCAGATACGTGCCGTAGATGCCCACCAGTTCACGCAGCTCCTCCAGCCCCAGCCGGTTCTGGTCCGCCTGATCAGCCAGCAGCTCGAAGCGCTGCACGTCGTACTCCGGCTTCAGATCGCTCGACAGCGCGTAGCGGCGGTTGCTGCTGCCCACCGCCGCGCCGTCCAACGACTTGCGCAGCCGGTGCAGGGTGGTGTGGAACAGGCTGCTGGCCCGCGCCTCGTCCTTTTCGGGCCACAGCGCCTCGGCCGCCTCCCAGCTGGTCACCTCGCGGTGTTCCAGCAGGAAGAAGAACAGTTCCAGCGCCTTCCTGGAGACCCACTGCACCGACTCGCCCTTCCACTGCACCTGGGCGGTCCCCAGGGCGCGCGCCTCCATGTTGCTGGCGGCCTGCTGGCTGCGGCCCGCCTTTCGCAGCCGGACCTCCACCGCAGTGGTCAGGTCCTGCGGCGTGAACGGTTTGGGCAGGTAGTCGTCGGCCCCCAGGTTCATGCCCCGGCGCACGTCGTTGCGCTCGGCGTGGCTGGACAGCAGCATGAACGGCACCGCCGACAGCTTGTCGTGCTTGCGCATCTCCTCCAGGAATTCCAGCCCGGTCATGTACGGCATCACCACGTCGCTGATCACCAGGTCGGGAACAAACACCTTCAACAGGTCCAGCGCCTCGACCGGATGGCTGCTGGTACGGACTTCATGACCGGCCCGTGCCAGGATCACACTGACCAGCTTCAGAATGGCGGCGTCATCGTCCACCACCAGAATTCGCGGCATGCGGGAATTGTATCAGTCCCGGCCGCCCACCGGACGGTGCCCGCGTCGCCGTCTCCCCCCAGTTGGGGGAAGGGCCGCAGCAATTCCTGACCACGCCTCTACCGTCCCGCCGGCCCCTCTGATATAATCTCCAGTTGCGCCAGAATGAGGCGAGGCTCTGTCCCGCGTTCTGCTGCACTGCACGCCGTATCACCTGGGAGGTGAAACATGAACCAGTACGACCTGAACCTGATCCTGAACCCCAACCTCAGCGCCGAGCAGCTCCAGACCGAGAAGGATTACATCGAGGGCGCTGTCAAGGGTGCCGGAGCTGAAATCAGCAACCTGGAAGACGTCGGCAACCGCCGCATGGCCTACGCCGTGGGCAAGGACCGCGAGGGCTACTACCTGCTGTACACCATCCGTGCCAGCGGGAACCCCGAGAAGGCCATCGCCAGCAGCCTGCGCCTGCGCGACCACGTCCGCCGCGTCCTGGTGGTCAAGGACCGCCCGGAATGGAAGACCAAGAAGGCCTGAATCCTGCCCGGGGCAATACGCTCTTGACAGAATAATGGCTGCTTGTTAATCTATGGTCAACCCGCAGAGGGCCACAATCGCCGGCAACGTACCTTAAGCACACTGTTCGCATATTTCAGCAAGGAGACCCTGTTATGGCCCGAGGCATGAACCACATTTTCCTGATCGGCGTGCTCGCCCGTGACCCGGAACTGCGCTACACCCCCAGCGGCGTGGCCGTCTTTGACGCCACCATCGCCGGTGAGGACCGCGTAACCGGCAACGACGGACGTGAACGCAATCTTCCCTGGTACCACCGTGTCAGCATGCTCGGCAAACCAGCCGAATGGCAGTCCGAGAAGAACCTCAAAGCCGGTGACCCGGTGATGATCGAAGGTTCGCTGGAATACAGCAGTTGGGACGCGCCGGAAGGCGGCAAGCGCAGCATGGTGCGCGTGAAGGGCCTGCGGGTGGAGTCGCTCGGCTACACCCCGGAAACCACCCAGGACGCCGGAGGCGGCGTGCGGATGCAGGGCGGCATGAACCAGGTGCTGGTGATCGGGAACCTGACCCGTGACCCGGAACTGCGCTACACCCCGGCAGGGGACGCGGTGCTAGGCCTGAGCATGGCCGTGAACGAGACCTGGAAGGACCGGCAGGGCCAGCAGCAGGAAAAGGTGCACTGGCTGGACGCGACTCTCTGGAGGGAACTGGCCGAGCAGGCCAAGGACCTGAAGAAGGGCGATCCGGTGCTGGTGCAGGGACGGCTGACCAACGAGAGCTGGACCGACAAGGACGGCAACAAGCGCAACACCACCAAGATAGAGGCGACGCGAGTCGAAGTTCTTTCCCGAGGTGCAGGCACCGGCAGCCCTGCAACCACCTCCGCAGCGCCCCGTCAGGCCACGGCGAGCGCGGCGCGTCCGCAGCAGCGGGCGGCGGCCCCCACTGGCGCAAGCCAGCGTGGAGCGCAAGGATCCCGTTCGGGAGGACTGGATATTGACAGCGGCCTTGACGATTTCCCGCCGGAAGAGGACCTGCCGTTCTAGACCCCCGTTGGGGGCCTGGCAGCGTCTAGGAGCACCAACACATGACCCAGACTGAGCGCAAGCCCCGGGGCAAGGGACCGAAGCGTCCCCGCAAGCCCAAGGTGGACCCGTTCGCCATCGGCGAGCTGGAAATTACCGACTACAAGGACGTCAAGATGCTGCGCCGCTTTGTGAGCGACACTGGCAAGATCCTGCCGCGCCGCCGCACCGGCCTGTCGGCCAAGCACCAGCGCCGCATCTCGCAGACCGTCAAGCTGGCCCGTCAGCTGGCGCTGCTGCCCTACACCGAGAAGCTGGTGCGCAAGTGAACATCATCCTGCTGGAACCCAGCCGCCTGGGCAAGACCGGCGACGTGGTGACGGTCAAGGACGGCTACGCCCGCAACTTCCTGATTCCTCAGGAGCTGGCGCTGCCGGCCACCCCCGCCAACATGAAGTCGCTGGAAGCGCGCATCAAGTCGCGCCTCAAGGCCCAGGCCAAGGAGAAGTCCGACGCCGAGGCCCTGGCCGAGCGTATGAAGGACCTGACGGTCGAGCTGAGCGTTCGCGCCGGCGAGGGCAAGATCTACGGCGCCGTGACGCACGCCGACGTGGCTGCCGCGCTGTCCGCCCAGGGCTTCGACGTGGACCGCCGCAAGCTCGACATGCCCAAGACCCTCAAGGAAATTGGCGAGTACGAGATCAGCTACCGCGCCCACGCCGAAGTGAGTGTGCCGCTGAAGCTGGTCGTTCACGCCCAGAAGTAAGACCAACGCAGCAGAAGGCCCCGCCGAGTTACTGGCGGGGCCTTCTGCTGTTCTAAGCGAAGATTACAGCTGCACCGACACCAGGTGCAGCTGCGTGGTCACGTCGTACCGCATCCGCATGATCATGCGGTACGCTTCGCCCGGCTCGTTCATCTGCATCTCGACCTCGTAGCGCTGCCGGGCATTCTGCGACAGCGGCAGGCCGTCCGGACGGTAGGCGAGCTGGCTGTGGCCGGTCATGTCCACCACCCGCAGGGTCATCTGGATGTGGTCGAGGTGGACCTCCAGCGCCCACGGCTCGCCGCTGCTGTCCTGGCTCAGCAGGTGGTTGCCCTGGGCATCGTCGCCCTGGAGGGTGGTGACGCTGGTGTAGAGGAGCGGATCCGCCTGCACCCGGTTCTGCAGGTCCAGGCCGCTCTGGGCGCCGATAATGGCGAACATGCCGCCCAGCAAGTTCTGCACCGGAAAGGTGACGCGGCTGCGCGCTGGAACCCCGGGCGTCAGCGCCAGCCCATACATCCCGCTGCCCTGCTGGGCCGACAGCAGCGATTTCATGTCCAGGCCCTGATAGACCTGCTGCACCTGCGGATCACTGGAGCTGACCTGCAGGTCCACAACGCGCCCGCTGGCGTCCATCTGCTGCCGCACACTGATGCTGACGGTAGAGGCGGGCCGCCCGGCCACCGCCGGCATCTGCACGACGCTGGTGGTGAGCAGGCCCGAGCCGCCCGCCACCGGCAGCACCCGCATGAAGGTCTTGGACGGTGCCGGGGTCTGCTGCGCGGCGCTCAGCGTCTTTTCCAGGCTGGCCTTCTGCGCCAGCAGCTCCAGGTTGAGTTTCTGCAGGGTGGCCGCCGACACCGTCTGGCCCGGCTGCGCCTCGGCATGGAAGTCCACCACCGAGATGGCGGTGCTGCTCTGCAAGCGGTACTCGGCCAGGGTGCCGGGCGCCGCCGTCAGCAGCAGAGAAGAAACTGCCGGGCTGGTGGCCGTCTGGGCTGGCGGCAGTGCCGGGACCGCCGGCCCGGTGGTCTGAGCAGCGGCGGTTCCGGCGAGCAGCAGGGACAGGGCCAGCAGGGGACGTCTCATGAGGCGAGTGTAGCCCGGCCAGCGTGCCTCAGATCACGAATTCGCCGGCCCGCATCACCGGCTCGTGGCTGCCGTCCTTCAGGACGCCGTCCACGTCCATGTCGGCGCTGCCAATCATCCAGTCCACGTGAGTCAGGCTGCTGTTGCCGCCCTTCGCAGCGAACTCCTCCTCACTCATGTCGATGCCGCCCTGCACGTTGAAGCGGTAGGCGGCCCCGATGGCGATGTGGCTGGCGGCGTTCTCGTCGTAGAGGGTGTTGTAGAAGAACAGACCCGAGCGGCTGATGGGGCTGGAGTGCGGCACCAGCGCCACCTCGCCCAGGCGGTGCGAGCCCTCGTCGGTGTCGATCAGCTGCCGCAGGGTCGCCTCGCCCTGGCGGGCGCTGGCCTCCACGATGCGCCCGCCCTCGAAGCGGATGCGAATCCCGTCGATCAGGGTGCCGTTGTAGGAGAGCGGCTTGGTGCTGACCACCGTGCCGTCCACCCGCTCGCGGTGCGGGGCAGTCCAGACCTCCTCGGTGGGAATGTTGGCCGTGAAGGTGATGCCGGAGGTGGTGTCGGCGCTCCCACCGCCCCAGATGTGGTCGTCGGCGAGGCCCACCGTCAGGTCAGTCTCACCGCCCCGGAAGTGCAGCGCGTGGTACTGCTTGCTGGTCAGCAGCTCACGGCGAGCCTTCAGGGTCGCGAGGTGCGCCTTCCAGGCCGCCACCGGGTCCGGCTGGTCGACGCGGGTGGCGGCGAAGATGGCGGCCCACTGCTGCTGCACCGCCTCCTCCGGTGTGGCGTCCGGGAACATCAGGGTGGCCCAGTCCTGCACCGGGGCGCTGATCAGGTTCCAGTTCAGCCGGTTGCTCATCTGGATGCGCGAGTAGGGCCGCCGGTAGGTGGCGAGCGCCCGCTGGTGGGTGCTCACGCGCCCGGCGTCCACGCTGCCCAGCAGGTTGGGGTTGGTGGCCCGGATGGCGATGACGCTGCCGCCCGCCTCGGCCACCTCCATCTCGGCGTCCACCCGCCAGCGGCTGATGGTCTCAAAGGTGTCGTCCGGCGCCGCCTCGAAGCGGGCCAGCACCACCTGATCGTCGTCCCAGCGCACGTCCGCGAAGCTGGCACCTGCCCGGTACGCGGCCCGGACCAGTTCACGGGCCAGCGGTGCGGCGTCCACCGGCGACTCGATGAGCACGCGCTGGCCCGGCTGCACGCCGGCCCCCACCTGCACCGTCAGATCGGCATAGTTGCGGAGACTCTGCTCAAAGCTCTGGTTGTCCATACCGGGCAGCATAACGTCCGGTGAGAAGGGGTGGCAGCACTTGCGTTGCCCTGGCCCGGCTGCTATCATCTCCCTCGCTGCATTTGCAGCGGTATTCGGCAGTAGCTCAGCGGTAGAGCGTTCGACTGTTAATCGAATGGTCGTAGGTTCGATCCCTACCTGCCGAGCCAGACAAAGAAAGGCCCCGTCCAGGACGGGGCTTTTTCTATTGGAAAAACAGGGGCATCGTGAAGCCTGTCCCCCGGTATGACCACAACTGTTCAGGCAGGCACGCTCTATGGCTGCAAGCGGACGCCTAGCATCAGCTGCAGGGAAAAGGACAGCGGGCACCCGCGATCTGGCGCAACCTCCAACCGCGGATGCCGCAGATCCAAAAGACCCCATACCTGCGATTGCACCACAGTGATATCCATGTTACTATTACGTCAATAGCATAACGAAAGGGGCGTTCTCCTTCTTGGCTTCACCCATTGACCAGCTCAGTTCCGACACCGTGCTTACCCTCGCACCTGACAGCAGCAGTGCCAAGGCCGCCCAGAAGCTGGCCCGGCCCGCCCAGTGGCCCACCCTCGCCCGCGACGGCGAGGTGCTCTGGGGCGAGTGCCAGGGCAGCGGCGCCCATCCCTATCTGGTAGGGGTGGACGCCCGCTCCGCCGAGATTGCCAGCAAATGCAGCTGTCCCAGCCGTAAATTTCCGTGCAAGCATGCCCTGGGCCTGCTGCTGCTGCATGCGGCAGGGGCCGGCACCTGGAGCGGCTCCCCCCACCCGCCGACCTTGCCAAGTGGCTCGACGGCCGCGTGGCCCGCGCCGAGAAAGCGGCGTCGCCGCCCAGCGACGTGCCGGCCGACCCCGCGGCACAGGCCAGGGCTCAGCAGAAGACCCAGGCGGCCCGGGACCGCAAGCGGACGTCCGGTCTGGAGGACCTCGAACTGTGGCTGAGCGACCTCGTGCGCGAGGGCCTTCAGGCAGCCCGTGCCCGGCCCTACGGCGACTGGGACCGGCAGGCAGCCCGGCTGGTTGACGCGCAGCTGGGGGGAGTAGCGCGGCTGGTCCGGCAGATTCCGGCGCTGCTGCACGACGAGAGCGGCGAGGCCCTGACCGCCCATCTGGGCCAGCTGTGGCTGCTGACTCAGGGCTGGCGCGTGCGCGACACGCTGAGCAGCGTGGAACACGCCGACCTGTTGACGGCCCTGGGCACACCGCTCGACCGGGCCAGCCTGCCCCCGGCGACACCGCAGGTGTGGCAGACCCTGGGGTCCGTGCAGGAGGAGGACGGCCGGCTGACCGTGCGCCGTACCTGGCTGCTGGGCGAGCAGCAGCAGCTGGCCCTGCTGATGGACTTCGCGCCGCTGGGTCAGGCACTCCCCGCCCCTCTGGCCCCGGACCGACCCTTCACGGCGGCGGTGGCCTATGCCCCCTCGGCGGTTCCGCAACGGGCCATTCTTCAGGGAGAAGTGATGGCGGCCGCCGCTCCTCTGCCGCAGCCCGGCGGCACCCTGACTGAACTTCAGGCCAGCTATGCGGCGGCCCTGGCGCTCAATCCCTGGCTGGAGCGAATCGGTGCGTTCGTGGGCCCGGCGTACCTGACCCTCGACCCGCCGCAGCTGTGCGACGTGGCGGGCCATGCCGTGCCACTCCACGCGCGGGTGGAGCAGGGGGACCTCTGGAACCTGCTGGCACGCGCCGAGACCCAGGTGCAGACCTACTTTGGCGAGTGGGACGGTCAGAGCTTCCTGCCGGTGGGGGCCATCCCGGTGGACGCCGCCACTGCTGAATCCACCGAGGCCGGAGTGCCCGCGTGAGCCGCGACCTGCGCGAGCTGGCCGCCGTGGCGCTCCGGGGTACCAGCCGGGCCGAGCTGCCCGCCCCAAGCGGCGCGCTGGCGTCCGCCCTGGGCCGCGTGCCGGGCGACACGCCCGAGGCCCGGATGCTGGGCCACGCCGCCCTGCTGGGCCTGCATGCCCGCGCCGGCGCCCCGCTCCTGACCGCTGCCGCGCCGCCGCCTGCCCCGCTCCTCGCGGCCCCGCGTCCGCTCCCGCCGGAGCTGGCGGCCCTGCTGTCCCGGCTGGTCCACACCGACCCGCTGCTGGCCACGCAGGCGCTGGATACCGTGGCGGCCCGGCGCTGGACCCTGACGGCCTCGCAGGCGCTGACCCTGCACACCCAGAACACCGATCTCGCGCTGCCGTTGTGGCGCCTGGCCGACGCCCGGGCGCAGGCCACGCTGGACCTTCACCCGCTGCACCGGCAGGCGCAGAAGGCCGAGGAGCAGGCCGCCTGGAGCGCCACCATAGCGGCCCTGGCCGAGCAGCGGGAGCGGGACCCGGCACAGGCCGCGCAGGACCTGACCCGGCTGTGGACCACCCAGCCCGCCGACCGGCGCAAGGAGCTGCTGGCCCTGGTGCGCCAGGACCTGCGGCCCACGGACCGCCCGCTGCTGGAACTGGCCACCAGCGACCGCTCGCCCGAGCTGCAGAAGCAGGCCCGGCAGCTGCTGGGCCACCTGAGCGGTCCCCTGCAGGACGAACTGCTGACGCTGCTGCCCCAGGCGGTGAAGGTCAGCGGTCTGCTGAAGAAGAAGGTCAGCTTCGGGGCCTTTGACCTGCCGGCCGCGCTCGGCAAACCCCGGGCCGGGCAGCATGACGACAGCGACCTGCACCGCCTGCTGGGCGCGCTGCCCACCCCGCTGATCCTGAAGACGCTGCGGATCGGCTGGGACGAGCTGTCCAAGGCGGCCAGGGCGCACCACTGGTCGCTGCCGCACGAGCTGGAAGCGCCGGCCGAGCCCCCAGCGCAGCCGCCGGATCTGCCTTCGGCCCGTGCCCGGCTGCGCGACCTCTCCGGGCAGCCAAAGGTGGGAGCAGACCTGCTGCTGGAGGCGGCGCAGACGCTGGCCCGGCTGACCGACCTGGCGGCCGAGCCCGTCCCCCTGCAGGCCGCTCTGGCCGCGCGCACGCTCCAGGTGATCCAGCGCGGCCAGGGCGGCGGCTGGCAGGCGCGCGAACTGGCGCTGCTGCTCCGGCGCAGCCTCTCGCCGGGTCTCACCATTCCCTCCCCCACTCCGCTGCCGTTCGAGCTGCCTCCGCGCCCCAAGCAACTGCCCACTGGCCACACGCCGGAACTCTGGGAGGAGCGCCAGCGACAGGCGCACGCCCACGGAGAAGAGCTGGCCTTCCAGACCTGGCGCGACCTGACCAGCACCCTTCAGCTGCGCCGCGCGTGGCTCGAGACGCTGGCCGCCCAGCCGACCCCCTGACTCCACCCTCAGACCAGGAGCTGCATTATGACCATGCCCCATACCCCTGAAGTCCTGCGCCAGCACGCCGAACACGCCTACGCCCACGAACTCGCGGCGCTTGCCCGGCACGACCGGCATCCGCGCCCGCCGAAGTGGAACCTCAGCCCGCGCGCCGTGCTGACCTATCTGATGGGCGGCCGTGCCGGCGACACCGAGATCACGCCCAAGTACGTGGGGGAAGCGCGGCTGATGGAGATCGCCGTGGCGACGCTCGCCACCGACCGGGCGCTGCTGCTGATCGGGGTGCCGGGCACCGCCAAGAGCTGGGTGAGCGAGCACCTCGCCGCCGCCGTCTCGGGCGACAGCACGCTGCTGGTTCAGGGCACCGCCGGCACCGACGAGAACGCCATCCGCTACGGCTGGAACTACGCCCGCCTGCTGGCCGAGGGGCCGAGCGAGGCGGCCCTGGTGGAGAGCCCGGTGATGCACGCCATGCGCCAGGGCAAGATCGCCCGCTTGGAGGAGCTGACGCGGGTGCAGAGCGACGTGCAGGACACCCTGATCACCATCCTGTCGGAGAAGACGCTGCCGGTGCCGGAGCTGAACACCGAGGTGCAGGCGGTGCGCGGCTTCAACCTGATCGCCACGGCGAACAACCGCGACAAGGGCGTGAACGACCTGTCGAGCGCCCTCAAGCGCCGCTTCAACACGGTGATCCTGCCGGTGCCGGACAGCCTGGACGACGAACTGCTGATCGTGACGCGGCGGGTCGAGTCGCTGGGCCGCAGCCTGGGCCTGCCGGAGCTGCCCCCGGCCCTGGACGAGATCCGGCGGGTGGTGACAGTGTTCCGGGAACTGCGCGCGGGCGTCACCGAGGACGGCAAGACCCGGCTCAAGACGCCCAGCGGCAGCCTCAGCGTGGCCGAGGCCATCAGCGTGGTCACCAACGGGCTGACGCTGGCCGCCCACTTCGGTGACGGCGAACTGAGCAGCCGCGACGTGGCCGCCAGCGTCATCGGGGCGGTGGTGAAGGACCCGGTGCAGGATCAGGCGGTGTGGAACGAGTATCTGGAGACGGCCATCAAGAAGCGGGCCGGCTGGAAGGACTTCTACAACGCCTGCCGCGAGGTGAGCTGACCCGTGACCGCAGCCCTGACCCTCTACCCGATCCGCCACCACGGTCCCGGCTCGGCGCGCAGCGTGGAGCGGGCGCTGGAGGCCAGCCCGCCCGACACGCTGCTGATCGAGGGGCCGGTGGACGCCGACAGCCTGCTGCCGTTCCTGAACGATCCGGCCCTGACGCCCCCCGTCGCGGTGATGGCGCATGTGCAGGGCCAGCCGGAGCGCTCCGTGTTCTACCCGCTCGCGGAGTTCAGCCCCGAGTTCGTGGCGATCCGCTGGGCGCTGTCGCGCGGCGTGCCGGTGGCGTTCATGGACCTGCCCGCCAGCGTGACCCTCGCGCCGAAAGCGGAAGCGGAGCCGGCAGCAGATGACCCGGACACGGACACCGAGACCCTCCCCACCCCCGCGGCCGACGCCGTCCGTGCCGATCCGCTCGCGCTGCTGGCACAGGCGGCCGGCTACAGCGATTTCGAGCGCTGGTGGGACGCCCTGGTCGAGTCGCGCGGGGAGGGCGAGGCGGTCTTCGTGGCGATTGCCGAGGTCATGACGGCGGTGCGCGAGGCCGACGACAGCCACACCTCCGAGCGCGACCTGATCCGCGAGGCGCAGATGCGTCAGACCATCCGCGCGGCGCTGGGGCGCGGCAGCGTGGCCGTGGTGTGCGGCGCGTGGCATGTCCCAGCCCTCACGCCCGAGACGCTGGCCCGCGAGGCCAAGGCCGACCCGGCGCGCGTGAAGGGCCTGCCGCGGGCGAAGGTGGCGCTGACCATCACCCCCTGGACGCACGGGCGGCTGACCCAGGCGAGCGGCTACGGCGCGGGCGTCACCTCGCCCGGCTGGTACGCGCACCTGTACGGCACCACCTCGCAGGTGACCGAGCGCTGGCTGACCCGCTCCGCGCGGCTGCTGCGCGCCCGTGGGCTGGACGCGTCGAGCGCGCAGGTCATTGACGCGGTGCGGCTGGCCGAGGCGCTGGCCACCCTGCGCGGGCGGCAGCTCGCGGGCCTGGACGAGCTGACCGACGCCACCCAGGCCGTCTTCGCCTGGGATTCCGACACGCCGCTGCGGCTGCTCTCGGAGGAGTTGTTCGTGGGCGAAGCGCTGGGCAGCGTGCCCTCCGGCGTGCCGGCCGTGCCGCTGGAACAGGACCTCGCGGCCACGCTGGCCCGGCTGCGCCTGAAACGGGAGGCCGTGACCCGCGAGGTCGTGCTGGACCTGCGCGAGGACGCGGGCCTGGGCCGCTCGCAGCTGTTCCACCGTCTGAACCTGCTGGGGGTGCCGTGGGCCCAGGCCGCCACCAGCCGGGGCAGCGGCACCTTCAAGGAAGCCTGGACCGTGCGCTGGGAGCCGGAATTCAGCGTGCGGCTGGTGGAGGCGAGCCGCCACGGCAACACGCTGGCGCGCGCCGCCCAGACGACGGCCATCTCGCAGGCGCGGCGGGCACCGGACCTGGGCACCCTCTCGGCGCTGCTGGAGGTGGTGCGGCTGTGCGGGCTGCCGGGCGCGGCCGACTTCACGCTGGCCCGGCTGGATGCCCGCGCCGCCGACGCCGATACCGCCGCACTGCTGCTGGCCCTGCCGCCGCTGGCCCGGCTGGCCCGCTACGGCGACGTGAGGGCGCGCGAGGGCGACGACCTGCGCCCGGTGTTCCGGACCCTGGTGGCCCGCGCCGCCAGCGGGCTGCCCAATGCGGCCCACGGCCTGGGCGACGAGGCAGCGCAGACGCTCCACGGTCAGCTGGCGCAGGCAGACGCGGCGGTGCGCCTGCTGGACGACCCGGAGGCCAGCGGGGAGTGGGTGCTGGCCCTGCACGCCCTGGACGCCGGGGGCACCGCGCCGCTGCTGCGCGGCGACGCCGTGAACCGCCTGCGCGACCGGGGCGTGCTGGACGCCGCTGAGGTGCAGGCGCGGCTCGCCTCGGCCCTCACGCCGGGCGCGCCGCCACTGGACGTGGCCGCCTGGCTGAGCGGGTTCATCGGGGAGGACGGCCAGACGCTGCGCCACGACCCGGCGGCGCTGGCGCTGATGGATGCCTGGGTGGCGGACCTCGAACCGGAGGCCTTCGACGAGGTGCTGCCCGCCCTGCGCCGCACCCTCTCCCGCCTGGAGCCGCACGCCCGCCGACGGCTGGGCGAGGACCTGCGCGGCCTGGAACGCACCGACGCCGCCACACAGACCGACCACACCCTGGGCGCCGCCGTGGTGCCGGTGGTGCTGCGCCTGCTGGGGGTCTCGTGGCCCGCTGGAGAGTCCTGATGACGTACACCGACGAAGTCTCCCCGTCCTCCCTGACCCCCGAGCTGGAACGCCTGCGCCGCTGGCGACTGCTGCTGGGCGGTGAAACGGCAAAGGGCGAGAGCGCCGACGGCACCGGCTGCGAACTGGGCGAACACGACCGCCGCCTCGACGCGGCGCTGGCCTCGCTGTATGACGGCGCCCCCTTTGCCGTGAAGACGGCGAAGCCCGAGAAGGGCCGCAAGTCGCACCGCAACGTGGGCTTCGGCCAGAGCGCCCCGGCGGTGGCGGCGTGGCTGGGCGAGGTCCGCGACCTGTTTCCGCAGTCGGCGGTGCAGGTGATGCAGCAGGACGCGGTCAACCGGCTGAACCTCAAGACCCTGCTGCTCGAACCGGAACTGATGGATCACCTACAGCCGGACGTGCACATGGCCGCCACCCTGATCAGCCTCAAGGACGCGATGCCGGCCGCCGCCAAGACCCTGGCGCGGCAGGTGGTCGCACGGGTGGTGGAGGAACTTCAGGCCCGCCTCGCCGAGCCGCTGCGCAGCGCCGTGACCGGCAGCCTGAACCGCTCGCAGCGCAACCTGCGCCCGCGTCAGAACGAGGTGGACTGGGGCCGCACGCTGCTCCGGAACCTGAAGACCTACGACCCGGAGCGCCGCACGGTGATTCCCGAGCGACTGGTCGGCTATGGGCGGGCCCGGCGGCAGCTCAAGGCGGTGACGCTGTGCGTGGACCAGTCGGGGAGCATGGCGTCCAGCGTCGTGTATGCCGGCATCTTCGGTGCGGTGCTCGCCAGCCTTCCGGCCCTGAAGACCAACGTGGTGGTCTACGACACCACGGTCGTGGACCTCACCGATCAGCTCGCCGACCCGGTGGACGTGCTGTTCGGGGTGCAACTGGGCGGCGGCAACGACACGCCGCTGGCCCTGCGCTACTGCCAGGGCCTGCTCACAAACCCCGAAGAACACACCTTCGTGCTGATCTCCGACCTGTACGAGGGGTCCGGCAGCGCCGAGATGATTCGCCGCCTGAACGGGTTCCGCGAACAGGGCGCCCGGGTGATCGTGCTGCTGGCGCTCGACGACGACGGGACGCCGAGCTACGACCACGACAATGCCGCCCGCCTCGCCGCCCTGGGCATTCCGGTCTTCGCGTGCACACCGGAATTCTTCCCGGACCTGATGGCGACCTCGCTGCAGGGCGGCGATATCGGGGCCTGGGCCGCGGCGCGGGGCATCGTGACGGCCCGCCCGGGAGGCGACCCGGCCTGAGAGCCCAGACGTCGATGCCACGGAATCTGAACGTCCTGAAGACAACGCGGCTTTGCCCTCGTGATCCTCAGGACGCTGGCTGGCCTCCTGTACGCTGCGCCTCCGCTCACCCTGTCTCCGTTGCCAAAGGCGCCGTGCATGTTGAGTGAAGGCGAACTTTTGGCCACGTAAGCTGTAATTTATCTCACTCCCCGGAACCTTTACTGGCTGGGCCACATCCTGGGGTCAGCACCCGAAGACGTGGTGGGCAAGTGAATCTCAAGGTTTTGAAGGAGACGTTATGTTGAACGGTACCAAGAAGGCCCTGCTGACCCTCACCCTCGTTCTGGCCCCGCTGCCCGCGCTGGCGCAGACCGATACCACCGACACCACCACCCCAGCCACCACCGACACGAGCGGCACCACCGATACCAGCGGCACCACGGACACCAGCGGCACGACCGACACGACTGGTACCACCGCCACCTCCGATACCGCGACCACGACCGACACCACCCAGGACAACAACAACAACAGCAACTGGGGCTGGCTGGGCCTGCTCGGCCTGGCGGGTCTGGCGGGCCTGCGCCGTCAGCCGCCCACCGTGGTGGTCCCGGACCGCAACACCACCTCGCGGGTCTGAACCTGCAGCTGGGCCACTGGCCCGGACCGTGACGAGCGACGAGGCTCCCCTGAGGGGCCTCGTTTTTTGGGTTGTGGGCGAATCATCTGCGTTCCGGCCCATGCAGGCCAGATGAGGGTCAGCCGGATCTCTGCCTGGGGTTCCACCGCCCTGTGCGGCAGTACGATGCAGGTCATGAAGCATCGAATGCCGCTCCGGCTGGCAGGGCATGATCCGGCCTGTGCAGGTCCCGGACCGCTGGTGGGGGCTGGGAGCGTCAATCCACCGCTGTTCCCTTCTCCATCCGTCAAGGAGCGTCCCGGCCCATGATGCCTGACCCCGCCGCAGACCACGCCCACCAGCAGGCGCTGGCGCTGGGGTTCCGGACCGAGGTGGCTCAGCTGTGCAGCGAGGTGCAGCGGCGCTATCCGGTGGACACGGCGCAGGTGACTCAGCCGGAGACCAATTTTCTGGAGCTGTACGCGGCGGCCAAACGGTACGCCGGTCAGTTTCAGCAGCAGGTGGAGGCTTTCGGGCAGCAGGTGGGCTTCCCGGCCATGTCGCGGCCCGGCAACGTCAAGAGCCTCGACCGGATCGTGGAGAAGTACCAGGGCGCCGACCGGGTGCTGCCGCTCGACATGCTGGCCGGCAAGGTGGTGGTGCCGGACCTGCAGTCGATGTACGAGGTGGCCCTGCAGGTGGGCGACCACTTCGAGGTGCTGGCGTTCCGTGACCGCATCCGCCGGCCCCAGAAGAGCGGCTACCGCGACCTGCACTTCATCGTGAACGTCCTGGGCCACTTCGCCGAGCTGAAAATCATGCACGTGTTCTTCGATGAGGTGGACGCCTACGAGCACCGGCTCTACGAACTGCGACGCGGGCTGGAGATCCGGGCCCAGCCGGTCAGCCTGGGCGGTCCGGAACCGTATCCGGTGCTCGGCTCGGTGGAACCGCTGGTGCTGGACACCCTGGAGGACACCAGCCGGGAGCTGTTCGGCAAGGCGTGGCAGATGGTGCTGGAGCGTGAGGTCGGCGCCGGCACCCTGGTGCGCCACTACCTGCTGGGCGAGGTACCGGTGAAGCTGGAGCAGGCGCCGGGGCAGGGCGTGGCACTGGTGGCCTTCGATCCGCTGCGCGGGGGCTTCATGGCCGATGCCCGGTACTACACGGCCATCAAGCGGGGCGACCGCGACACGGTGCGGGAGATCAGTGCGGAGGAGTTCGCCCGGCAGGTGGCGCGGCTGCAACAGCCGGAGTCCTGAGCGGGACGGGCAGCCCCAACCGCTCCGGATGTTCCGGCTGCATAGCATTGACAGCCGACGTATACCCCGCTATATTGGAGAAATCAAGGCGACCTCACCGGTCGCCTTTCTGCGTTTGCCCACCGGCTACCAGCCCATGCTGCCGGGACCGCCCTTGAACGGCCCGGCCACATCCTGGGTGATCCAGCCCCCGTAGAAGCGGCCCGGCTGCGGCGTCACCCGCTCGCCGTCCACCCGCACCTCGTCCACCCGTCCGGCGTACAGGCTGAGGTACCCGGCGATCGGCTGGAACGTGGGGGTGGGCCGTTCATAGCTCCAGGCGGCCGCCTCGGCGCGGACGCCGCCCGCCTGCAGGGTCCAGTAGGTGGCGCGGCCCTTCCACTCGCACACGCTGCTGCCGCTGGCCGGCTGCACGGTGCCGGGCAGGAAGGCGTCCGGCGGCAGGTACCAGCCGGGCGGATGGCTGGTTTCCAGCACCCGGTAGGCCCGGTCGGTGTCGGCGATCTTCACGCCGCCCAGCCACACCTCCACCCGCCGGTCGCTGGCCTCCAGCCGTGGCGGGCGCGGATAGCTCCACACCGATTCCTGTCCGGGCTTCAGCGGGTCGGGGATGGGGGTCATGGCCGGAGTGTGCCGGAAGAGGCGGCGCGGCGCGGTACGCCTGCACCCAGTTTTCGTAGCTAGGCCTCCCGCACGTGGTCGAGCAACAGCCGCAGCTGATGGCTGACCGCGCTCTCGCTCAGGCCCAGCACAGTCGCCAGATCGCAGACGCACAGCTCCCGGACCTGCAGGGCGCTCAGCAACCGCAGGCGAGTGGGTCCGCCACCGCTTTGAGCAGCGCGCTGGCGTCCAGGGTGCAGGCCGCGTCCGGCAGCGCGGCGCGGGCCTCGGCCACCAGATGAACGCAGATGACGCCACAGGCATCGTCGGTGAGCGGCAGCGTCGTCTCCTGAAGCGCCATTCACACTACCTCGGCCAGTGCCTGCGGGCACAGCGCGGCGACGCGCTCCACCTGCAGCGTCACGTGCTCCACCCCGAAGCGGTCGTGCAGGTCATGGCGGAGCTGCAGGTAGAAGCGGTCGTCCTCTACGCCCTGCGGCATCACCAGATGTGCGGTCAGGGCCGTCTCGGTGGTGCTCATGCCCCAAACGTGCAGGTCGTAAACGGTGCTGACCCCCGACTACTGCACAGCCGCTGATTCCACCCCTTCCGGCACCCCATCCAGGTGGTTGCTGTCGGCGTAGACGTGCTGCCCTACGGCCTTGTACACCGGTACGCTCTCGCTGGTGACGGGCGAGTTGTCCAGGCTGGACTGGCCCTCCACGATCAGGCCGTCGGCCGGCAGCTCGAACACCTTGCCCTTCTTGAGCACCAGGGCGGTGGGCGGCGTCAGCTGGGCCAGCGCCTGAATACCGCCGCGCGCCCGCGACGACGCCACCCCCTCCAGCAGCTCGCCCACCGCGAACAGGAACACCACCACGGCCGCCTCAGCCACCTGCCCGATCACCAGCGCCGCCAGCAGGTGCCCGAAGCCCCAGGCCAGCAGCAGGCCGGTGCCCAGCACCAGCTGGCCCTGACGGGTCCGGTACCACGCACGGGCCGCTGGCCGAGCCTGGTCCGGGGTGAGCAGGCGCGGCTCGTGACCCAGCGCCCGAAGTTGCCGCTCCAGTTCCTGCCAGAGAGTGCGCGCCTGGGCCGCCCTGAGCAGACGCTCCAGCGCCCCTCGATCTTGCGGACGCAGGTGGGACAGTCCATCCCCTCCACGAAGTAATCCAGGGTGGCCGGAGCGCCCAGCCGGGTGACAGCGCTGGTCTTGCTCCAAGTATATCTGAGTCTCTGCTCAGAGATTGGGAAGTGGAGACCCAGCCGGCAGGCGGGCCAGCTGATCCGCCGCCCGCAGCAGCAGCTCTGGCGGCTGCACCAGCGCAAAACGCAGGTACCCCTCACCGCCCATCCCAAAGGCCCGGCCCGGCGCCACCGCCACCCCGGTCTGGGCCGCCGCGCGCACGGCGTAGTCCAGGCTGTCCGTCAGGCCCGGCGGCCGGCCCCAGACGTACATGCTCGCCTGCGGCAGCTGCACCGTCCAGCCGTGATCGCGCAGCGCCGGCACCAGCGCGTCGCGCCGCTCCTCGAAGCGGCGGGCGGCCTCCCGACCCAGCCGTTCCGGCAGATCAAGCGCAGTGGCCGCCGCCGCCTGAATGCCCAGGTAGGCGTGGAAGTCGATGGCACCCTTCACCCGCGCCAGCGCCGAGAGCGCCGAGCGGTCCCCGGCGGCGAAGCCCACGCGAAAGCCGCCCATGTGGTGCGTCTTGGACAGCGAGTGCAGCTCCACCACGCCCTCGGTACCGGCCTGAAGGGCGCTGGGCGCGCGGTAGTCGCCGTAGGTCAGCTCGGCATAGGGATGGTCGTGGATCAGCAGGGTGCCGCGCTGGCGGCACCACGTGGCCACCTGCTCAAAGAAGGACAGGTCCGCGACCGCGCTGGTGGGATTGTTCGGGTAGTTGAGCAGCAGCGCGCGGGCATTCAGGCCCGCCGGCACGTCCTCCAGCTGCGGCAGATACCCGTGCTGCTCCCGCAGCGGCAGCGGCTCCACCGTCAGGCCCGCCACCGCCGCCGCGCCGTAGTACGGCGGGTAACACGGGTCCGGCAGCAGCAGCGTGTCGCCGGGGTCGGTCACGGCCAGCAGCAGGTGGGCCAGCCCCTCCTGCGCCCCGATCAGCGGCAGGATCTCGTGCTCTGGGTCCAGCTGCACCCCGAAGCGCCGCGACAGGTAGCGGGCGGCGGCCTCGCGCAGCGGGGCGGTGTCGCGGTGCAGCGGGTAGCGGTAGGTGGCGGGGTCGTGGGTGGCGGCCCGCAGCGCATCCAGCGCCTGTGGGGGCGGCGGCTGATCCGAGGACCCGATCGAGAGGTCAATGATGTCCAGCCCCGCCGCCCGGGCTTGGGCCAGCGCCTGATTCATGCGCGTGAAGATGCTGTCCGGCACCGCACTGGCCCGGCCGGAAGCCCACGACGTGGTCTGCTGCGTCATGCCGGCAGGCTAACAGACCGGGGATGAGCTGGATTGTCTGAGCGGTCTGGCGCACCCTCAGCGGTGCTGCGCGGCCCACTCCCTGAGGTCCGGCCAGCCGAGCGCCACCTCCTCCAGCTCACCGAAGGAGGTCGGCTCCAGCTTGCCGCCCAGTTCCACGCCGCCCAGGTGCCGGTAGAACTGCCGGGCCGGGTTGCCCGCCAGCACCCAGACCACCAGCCCCTGGTGGCCCTGGGCCTGCAGCGACTGCGCCGCCGCACTGAACAGCACCCGGCCCAGCCCCTGCCCGTGCGCCGCCTTCAGCAGATACAGCGTGTACAGCTCACCGCCGTACTCCGGCCCGATCACCGGGTGCGGTCGGGCCGGGCCACCCGAGGCAAAGCCCACCAGCTCCCCCGAAACTTCGGCCACCCACGCCACCTCGTCCGGCTGCGCCAGATGATGCCGCCAGTTCTCCTCGCGCCGCAGCTGCACCGCTGCGCTGGTCATGCGCTCCAGAAACCGGTCCGGCACCAGTCCCGGATACGTCTCGCGCCAGCTGAGGGTGTGAACCTCGGCGAGCCGGGGCGCGTCCTCCAGCCGTGCCCGCCGGATCACTCCGGGGATTCCGGCCCACGCTGCCACTCCGCGTAGGTGATGCGCGGCAGCTCAAACAGGTCCTGGGCGCGGGCATAGCCGCCGCGTCCACCCATGCGCGCCACCAGCTGCAGGCTGGCGGTGTTCACGTAATGGCGGCTGGCGTCCTGCAGATGCTCGTCGGCGATGTACAGCCCTACCACCTCGCCCAGCACGATGCGGTTGCGCCCGATGCGGAGCGTCTGGCGTTCCAGGCACTCCAGGCTCACCGGACTGGCCGCCACCCTCGGCACCGGCACCTGCTGCGAGGGCGTCAGTTCCAGCCCGGCCAGCCCCGCTTCCGGCAGGTGCGGCGGGAAGTCGGTGGCGGTCACGTTCATCGCCTGCACCAGCGGTTCCGACACCAGATTCACCACGAAGGGACTGCCGGGACTGATGTTGCGGGCGGTGTCCTTGGGGGTGCCGTCCGGCCGGTCGCCGGGAGAGAAGGCCACCACCGGCGGGTCGCTGCCCAGCATGTTGAAAAAACTGAACGGCGCCAGATTGACGGTGCCGTCCGGGTTGAGGGTGCTGACCCAGGCGATCGGGCGCGGCACCACCACCCCGGTCAGCAGCTTGTAGGCGGCGGCGGCGTCCAGCCGCGTCAGGTCAAAGTGACCCATTGAAGGTGTCGCACTGGTTGGGGTCGCCGCTCTTGTAGCCCTTCATGAACCAGCTGACCCGCTGCTGGCTGGTGCCGTGCGTGAAGCTGTCCGGCACCACGTACCCCTGGCCCTGCTCCTGCAGCGCGTCGTCCCCGATGGCGGTGGCGGTGCTGATCGCCTCCTGCACGTCCTGCTGGGTGATGTTCGCAGCGGCGGTGGCCCCGTTGCCCCACACGCCCGCGAAGCAGTCGGCCTGCAGTTCCAGCATCACCGAGTAGCGGTTGGAGGCCGCCTCGCTGGTGGCGCTGCGCTGGGCCCGTTCCACCTGATCCGAGATGCCCAGCAGGTTCTGCACGTGGTGGCCCACCTCGTGCGCGATCACGTAGCTGTAGGCGAAGTCGCCGCCGCCGCCCAGCTGACGGTCCATCTGCGCGAAGAAGTCGGTGTCCAGATAGACCCGCTGGTCGCTGGGGCAGTAGAACGGCCCCACCGCGCTGCTGGCCTGCCCGCAGGCGCTGTTGACCGCGCCCGAGAACAGCCGCAGCTTGGGCGGGGTGTAGGTTTTGCCGCTCTTCTGGAAGATGCCGCCCCAGACCTGCTCGGTGCTGCCCAGAATGCGGCTCACGAAGTCCAGCGTCTGGTCCTGCTGGCCGCCCTGGGTCTGCGACGGCTGCGTCTGGCCGGGCTGGGTCTGGCTGGGCCGCGTCTGCGTCTGGGTCGTCTGGCCGCCCCCGGTGATGCTGCTGGTGTCGATGCCAAAGAGCCAGCCGAGCAGCGCGATGATCAGCGCCGCCCCGCCGCCCACCGCCACGCCGCCGCCCGGCAGGCCGCCACGTCCGCCGCGTCCATCTTCAACGTTGCTGCTTCTGGGAAGATTCTGCCAATCCATGCATGTGCCTCCGGGGATGTGTGCCCGCTCATTGTAGGGGCTGCCCGGACCGCCCCGATTTTCGACTGACATAATCAAACCCTGATGTCGCGCCCTCCCATCCTGACGCTCGGCGACCTGGCGGTGGAACTGCGCCGCAGCGCCCGTCGGCGCACTGTGGCGCTGAAGGTCGGCCCGGCCGGGGCGGTGCTGTACGCGCCCACCACGGTGCCGCAGGCGCAGCTGGAACGGTTCCTGGCCCAGAAGGAGGACTGGATGCGCCGGCATCTGGCCTCGCTGGCGCCCCCGGTCGTGGCCCCGCTGCACTCGGGCCGCCGGCTGCCTCTGCTGGACGAGCAGCTGGAACTCCGGCTGGGCGCGCCGGGCCGCTCGGCGGTGCGGGAGGATCAGCTGCTGTGGCTGCCCGCCACCCGGCCGGGCGCGGCACTGGAAGGGTGGTACCGGCAGCAGGCGCGGGCCTACTTCACCCCGCTGGTGCACCGCCTGAGCGAGCAGCTGGGCCGACCGGTGCGCGCGGTCCGGCTGACCAGCGCCCAGACCCGCTGGGGCAGCTGCACCGCGACTGGCGACATCCGGCTGCACTGGCGCCTGATGCTGGCCCCACAGCGGGTGGCCGAATACGTAGCGGCCCACGAGGTGGCGCACCTGCAGGAACTGAACCATTCGGCCCGCTACTGGCGGGTGGTGGCGCGACTGATGCCCGATTACCCGCAGCAGCGCGCCTGGCTGCGGCAGCACGGCGCTCAGCTGCCGGTCTGGCCTCCGGACTGAGGCCCGGCCTCAATTGGTGGGTCGTGGGGGAAGGTGCCGGGGGTCGCGGCGTGCTGCTGGGCGCGCCGCAGTCGGGGCCACAGCACCAGCGCCACCCCGCCGGCCCAGGCCAGCCCCAGCGCCCAGCCGCCCAGCACATCGGTCGGATAGTGCACGCCCAGGTAGATGCGCGACAGGCCCATCAGTACTACGTAGATCAGCCCGAGCAGCCCGCTGGCCCAGCGGTAGGGGGTGCGCCACAGCAGCGCGGTCAGCGTGACCACCAGGGCGGCGGCCATGCTGCTGTGGCCGCTGGGAAAGGAGCTGTCGCCCTCCTCCCACAGCCACGGCACCACGTGCGGTCGGGCGCGCACGAAAAAGGTCTTCAGCAGCACGTTGAGCAGCACCGCGCCGCCCACCGAGATCAGAAAGTAGGTGGCGATGGTGCGCGACTTGCGCCACAGCACCAGCAGCAGCACCACACAGAACGGCAGCATCACGTGGGCGCTGCCCACCGTGCTCAGCACGCGCGCCACCGCCAGGAACCAGCCGGGCGCGCTGCCCCGGAAACTCACCATCAGCGGCGCCTCCCACACGAACGGTTCGCGCTCGTGCACGTCCTCGGCAATGCTGCCCAGCAGCAGCAGCGGCAGCACGATCAGCAGCGCGAGCGCCAGCAGCGGTCGCCAGTGGGTGCGGAGCCAGACGGTCATGTTCCGGATTGTAGGCGGGCCGCGTACAGCCCAGCCGCAGCCCACCGCGCAAGAAACCTTTACATCCGGCTCAACCGGCCCATCGCCGGGCGTGCTGAACTGCCTGCATGACCGGACCCACTGCAGACGACGGCTACCCCCAGGCGGAGCGGAGCACCGATTCCGAAAGCGCCACCCGCACCCCCAACCAGGACCGCGGGGTGGTGCAGGACTCACCCGGCAGCCCGGATATCGGCACCGCCCATGACTCGGGGGGAGCAGGCAACCTGACCGAAGCGGAACTTGAGGTGACGGACCGCGAGAACGAAGCTCCGGACGCCAACGACATCTGAGTCTCGGCTGCCCTGAACGCCCGATCTGACACCATCGTTCAGCCGTGACTGGCGCCCCTTCGGGCGCCGGTTTCTCTTCTCTCCAGCCAGAGTTCCCTCTGGTCCAGGCTGTATGATGGCCGCAGCGACGAAACCTCAGGGGGTGTGTTATCTCGCAGGAAATCTGGGCGGACGTGCTGGGTTACGTCCGCAAAAACATCTCGGAGGTGGAATACCACACCTGGTTCGCGCCGGTACGTCCGCTGGGCGTGCAGCAGGGGTCACTGGTGCTGGGCGTCCGCAATTCCTTCGCGCAGGAGTGGTTTCGCAAGCATTACCTGGAGCTGCTGGAGGACGCGCTCCGCTCAATGGGCGCGCAGAGTCCGCAGGTGAGCTTTCAGGTGCTGCCGGCCGTCCAGGACGCGATGATCCTGCCGCAGGACCCGCCGCCGCGCTCGCCGTCCAGCAGCAACGGCCGCAGCAGTCCGGAACGCGGCGAGCGCGGATCTATCCCGCAGGGCGTGACCGACAGCCGCAAGGCCCTGAACCCCAAGTACATCTTCGAGAACTTTGTGGTGGGGCCGAACAACAATCTGGCGCATGCGGCGGCGCTGGCGGTGGCGGAGAGTCCCGGCAAGGCTTACAACCCGCTGTTCATCTACGGGGACGTGGGCCTGGGCAAAACGCACCTGATGCACGCGGTGGGCCACTACATGGCCGAGCGCTACCCGGACAAGCGCATTGAGTACGTCTCCACCGAGAGTTTCACCAACGACCTGATCAATGCGATCCGCGATGACAAGATGACGCAGTTCCGCAACCGCTACCGTTCGGTGGATCTGCTGCTGGTGGACGACATTCAGTTTCTGGCCGGCAAGGAGCGCACCCAGGAGGAGTTTTTCCACACCTTCAACGCGCTCTACGAGAACCACAAACAGATCATCCTCAGCTCGGACCGGCCGCCCAAGGACATCCAGACGCTGGAGGGGCGGTTGCGCAGCCGGTTCGAGTGGGGGCTGATCACTGATATCCAGAGTCCTGAGTTCGAGACCCGGGTGGCGATCCTGAAGATGAACGCCGAGCATCACCGCATGAACATCCCGCAGGAGGTGCTGGAACTGATCGCGCGGCAGGTGACCAGCAACATCCGTGAGCTGGAGGGCGCGCTGATGCGGGTGGTGGCGTTTGCCAGCCTGAACAACGTGCCGTTCTCTCGGGCGGTGGCGGCCAAGGCACTCTCGAACGTCTTCGCTCCTCAAGAAGTCAAAGTCGAGATGGCCGACGTGCTGCGGGCGGTGGCGGGCCATTACAACATTCCACCCGACGCCATCCGCGGCTCCGGGCGGGTGCGCGAGGTGGTGGTGCCGCGCCAGATGGCCATGTACCTGATCCGCGAACTGACCGGACACTCCCTGCCGGAGATCGGCGGCTTCTTCGGGCGCGATCATTCGACGGTGATGCATGCGGTTCAGAAGGTCACCGAACAGCTCGGGCGAGACAGCGAATTGACGGAAGCGGCCGCCTTCCTGAAGCGGCGGCTGCAGGGGTTGGAAGGCGATGACAGCAGTGTCTGAAGCCGGTCTTCATCTGCTTGTGCCAGATGTCACGTTCTGTGGATAAGTCTGTGGATAACCCTGTGGATAAGGTGTGGATAACCCTGTGGATAACCCACCTCCCATTTTGCCTGTGGATAAGTGGGGGAGTTATCCACAGGTTATCCACAGGCAAAGCCGAGTTATCCACAATTTTGTCCACAGGTAGAGTCTGCGCCCAGCGCATCCCTAAGCCACTTATCCACAGTTTCCACAGGCCCTATTACTACTACTACTAAGATATATATCTTTATAGAGAAGGAGAAAGAATGCGCGCGCAAGTCAGCAAGAAGACCCTGAGTGAAGGGCTGGGCATGCTGGAGAGAGTGATCCCCAGTCGGTCCAGCAATCCACTGCTCACCTCCATCAAGGTGGATGCCGGTGAGCGGGGTCTGACCCTCAGCGGCACCAACCTGGAAATCGACCTGAGCTGCTTTGTCCCTGCCGAAGTGAATGATGCCGCGTCCTTCGTGGTCCCCGCTCACCTGTTTGCCCAGATCGTGCGGAACCTGGGCGGAGAGCTGGTGGAACTGGAGCTGAGCGGCGCCGAACTGGCCGTGCGGGCCAGCGGCTCGGACTTCAAGCTGCAGACCGGCGAACTGGACGCTTATCCGGAGCTGAGCTTCCCCTCGCACGCCGACGCCACCCTGGATGCCCATGAACTGGCCCGCTCGCTGTCCAGCGTGCGCTACGCGGCCAGCAACGAGGCGTTTCAGGCGGTGTTCCGCGGGCTGAAGGTGGAGCAGCACGCCGAAAAGGCGCGGGTGGTGGCTTCCGACGGTTTCCGGCTGGCACTTCGTGAATTCGGCACGCCCGGTGAGCCGCGCAGCCTGATCGTGCCGGCCCGGAGCGCCGACGAACTGGTGCGGGTGCTGCGCGACGGCGAGGTGCGGCTGGCCTTCGGTGAGGGCATGCTGGGCGTCACGACCGATCGGGTCCGCATGAACGTCAAGCTGCTGGACGGCGACTTTCCGGACTACGAGCGGGTGATTCCGCGCGACATCAAGCTGCGTGTCAAGCTGCCGGCGGCGGCCCTGAAGGAGGCGGTGTCGCGGGTGGCGGTGCTGGCCGACAAGAACGCCAACAACCGCGTCGAGTTCCTGGTCAGCGAAGGCACGCTGCGGCTGGCGGCCGAGGGCGACTACGGCCGGGCACAGGACACGCTCAGCGTGAGCCAGGAGGGCTCTGAACCGGCCCTCAGCCTGGGCTTCAACGCCAAGTACGTGCTGGATGCGCTGGGCCCGATCGACGGTGAGGCCGAGCTGCTGTTCAGCGGCTCCACCAGCCCCGCCATGTTCCGCGGCAGCGCCGACACGGGGTATCTGGCGGTCGTGGTGCCGCTGCGGGTCTGATGGGGCTGTGGAGGCCGGCGCGGGCCATCCGCCCAGTCTCCCCTCCCCCGCCGTGGTCTATCCCGGCCTGACTGCCGGGTGACCCCGCTGGCATAAGCTGGCCGGCAGACTATAGTGTGAGATGTACACCATGCCTCTCCGGCCCGCCGGCTGGATGCGGCGGGAGAGGTCGGAGGAACCCATGAAGATCGAAACCATCGTCGCCCGTGAAGTGCTGGACTCCCGTGGAAATCCCACCGTGGAGGCCGAAGTGTTGCTGGAGAGCGGCTACACCGGCCGCGCCATCGTGCCGAGCGGGGCCAGCACCGGCTCGCATGAGGCGCTGGAGCTGCGCGACGGCGGCAGCCGTTACCTGGGCAAGGGCGTGATGAAGGCGGTGGAGAATGTCAACACCGTGATCGCCCCGGCGCTGGAGGGCATGGACGCCAGCCAGCAGGGCCTGATTGACGCGTCGATGCTGGAACTCGACGGCACCCCCAACAAGAGCCGGCTGGGCGGCAACGCCATCCTGGCGGTCAGCCTGGCCAGCGCCCGCGCCGCCGCCGAGGAACTGGGCCTGCCGCTCTACCGCTACCTGGGCGGCGCCAACGCCCGTACCCTGCCGGTCCCGATGATGAACGTGATCAACGGCGGCGCCCACGCCGACAACAGCGTGGACTTCCAGGAATTCATGGTGATGCCGGTGGGTGCCCCCAGCTTCCGCGAGGCGCTGCGCTACGGCGCCGAGACCTTCCACGCGCTCAAGAAGGTGCTGTCGGGGCGCGGCTACAACACCAACGTCGGGGACGAGGGCGGGTTCGCCCCGGACCTGGGCAGCAACGAGGAAGCGCTGGAGGTGCTGCTGGAGGCGATCCAGAAGGCCGGCTACGAGCCGGGCAAGGACATCATGATCGCGCTGGACCCAGCCGTGACCGAGCTGTACAAAGACGGCAAGTACCACCTGGAGAGCGAGGGGCGCAGCCTCTCCAGCGAAGAAATGGTGGATTTCTGGGCCGATTGGGCCAGCCGCTACCCGATCATCAGCATCGAGGACGCGCTGGCCGAGGACGACTGGGACGGCTGGAAGCTCGTCACCGACGCCATCGGCGGCACGGTGCAGCTGGTGGGCGACGATCTGTTCGTGACCAACCCCGAGCGGCTGCAGCGCGGCATCAGCAGCGGGGTGGGCAACGCCATCCTGGTGAAGGTCAACCAGATCGGCACGCTGACCGAGTCGCTGCAGGCGATCGAACTCGCCAAGCGCAGCCGCTACGGCACCATCATCTCTCACCGCAGCGGCGAGTCGGAGGACAGCTTCATCGCTGACCTCGCGGTGGCCACCAACGCCGGCCAGATCAAGACCGGCAGCGCCAGCCGCAGCGACCGGATCGCCAAGTACAACCAGCTGCTGCGCATCGAGGACCAGCTAGGCGCCGCCGCGCAGTTCCTGGGCCGCGCCGCGCTGAACAAGTAACTGCTGCCCTCCGCCCTGCCCTCAGCTTCCGGCTGAGGGCGCCGCGTTGCCCCTCCCCTCTCTCACCCCTGGAGAACCCCCATGAGACACTTTGACCGCGCCACCAAGATCGTGGCCACCATCGGCCCGGCCAGCCGCGACCCGGAGATTCTGGGCCGCATGATCGACGCCGGACTGAACGTGGTCCGCATGAATTTCTCGCACGGTTCGCATGACGACCACCGTGAGACCTACCAGATGGTGCGCGACCTGGCGGCCAAGAAGGGCGTCACCATCGGCATCCTGCAGGACCTGCAGGGGCCCAAGATCCGGGTGGGCCGCTTCAAGGACGGCCCGGTCACGCTGGCCAAGGACGACAAGTTCATCATCACCATGGACGACGTGGAGGGCGACCAGACCCGGGTGGGCAGCACCTACAAGGGGCTGGCCGGCGACGTCTACGTGGGCATGGACCTGCTGCTGGACGACGGCAACATGGCGCTGCGGGTGGAGGGCGTGCGCGGCAACGACATCCATACCGTGGTGACGGTGGGCGGCGTGCTGAAGAACAACAAGGGCATCAACGTGCCGCAGGCGGACCTCTCGGTGCCGGCGCTGTCCGACAAGGACGTGGAGGACATGGCCTTCGGCGCGGAACTGGGCGTGGACTGGGTGGCGCTCAGCTTCGTGCGGTCGCGCGATGACCTGCTGCTGGCCCGCCACTACCTGGCCCGCTACAACTCACGCGCCAAGCTGATGGCCAAGATCGAGAAGCCGCAGGCGGTGGAGCGCTTCGAGGACATCCTGAAGGAAGTGGACGGCATCATGGTGGCGCGCGGCGACCTGGGCGTGGAGATGCGTGCCGAGCAGGTGCCGGTGATCCAGAAGCGCCTGATCCGGGCCTGCCGCGAGGTGGGCAAGCCGGTCATCACTGCCACCCAGATGCTCGAGAGCATGGTGGGCCTGCCGCGCCCCACCCGCGCCGAGGCGTCGGACGTGGCCAACGCCATCTTCGACGGCACCGACGCGGTGATGCTCAGCGCCGAGAGTGCGGCCGGGCTGTACCCGGTCGAGTCGGTGGCGATGATGGACCACATCGCCCGGGAGGCCGAGGCCAGCCCCGAGTATCAGCTGCTGCAGGCCCAGGAGATCGACACCACCCTGGCCCAGGACGCCATCGCGCAGGCCGCCTGCAACATCGGCAGCGGGCTGGCGGTGTCGGCCATCGTCAGCTTCACCAAGACCGGCGGCGCGGCCACCCGGGTGGCCAAGAACCGGCCCAAGCTGCCGATCCTGGCGCTGACCCCCAACCAGCAGACGCGCAACCAGCTGAGCCTCAGCTGGGGCGTGGTACCGATGCTCAGCGAGGATCCGCACGACACCGACGACATGGTGCGTATCGCCAATCAGGAGCTGCAGCAGAGCGGCCTGGCCGACGCGGGCGACCGCTACGTGATCACGGCGGGCGTGCCGTTCGGCGTGCAGGGCACCACCAACATGATTCGTGTGGAACGACTGAAGAATCCGCGCTGAATCTTCATGTGGTGAGCATTTGCGCCGATCGTCACGTGCAGGTCAGCTTTTTATCCACAGGCAGCCTGTTTTATCCACAGGCTGGTGTGGATAACTTTTGAGCGATTCATCAGCAGCGCGGCCCCGCTCTTTAAAAAGCGGGGCCGCGCTGTTTGATGACCGAGCGATTATTCGCCGAGTTTGCGCTTGAGGTAATGTTCAAGCTCTCCGATATCGGCGGCCAGTTCGTCGCGCACCCGGTCCACCCGGCTGGTGTAGCTGCCCACGTCGCCGGTCTGAGCCGTCACCTGACTCTGCAACTCGTTGAGGCGGCGGTCCAGGTAGGTGTGCAGCTCGGCGAAGCGGCTGCCCTCGGCCTTGTCCAGGTTGGCGCGCAGGCCTTCCATGTCGCGCAGGATGCGGGCGTTGTCGGCCTGCGAGCGCAGCCGCGAGAAGCTGTTGATCAGGGTGTACAGCAGGGCGGTCAGCAGCCAGCCGATCAGGGCGTAGGTGCCGAACGGCACGTTCTGGTAGGTGCCCAGGCCCGGCACGGTGAAGGTGTGACCGGCCGTCAGGGTGTTGCGGTTCTCCCCCGGAATCAGCAGCACGATCAGCAGCACCACCAGCAGCACCAGCACCACGGTGTTGACATTGAAACGCATCAGAAACCTCCGTGTTTCAGGGTAACAACTGTGCCCGGGCCGGCTGCTTAGGTTTCGTTTACGGCCCCTGACGTCACTGCACCCGGTCCAGGATCAGCGGCGGCACGGCGGGCGCGGCCTCACCGATCTGCAGGCCCGCCTCTAGCAGTGCGCGCGCCCGTTCCAGGCCGCGTCCACCTCGGTGATACAGCCGCACCAGCGGCTGACCGGCCGTGACCGCCTCGCCCGGCTTGACCAGCAGTTCCACGCCCACCCCGTGGTCAATCGCTTCGCCCTTGCGTTCGCGGCCACCGCCCAGCACCAGCACCGCGCGGCCCACGCTCAGCGCGTCGATGGCCTGCAGAAAGCCGGCCGCCGGGGCTGGCAGGTCCGAGCGGTCCGGGGCCACATCCAGGCGCTGCGGCTCGTCAACGGAGCGCGGGTCGCCACCCTGCGCCGCCACGAAGTCACGGAGTTTTGCCAGCGCCGAGCCGTCCTGCAGGGTGGCTTCAGCGCGCTCCCGCGCCCGCTCCGGGAAGCCGGCGGCTGTGAGCGCCTCGACGGCCAGATCCACACACAGCTGGTGCAGGTCCGCCGGGCCGCGGCCCTGCAGCGTGGCGATGGCCTCCTGCACCTCCAGGCTGTTGCCGGCGAAGTGGCCCAGCGGCGTGTCCATGTCGGTCAGGATGGCGCGCACGTTGCGCCCGGCGTGCTGCCCGATCTGGACCATGGCGCGGGCCAGTTCGCGCCCGGCCTCCACCGTCCGCATGAAGGCGCCGGCCCCCACCTTCACGTCCAGCACGATGGTCTGCGCCCCGCTGGCCAGTTTCTTGGACATGATGCTGCTGGCGATCAGCGGCAGGCAGTCTACCGTGGCGGTCACGTCGCGCAGCGCGTACAGCAGGCCGTCGGCGGGAGCGAGATTGCGGCTCTGCCCCACCAGGGCCAGCCCCACCTCCCGCGCCTGCCGCAGAAACGCCTCGTCCGACAGTTCCGGATTCCAGCCGGGAATGCTCTCCAGCTTGTCGATGGTGCCGCCGGTGTGCGCCAGTCCGCGCCCGCTCATCTTGGCCACCGTCAGGCCCAGGGCCGCCAGCATCGGGGTCAGCACCAGGCTGGTCTTGTCGCCCACCCCGCCAGTGGAGTGTTTGTCCACCGTGTGGGGCAGCGAGCTGAGGTCCAGCCGGTCGCCGCTGTCGGCCATCGCCTGGGTCAGGGCGGCCGTCTCCTGCGGCTGCATGCCGCGCCAGTACACCGCCATCAGCCAGGCGGCCACCTGGTAGTCGGGAATCTGGCCGGCGGTGTAGCCCTGGATCAGCGCCTGCAGTTCGGCCGCGTCGTGGGTACCGCCGTCGCGTTTCTTCTGGATCAGGTCGGGAACGTGCAGCGACTGGGTCATGAGGCCTCCGAGTCTAGCGCCGGGCGGCTCAGCTGGAGGCGGACGGCTCCTCGCCGCTGTGCCAGCCGATGCGGGCATGCGAGCCGTCGCAGTACGGCTTGTTGCCGCTGGCTCCACAGCGGCACAGCGCCGCGCGCACCTCTGGCCGCTCGCCCTCCGGGGTCTGGATTCTCAGGTCGCCCCGGATCAGCAGCGGGCCGTCCGGCTGCGGCGCGATGGTGGTGGGCGTGGCCGGCGCTTCCGGCTCCCCGCTGGCCAGGGTGTAGTGCAGCGCGCCGGTGGGGCAGCGGCGCACCACCTCCGCCAGCTGCTCCGGCCCGGCCAGCTGCGCCATGATCCAGGGCCGCCGCTGCGGATCAAAGACCTGGGGCAGCCCGCGCACGCACTCGGCCACGTGCCGGCAGCGCTGGGCGTCATAGCTCACCGTGATGTGGTCTGTGGCATACAGCTTGCCACTGAGGAGGGGGTCAGGGTTCATGGTTCAGCATACCGTCAGCGGCTCAGCGCGGGCGTCGGGCGCGGGGCGGCGCAGCTGCCGCGCCGGATCAGGCGGCCCGGCAGCAGCACCTGCGGCGGCGTGGCGGGCGGGCCGTGCTCCAGCGCGTCGAGCACCAGCCGGGCCGCCACCTGCGCCATCTGGTCCACCGGCTGCTCGATCACGTCGATGGGCGGGTCCACCAGCTCGGTCCAGCTGTAGTTGTCGAAGCTCAGCAGCGACACGTCCTGCGGCACGCGCAGGCCCAGTTCGCGCAGCGCCCGGTACATGCCCGCCGCGCTGCTGCCAGTGAGGGCGAACAACGCGGTGGGCGGTTCCGGCAGCTGCATCACGTCCAGGGTGTAGCGGTAGGCGTTGTCCTCGGTCAGGAACATCACCCGCTGGTACTCGGGGCGCACCGTCAGGCCCAGCTCCTGCATGGCCGCCGGAAAGGTGTAGCTGCGCAGTTCCGGGTGCAGCACCGGGTCGTAGGTGCCGATAATCGCAATGCGTTCGTGGCCCAGATCGTGCAGGTAGCGCACGCCCTCGCGCATGCAGCCGGGATTGTCCAGCTGCACCGAGCCGTAGGGGCTGCCGGGGATGGCGTAGTCCACCTGCAGGATGTACACCCCACGCGCCTGCAGACGTTCCAGGTATTCCCGGCTGTGTCCGCCGTAGCCGGGCCGCAGCACCAGCGCGTCGATGCGCTGGCCGTACAGCAGCCGCAATTCCCCGAGTTCGGTCTCGGACTGGTACTCGTTCTCGCTGATCAGCAGGTTGTAGCCGCCCTGCCGGAACTCGCGGGCCAGGGTGCGGGCCAGCTGGGCAAAGAACGGCTCCACGATGCTGCCAATCACCAGCCCCACCGTGCGGCTCTGGCCCCCGCGCAGCGCGCCGGCCCGCAGGTCCGGCTCGTAGTGCAGCTGCTGGATCGCCTGCTGAACCCGACGGAGCGTCTCCGGGTGCAGCTTGTCTGGCTCCTTGAGCGCCCGCTTGGCGGTGGTGGCGGAGACCCCGGCCAGCTGGGCCACATCCGTGATACTGGTCACGAGACCAGTGTAGCGCAGCCACTCACTAGACATCACAACGGAAGTGTGATTAAGTGATGGACACGAGACCATTCAGTGATTCAGGGCATTCACAGTGCCTGGGAATCCGCTTCCATCATGTTTGCGGTTTTTACATACCACCGCTGGGCTTCTGTTCAAGGAGGACGTATGAAACGATCCATGTTGTTCCTGACCGCCGCGCTGGGCCTGGTGGCACTGAGTGGCGCCCAGGCCGCCACCATCACCATTGCCACCGTGAACAACCCGGACATGGTGACGATGCAGAAGCTCACCCCGGAGTTCAACAAGGTCTACCCGGACATCACGGTGAAGTGGGTGGTGCTGCCGGAGAACGAGCTGCGCCAGAAGGTGACGCTGGACGTGGCGAGCGGCGCAGGCAGCTTCGACGTGGCGACGGTGGGCGCCTATGAGGTGCCGATCTGGGCCAAGAACGGCTGGCTCGATCCGCTGACGCCGATGTTCGCCAAGAACCCGACCATCGCCAAGAGCTACAACGTCAATGACATCATCCCCGGCGTCCGCACGGCCCTCTCGCAGAACGGCAACCTGTACGCCGTGCCGTTCTACGCCGAGAGCAGCATGACTTTCTACAACAAGGACCTGTTCAAGAAGGCCGGGCTCACCATGCCCGCCAACCCCACCTGGCAACAGATTCAGGGCTTCGCGGCCAAGATCCACAATCCGTCGGGCGGCGTGTACGGCATCTGCCTGCGCGGCCTGCCCGGCTGGGGCGAGAATGCCGCACTGTTCACCACTATGGTCAACACCTTCGGTGGGCGCTGGTTCGATCAGAACTGGCAGGCGCAGCTGAACACCCCGGCCTGGAAGAACACCCTGACCTTCTACGTGGACACGCTCAAGAAGTACGGCCCTCCCGGCGCCACCAGCAACGGCTTCACCGAGAACCTGACCCTGATGAGCCAGGGCAAGTGCGGCATGTGGGTGGACGCCACCGTGGCCGCCGGCTTCCTGAGCGACCCCACCAGCAGCAAGATCGTGAACACGGTGGGCTTTGCCAACGCGCCGACCGGCCCCGGCACTCCGCGCGGCAGCCACTGGTACTGGAGCTGGAACCTGGCGATTCCCAAGAGCAGCAAGCAGGAGGACGCCGCCTTCAAGTTCATCACCTGGGCCACCAGCCAGGACTACATCGCGCTGGTCGCCAAGACCAAGGGCAGCTGGGCCTCGGTGCCGCCCGGCACCCGCACCAGCACCTACAACAACCCCGCCTACAAGAAGGCCGCCGGCGCCTTCAGCAGCCTGGTGCTGAACGCCATCAACACCGCCGACGTGACCAAGGCCACCAAGGACCCGGTGCCGTACACCGGCATCCAGTACGTCGCCATTCCCGAATTCCAGGCGCTCGGCACCCAGGTGGGCCAGTACATCGCCGGCGCCCTGAGCGGGCAGACCAGCATCGACCAGGCGCTGCAGCAGGCGCAGGCCGCCGCCACCAAGGTGGCCAAGGACGGCAAGTACCAGAAGTAAAGCGGCGGGACGGTCGCCAGCCCTGAGCCATCTGCCAGCGTGAGCCACCTGTGGTGGCGCGTCGCCCCCGGCCGGTGGCTCACGGCCTTCTTGAGAAGGCCCCCCAGGAGGTATCCGCATGACTGCCCAAGCCCAGGCCATCGCGGCCAGCAGCCCGCCCACGCGCAGCGGCTTCCGGCTGACCCCTGGCGCCCTCGTGGTGCCGGCGGTGCTGTACCTGATCCTGACCACCCAGGTTCCGTTCTTCATGACCATCTACTACAGCTTCTTCAACTACAACCTGACCATTCCCGGCAACCGGCCCTTCGTGGGCTTCGAGAATTACGTCGGGTTGCTGACCGACCCGCAGAACTTCCGGGTGATCCTCAACACCCTGGTGCTGACTGGCGGGACCTTGATCATCACGCTGGTGCTGGGCGCTCTGCTGGCGATGCTGCTCAACCGACCCTTTCTGGGCCGCGCCCTGGTGCGCACCGTCCTGATCAGCAGCTTCCTGGTGATGCCGGTGGTCACGGCGGTGGTCTGGAAGAACATGCTGCTCAACCCGGTGTTCGGGTTTTTCAGCTGGATGGTCGCCAAGCTCGGCGGCGTGCCGGTGGACTGGCTGGCCGCGCATCCGATGGGCAGCATCATCGCGATGGTCAGCTGGGAATGGACGCCCTTCGCCATGCTGATCCTGCTGACCGGCCTGCAGAGCCTGCCGGACGACCAGATCGAGGCGGCGCGGCTGGACGGCGCCAACCCCTGGCAGGAGTTCCGGCACATCGTGCTGCCGCACTGGACCCAGGCGCTGGAGGTGGTGATCCTGCTGGAGACCATCAGCGTGCTGCAGGTGTACGGTGAAATCTACGCCAGCACCTCCGGCGGCCCGGGGGTGGCCACCACCAACCTGCCGTACTTCATCTACCAGAAGGCCTTTGCCGAGTACAACATCGGGGTGGCGAGCGCGGCGGGCGTGATCGCCGTGATCCTGACCAACATCCTGGCCATCTTCATGCTGCGCCTGATCAGCCGCAACGTCAGCACTGGAGGACACGCATGACCACCCTGCCGGCCAAACCCACCGCTGTGCGTCAGACCGCCCCGAACCGGACCGGGCAGCAGCTGCAGAAGATCGCGCTGACGGTGCTGACGTACCTGCTGGCCTTCGTGTTCTTCTTCCCGATCCTGTGGATGCTGCTGGCCGCCTTCAAGACCGAGGCGCAGGCCTTTGCCATCCCGCCGGTGTTCACCTTCTCCCCGATTCTCGACAACTTCCGCACCGCGCTCGGCACCTACTTCCCGGCGCTGACGCACTCGCTGGTGGCGGCGCTGGGCAGCACCGTGCTGGCCTTCGTGCTGGGCCTGCCCGCCGCCTTCGCGCTGGCGGTCTACCCCAGCCGGCGGGCGCGGGGCATCCTGACCTGGATGCTCAGCACCAAGTTCATGCCAGCGGTGGGCGTGATCGTGCCGCTGTTCCTGATCTTCAAGAACCTGCACCTGCTCGACACGCTGCCGGGCCTGATCCTGATGTACACCACCATGAACCTGCCGCTGGTGGTGTGGATGATGCACAGCTACATGACGGAAATTCCCTTCGCCATCTACGAGGCGGCCAAGGTGGACGGCGCGACCGTGTGGCAGGAGTTCTTCGGTATCGCGCTGCCGCTCAGCCTGCCGGGCATCAGTGCCACCGCCCTGCTGGCCATCATCTTCGCGTGGAATGAGGTGTTCTTCGCGCTGAACCTGACCAGCTCCGACGCGGCCCCGCTGAGCGTGTTCATCGGCTCCTTCAAGACCTCTGAGGGGTTGTTCTGGGCGCAGATGAGCGCCGCCGCCGTACTGACGGTGCTGCCGGTGATGATCTTCGGCTGGGTGGCCCAGCGGCAGCTGGTGCGTGGCCTGAGCTTCGGCGCCGTCAAGTAGCGCGGGGGCAGAGGTCGCCCCCTTCTCGCAAAGGGACCCGGGAGGGCTCATCATGGTCAAACTCAATCTGGCGGCGCTGGCCAGCCTCGGCCCGGCCGTTGAGGTCCCGCGCTACGACCCGCGGCAGCTCACCACCGGCATCGTCCACTTCGGGGTCGGCGGCTTCCACCGCTCGCACCAGGCGATGTACCTTGATCGCCTGCTGAATGCCGGCGGCGCGGACACCTGGGCCATCTGCGGGGTGGGGGTGCTGCCGGGCGACGTGCAGATGCGCGACGTGTTTCAGGCGCAGGACCAGCTCTATACCCTGGTGACCCGCTCGCCGGAAGGGGTGCAGGAGGCGCGGGTCATCGGGGCGATTCACCGCTTCCTGTTCGCGCCGGATGACCCGGAGGCGGTGCTGGAAGTGCTGGCCGACCCGGCCACCCGCATCGTGTCGCTGACCGTCACCGAGGGCGGCTACAGCCTCAACAACGCCACCGGCGAGTTCGACCCGTCCGGCGCGGACGTGCAGCATGACCTGCAGCCGGGCGCGGTCCCCCGGAGCACCTTCGGCTTCCTGACCGAAGGGTTGCGCCGGCGCCGCGAGCGCGGCGTCGCCCCGTTCACAGTGGTGTCGTGCGACAACATCCAGGGCAACGGCCACGTCACCCAGCGGGTGCTGACCGCCTTCGCCCGGCTGAAGGACCCGCAGCTGGGCGAGTGGATCGCGCAGCAGGTGGCATTCCCGAACTCGATGGTGGACCGCATCACGCCGGTCACCACCGACCAGACCCGGCAGGAGGTGCAGCGCGACTACGGCCTGGAGGACCGCTGGCCGGTGGTGGCCGAGAGCTTCACCCAGTGGGTGCTGGAGGACCATTTCACCCTGGGCCGCCCAGCGCTGGACAGGGTGGGCGTGCAGCTGGTACAGGACGTGGAGCCGTACGAGCTGATGAAACTGCGGCTGCTCAACGCGTCCCATCAGGCGATGAGCTACCTGGGCCTGCTGGCCGGGTACAGCTATGTGCATGACGTGTGCCGCGACCCGCTGTTCACGGCCTTTCTGCTCGGCTACATGCAGCGGGAGGCCATCCCGACGCTGCGGCCGGTGCCGGGCATTGACCTGGAGCGTTACTGCCACGACCTCGTCTCGCGCTTCTCCAGCCCGGCCATCCAGGACACCCTGGCGCGCCTGATTGTGGACGCCTCGGAGCGGATTCCCAAATTTCTGCTGCCGGTGGTGCGCGAGCAGCTGACGCGCGGCGGGGAGCTGGCGCACGCGGCGCTGGTGGTCGCGTCCTGGGCCGCCTACGTGGCGGCGGTGGGCCGCGGCGAGCAGCCGGCGCTGGTGGACCCCCGCGCCGAAGCGCTGCTGGCGGCGGCCGCCCAGGACCAGCAGACGCCCGGCGCCTTCCTAAACCTGCCGGACGTGTTCGGTGAGCTGGGCCAGGACGGGCGGTTCCGGGCCGCCTACCTGCAGGCCCGGGCCAGCCTGGCCGCCCTGGGGCCGCTGGGTGCCCTGCGCGCCGTGGGCGAGGCGCCGCAGACGGCCGGACCGTCGGCCTGAGCCGCCCCCCTCTTCTCCCCTCTTCCGAAAGGACCTGCATGCCCATCCTCGATCTTTTTCGTCTCGACGGCCAGACGGCCGTGGTGACCGGCGCCGCCCAGGGCATCGGCCTCGACATCGCGCGGGGGCTGGCCGAGGCGGGCGCCCACGTGATCGTCGCCGACCTGAACCCGGACCTGGGCGAGGCAGCAGCGGCCCAGCTGGGCGGCCGCTTCGAGCCGCTGAACGTCACCGACCCCGCCGCGGTGCGCGCGCTGGCCGAACGGCTGGGACCGGTGCAGGTGCTGGTGAACAACGCCGGCATTGTCCGCAACACCCCCGCCGAGGACACGCCCGACGACGACTGGCGGGCCGTGATGAACGTCAATCTGGACGGGGTGTTCTGGTGCTGCCGCGAGTTCGGCCGCGCCATGCTGCAGGCGGGGCGCGGCAGCATCGTCAGCACCGCCAGCATGAGCGGCATCATCTCCAACCACCCGCAGCCGCAGGCCGCCTACAACGCGAGCAAGGCAGCCGTGATGCACCTGACCCGCTCGCTGGCCGGCGAGTGGGCCGGGCGGGGCGTGCGGGTGAACGCGGTGGCGCCCGGCTACACCGCCACCCCGCTCACGAAGCGGGGCCTGGACACGCCGGAGTGGCGCGAGACCTGGCTCAAGGAAACCCCGATGGGTCGCCTGGCCGAGCCGGCCGAGATCGCTCCGGCGGTGCTGTACCTGGCGTCGGCCGCCAGCAGTTTCGTGACCGGCCACACCCTGGTGGTGGACGGGGGCTACACCGCATGGTGAGTGGACGAAAGGACCGGAGATGACGCAGCTGGAATCAAGAACGAGTGTGCTGCACGGCATCCGCGACCTGCGCTGGGAGACGCGTGAGGTGCCGCAGCCCGGGCCGCTGGAGGTGCGGGTGCGGGTGGGCCGCATCGGGGTGTGCGGCAGCGACGTGCATTACTACACCCACGGCCGCATCGGGGGCTTCGTGGTGGAGTCGCCGCTGGTGCTGGGCCACGAGGTGAGCGGCGTGGTGGAGGCGCTGGGCGAGGGGGTGACGCGCCTGCAGGTGGGCGACCGGGTGGCGCTGGAGCCGGGGGTGCCGTGCCGCCGCTGCCAGTACTGCAAGGGCGGCCACTACAACCTGTGTCCCCACATGACGTTCATGGCCACCCCGCCGGTCAACGGCGCGCTCTCCGAGTACGTGGTGTGGCCCGAGGACTTCACCTTCCGGGTGCCGGATCACCTCAGCGACGACGCGGCGGCGCTGCTGGAGCCGCTGGCGGTGGGCGTGTGGTCGGTGCGGCGTGGCGGGGTGCGGCCGGGCGACGCGGTGGCCGTGATCGGGGCCGGGCCGATCGGTTGCACCACCCTGCAGGCGGCCAGGGCCGCCGGGGCCACCACCCTGATTGCGGTGGACCTGGAAGACTTCCGGCTGGACCTGGCTCGCTCGCTGGGCGCCACCCACACCATCAACGCCCGCGAACAGGACGCCGTGGCCGTGATCCGCGAACTGACCGCGCAGCGCTCCGGCCTGCCGCTGTCGCACGGCGGGGTGGACGTGGCCTTCGAGACGGCCGGCAGCGTGCCCACCTGCCGCATGAGCCTGGAGGCGCCGCGGCCCGGCGGGGTCACGGTGCTGGTGGGGCTGCCGCCCGCGCCGGAGGTGAGCCTGGACATCGTGTCGGCCGCCAGCCGCGAGACCGACATCCGGGGCATCTTCCGTTACGCCAACTGCTACCCGGCGGCCATTGAGCTGGTGGCCAGCGGCGCCGTCAACCTGGACGCCCTGGTGACCCACCGGTACCGCTTCGACCAGACCCCGGAGGCGTTCGAGTTCGCCGACCGCGAGAAGAGAAGCAGCATGAAGGTGATGATCGACGTGGCCGGCGGCTGAGTGGCCCGCAGTGAGCTGCTGCTGATCGGCGGCCGTTCGGGGGTGGGCAAGACGCGGCTGGCCCTGACGCTGCATGAGCGGCTGAGCGCGGCGTCGGTGCAGCACGCGCTGATCGAGGGGGACACCCTGGACCTGGCCTATCCGCCGCCCTGGGCGCACGGCCTGGCGGCCCGCAACCTGGAGGCGATCTGGCACAACTACCGGCAGCTGGGGTACCGGCGGCTGATCTACACCAACACGCTCAGCGTGCTGCACAGCGCGGAACTGAGCCGCGCGATGGGTGACCGGCCGGTGGTGCGGGCCCTGCTACTGACCGCGACCGATCAGACCGCCGAGGAGCGGCTGCGGGGGCGCGAGACCGGCGCGTCACTCGCCCTCCATCTGGGGCGCAGCGCACGCCGGGCCGCCGAGCTGACGGCCGCACCCGCGTGGGTCCAGCGGCTCTCCACCGATGGGCTGACCCCGGACCGGCTGGCGTCGCAGGTGCTGGAGTGGACCGGCTGGCTGCCGGGGTGAGGCCAGCCGTGGGCCCTTACCAGCTGTCGAGGCCAAAGCCGTAGGTGCGGTTCAGGAAGCGGGCCAGTTCGGCGGCCAGCCGGCGGTGCGTCAGGACCGAGGGGTGAATGCCGTCCAGGCTGAAGCTCACCCCGAACGGGCTCTGCGCCGTGGGGATCAGCGGGCGGCCCGGCAGCTGGTCCAGCAGCGGATTCACGTCGAACACGCTGGCGCCCGCCTGGGCGGCCAGCTCACGGATGGCCGCGTTGTACGCCTGCACCGTCTGCTGGGCCTGCCGGTACTTCTCGGCGCTCAGCTCGGCCTCGGCGGGGCAGTGCAGCGGCCGCTCGCGGCTCACCCCGGCCAGCGCCACGCTGCTGAGGTAGGTGCCGCGCCCCTCGCAGCTCTGGTCCACCAGTCCCCCGGCCCGCAGCAGCGTGACCGGCATCAGGCCCGGCACGCGCGTCACGTCCGGCACCGTCAGCACCACCACCTCCGCGCCGCTGCGGGTCAACTGGGTGAGCAGCTGGGCGTACTCGGCGCGGAACTCAGCGGGTGGGGTGGCCTGCTCCGGGTGGCCGCGCAGGGTGGGCATCAGCACGTCATTGCTCCCGATCCAGAGCGTGATGAAGTGCGGGTGCCGCGAGAGTGCCGCCTGCAGCTGGGTGGTGCCGGCGCCCAGGATCAGCCGGTACTGCCGCTGGTCGTAGAGCAGCGGGTCCGGCACCCGCACGAAACGGTCGGTGGTTTCCAGCACGTCCAGCACCCGCGCTCCCGGCACCGCCACCACCTGGGTCGGCTGGGCCGGGTCCACCCGCACGCAGCTCTGGGCCAGCCGCCGGTCACGGTCGCCCACCTGCATGGGGGGCGGGCAACCGGGCGCCTGGAACAGCGGCATCTGCACGTCCAGGCCCGCCCGCTGCCCCAGCAGCACCGGATAGGCCTGCTGCTGGTCGCGCGCCACCAGCCCGCCCGATTGCATCCCGGCGGTCAGGCTGTCGCCCATCGCCACGTAGCCGCTCAGCTGCGGTCCGGCCTGCTGGCGGGGGGCACAGCCGAGCGTCAGCAGGCCCAGGGCGCCCAGCAGCATCTGTTTCAGTCGTTGACCCACGGCTCAGCCTCTCGTACCGCCGTGCAGATTGGGTGAAGCCGGGGCATCCCTCCCATTATGGCGGGCTAGCATAAGCCTTATGATTTCTGCCCCCAGCCTGACCCTGGCGTTCCTGGCCGGGCTGATCTCGTTTCTCTCGCCGTGCGTGCTGCCGCTGGTGCCCAGCTACCTGGGCGTGATCGGCGGGCCGCGCGCGCCGCTGGGCCGGGCGCTGGGCTTCATCCTGGGCTTCGGCCTGGTGTTCATCATTCTCGGGGCCACCGCCAGCAGCCTGGGCTCGCTGCTGGCCCCGCACAAGATCGTGCTGGGCCGGGTGGCCGGCGCCCTGATCATGTTCTTCGGGCTGACCATGCTGGGCGTGATCCGGCTGCCGTTCCTGATGCGCGACACCCGTGGCCTGGGCGCGGCGGACCGCTACGGCCCGGTGGCGCTGGGCGCCGCCTTCGCGTTCGGCTGGAGCCCCTGTCTGGGGCCGGTGCTGGGCAGCATCCTGGGCCTGGCCGCCAGCAGCGCCAGCCTGCCCAGCGGGGTGGGCCTGCTGGCGGTGTACACCCTGGGGCTGGCGGTGCCGTTCCTGCTGGCCGCGCTGCTGTGGGAGCGGCTGGGCCTGCGGCGGCTGAACCGTTACGCCGGCATCGTGGAGCGCATTGGCGGGGCGGTGCTGGTGATCGTGGGCCTGCTGATGCTCAGCGGGGAGTTCACCCGGCTGGCGGGCCTGTTCTACGCCATCATGCCGCAATGGATGAAGGTCTGAGCGCGCCGGTCGGGGCGCCGTACGCGGTGCAGCTGCGCGGCATCTGGGTCCGGCTGGGCCGCGACGCGGTGCTGCGGGGCCTGGACCTGGACGTGGCGGTGGGCGAGGCGGTCACGCTGCTGGGCCGCAACGGGGCCGGCAAGACCACCCTGCTGCGGCTGCTCGCCTCGGCCCTGTCGCCGGTGCGCGGGGAGGGGCGGCTGTTCGGCTACGACCTGCGCGACCGCCGCAGCGTGCGCGAGCACGTGCACCTGCTGGGCCACGAGCTGGGCCTCTACCCGGACCTGACCCCGGCCGAGAACCTGACCTTCGCACTGCGGATGCATGGCCAGCCGGGGGACGTGGCGGCGGCCCTGGCGCGGGTCGGGCTGGAGCAGGCCGCCGGGCGGCGGGTGCGCTTCCTGTCGGCCGGCATGAAAAAGCGGCTGATGCTGGCCCGCCTGCTGCTGCTGGCGCGCCCGCTGACGCTGGTGGACGAGCCGTTCGCCAACCTGGACGCCGACGGGCGGCAGCTGGCGCTGGAGGTGCTGCAGGAGGCGCGGCAGGCCGGCTGCACCCTGATCATCGCGGCCCACGAGCCGGAGCTGAGCCTGCAGGTGGCCGAGCGGGCTGTGCTGCTGGACGGCGGGGTGGTGCAGTGAGGACGGCATTGCTGATCGCGGTCAAGGACTGGCAGCTGGCCGGCCGCACCCGCGACACCCTGCTCTCCACCGCCTTCTTTGCCGGGCTGGTACTGATGGTGCTGGGGCTGGCGCTGGGCCCGGACGCCGAGCGGCTGCGCCCGGCGGCCGCGGGCGCGGTCTGGAGCGCGCTGGCGCTGGCCTCGGCGGTGGCGGCCGGCCGGGCCTTCGCCGCCGAGCAGGAAGCCGGCGCGCTGGAACAGCTGACGCTCTATCCGGGGCCGCACGGCGGGCTGTACCTGGGCAAGCTGCTCGGCACCGCGTCCCAGCTGCTGCTGCTCTCGGTGCTGGTGCTGCCGCTGGGCCTGCTGTTCTTCGGGGCCATCGGGGCGGGGGTGGGCGTGCCGTGGGGGCCGCTGATCCTGACCACCCTGCTGGGCGTGCTGGGCCTGGGCGCCTCCAGCACCTTCTATGCCGCCATCACGGTCAACCTGCGCGCCCGCGAGGCGCTGCTGCCGGCGCTGGCCTTTCCGGTGCTGATTCCGGTGGTGCTCAGCACGGTGCAGGCCACCAGCCTGCTGCTGTCGGGTGGCTGGTCGGCGCAGGTGGGCAGCTGGCTCAGCTTCCTGGCCCTCTTCGACGCCTCGATGGTGATCGTGTCCACCCTGCTGTTCCCGTTCGTGCTGGAGAACTGAGGAGAAGGATCAGGCTGCGGGGGCGGGGCGGGCTGGCTCGGTGCGGCGGCCGGCGTCGGCCAGCATGGCGCCCACCACGATCAGGAACATCGGCGTGACGGTCGGCACGAAGAACCACGCCAGCAGGTAGATCGGGTACGGCAGCGCCGAGACCAGGAAGCTGAGCAGCGAGGCGCGGCCCTCGCGGGCCACCCGCCGCAGCGCGGTCCAGATCAGGCCCAACAGCAGCAGGAAGCCCACCAGCCCGTGCGAGTACAGCATGTCGAAGACCACGTCATGGGCGCGCGGGTACAGCAGCGCGCCGCTGCGCGTCTGGCCGGTGGCGGCGTCGGTGACGGTGTAGCTGTTGCCGGTGTAGGTGATCTGGTTCTGCGCTGGAATGCCGAGTTCGGCCCGGAACAGGCTGCGGGCGTCGTCGGGCGAGAGGTGGGTGAAGACCTGCCCGGCCAGCGTCTCGTCGCCCCAGCCGGTGATGGGCCGCTCCAGAAAAGCGCTCCAGGCCCCCTTCCACAGGTACAGCCGGGGCCGGAAGCTGCCGGTGGAGTCGTAGCTCTTGTAGGCGGGGGCCGTCCGGCCCAGGCTGGTGGCGGTGCTGGTGGTCAGGGCCGGCAGGGCCAGGATGCTCACGGCATACACCAGCAGGGCAGCCAGCGGCGTGCGCCACTGGCGCTGCGCGGCCCCTGCGCCCAGCCACAGCAGCAGGCACACGCCCACCCCCAGCGTGGCGGCGGTGGTGGTGCACAGGCCCAGACCCACCAGCCCGGCCACCAGCCACACCCAGAACCACGCGTCGCGCCGCTCGCGCCGGTAGAAGTACACCGGGGCCAGCGCCATGATCGCGTACCAGCCGCCCAGGTACTGCCGGAACCCCACCGTGCCGGCCGGATAGATCGGGGTGGACGAGCGGATCCAGGCTTCCAGTGGGCGCAATCCCAGCGTCTCCAGCACCGTGAACAGCAGCATCACGGCGGTGGTGACGCTCAGCGCCCGTGCGGTCCAGCGCGGCTGGGCATACGCGGCGTACACCACGCCCACCAGCAGGCTGAGCAGCTGCATCACGCTGCCGAAGCGGATCGAGGAAGCGCCCAGGAAGGCGGTGGCCGGATCCACCGACCACACCGACGCCAGCACCAGCCACACCACATACAGCGCGGCCAGCATCCCCGCCAGCGGCCAGCGCCGGGCCGGGGCCACGCCGCGCTGAATCAGCAGCCACAGGCCCACGACCGCCAGCAGCGCGATCAGCAGGTACATCCGGATTGGATAGAGGTTGCCCTGCACCGACCCGGCAGGGTTGAAGGCCAGGGCGAAAGCGAAGAGCGGCACGAACACGGTGAGCAGCTGCTGGATGGCGCGCATGGCCTCCAGCCTACCTGTTCTGCGCCGCTCAGCCGTCCAGCTGCACCCGCACGAACTTGTCCTTGCCCTTCTGCAGCACCAGCCCGCCGGCCGGAATGCTCAGGCTGCCCTGCGGGTCGGCGTACACCTCGCCGTCAATCTTCAGGCCGCGGTTCTGGATCAACTTGCGGGCCGCCCCGTTGCTGGGTTCCAGCCCGGCCAGCGCCACCAGCCGCGCGGCGCTGACGCGGCCCGCCTCGTTCAGCTCGCCGGCGGCCACCGTCACCTGCGGGATGTTCTGGGGAATGCCCCCCTTCGCCACCGAGCGGAAGCGGTCCAGCGCCGCGTCCAGGTCCGCGTCCGGGTGCAGCCAGCCGGTCACCTCGCGCGCCAGCCGGATGTGCGCCTCCACCGGGTGGCCGGCCAGCAGCCGCTCGATCTCCTCGCGCGGCAGATCAGTGAGCAGCGTGAAGTAGTTGTCCAGCAGCGGGTCCGGCACCTTCATCAGCCCGGCGAACATCACGTCCGGCGCGTCGGTCAGGCCGATGTAGTTGTCCAGGCTCTTGGACATCTTCTCCACGCCGTCCAGCCCCACCAGCAGCGGCAGCGTCAGCACGATCTGCGGCGCCTGATCGTAGTCGCGCTGCAGGGCGCGGCCCACCAGGTTGTTGAACAGCTGGTCGGTGCCGCCGAGCTCCACGTCCGCCTCCAGCGCCACGCTGTCGTAGCCCTGGGTCAGCGGGTACAGCAGTTCGTGCAGGCTGATGGGCGTGCCGCTCTCGAAGCGTTTCTTGAAGTCGTCGCGCTCCATGATGCGCGCCACGGTGTAGCGGCTGGCCAGCCGGATCACGTCGGCGTAGCCCATCGGCTCCAGCCACTCGCTGTTGAAGCGCAGCTCCAGCACCTCCGGCTCGCCGCGCAGAATCAGCCGGCACTGCTCCAGGTAGCTCTGGGCGTTGGCGCGGGTCTGCTCCAGCGTGACCGGCGGGCGGGTCTTGCTCTTGCCACTGGGGTCGCCGATCATCGCGGTAAAGTCTCCGATCAGCATGATGACCTTGTGGCCCAGGTCCTGAAACTGCCGCATCTTGCGCAGGATCACCGCGTGGCCCAGATGCAGGTCCGGCCGGGTCGGGTCGGCGCCCAGCTTCACCCGCAGCGGGGTGCCGCGCTCCAGCCGGGCTTTCAGGTCCTCCTCCGACACCAGGTCCACCACGCCGCGCTTCAGGAGGTCGAGTTGCTGCTGTACCGGCAGGCCAGGCTGAATATCGTTCATGTGTGCTCCAAAAGAGCGGCGCACCGCTGAAGGGTGCGCCGCCTGCTGAGATGTCGGGCTGAGTCTGACCTGTGTGGTCAACGTGCCGTTACCCCACCGTGCGGCAGGGTCGATAGGAACGTCGGGTCAGACGCCTCATGTCCGGCAGTGTAGCAGGAAGCGCCGGGGCGGGCGCGCGGCGCTCCGGAGTTCGCTACGCTGGAGGGATGTTGACCATGCAGGAACTGCGCGCCCATCTGCCGAGGGCGGGCCGGGTGGACTGGCTGGGCCTCCGGACCGTGCGGCGCGGCCCCATGCTGGCGCTGGATGAGGCGGAACTCCGGGCGGGGCTGGGCGTGGTGGGCGACCACGGCAAGCAGGAGCCGCCGCGCCTGAAGGCCCTGACCGGCCAGCCGGGCGAGCCGCCGGGCCGCTGGCCCGCCTCCCCTCCCCTGCCGGGCGGCCAGGGCAAGCGGCAGGTCACGCTGATCCAGGCGGAGCACCTGCCGGTAATCGCGGCGCTGTGTGGCCTGGACGCCGTGACGCCGGAGCTGCTGCGGCGCAACATCGTGGTGGCGGGCATTCCGCTGCTGGCGCTCAAGGACCGGCGCTTCCGGATCGGGGAGGTGGTGCTGGAGGGCACCGGCGAGTGCCACCCCTGCTCGCGCATGGAGGAGAACCTGGGGCCGGGCGGCTACAACGCGGTGCGCGGCCACGGCGGCCTGACCGCGCGGGTGCTGCAGGGCGGCCGGATCCGGCTCCACGACCCGGTGGAGCCACTGTGACGCTCGCCTATGCTGGAGGGCATGGCCATTCCTCCGCGTGACCCGCCCGACCGCCGATCGTGGCTGAAACGGCGCGGCTTCAGCCTGACCCTGCTGATCGCGGAGTTCGGCGTCCTGTCGAGCCTGGTCTTCTCGCTGGCCCTGTTCGTGTTCGGCGCGGCGCGGACCTTCCGGGTGCTGTGGGAGGCGCTCCCGGACATCGGGGGCGAAGCCACCAGCAAGACGCTGCTGCTCTCGGCGGTGGAACAGACCGATGTGCTGCTGGTCGCCACGGCCCTGCTGATCATCAGCGTAGGCCTGCAGGCGCTGTTCGTGCAGCAGCTCGACAACCTGCCGCCCTGGCTGCACATCCGCACCTTCGACGACCTGAAGCAGAAGCTGCTGGGCATCGTGGTGGTGGCGCTGAGCGTGGAGTTCTTCAAGGTGGCGCTGAAGTGGGACGGCACCGCGTCGGTGCTGCCGCTGGGCCTGAGCCTGGCGGCGGTGATCCTGGCCATCGCGGTGTACTCGGTGGTGCTTCAGCGCTCCGGTGGTGAGGGCCACGAGGCCGGGGGGCCGGGGGGCCCTCACCCATGACCGATGCCCGGCTGCACGCCGCCGCTGAGCTGATCCGCAGCGAGCTGCACGTGGACATCGGCAGCGATCACGCCGGGTTGCCGGTGCTGCTGCTGCGCTCCGGGCGGGTGCAGCGCTGTATCGTGGTCGAGAAGACGCCGGGGCCGCTGGAGACGGCGCGCCAGGGCCTCGGCTCGGCCGGGCTGTTGGAGCGCTGTGAGCTGCGGCTGGGCGACGGCTTCGGGCCGCTGCAGCCGCATGAGCTGGGTTCGGTCAGCCTGACCGGCCTGGGCGCCCGCACCATGGTCCGCATCCTGGAGCGCGCGCCCCAGCCGCCCGGCGCGCTGGTGCTGCAGCCGAACGACGACCCGGGCCTGCTGCGGCGCTGGGCCGCTGCCCACGGCTACTGGCTGGTGGCCGAGCGGCTGGTGGCCGGGTTCTGGCGCTATCCGGTGCTGCGGCTGGAGCCGCATGCCGGTCCGGACCCCGCCTATCTGGGGCTGCCGCCGAACGCGGCGCTGCGGTTCGGACCACACCTGCTGCGCGAGCAGCATCCGCTGCTGCTGGAGGAGTTGCAGGCCCAGCAGCAGCGTCTGGCCCGGCTGGCTGCGCATGGCCGCGCCCAGGTGCTGCAGGACCTCGCGGACGTCGAGGCAGCGCTGGCCTGGCTGGCCCACCCTTCGCAGGCATAAAAAATCCGCCCTCTCAGGCGGTGATGGAACAACTATAGCGCGGTATGCGTCAGCAGTCAATTGTATGCAGCCGGGCCAGGCCCGCTCAGCCGGTCTCGGTGCCGGTGCGCAGGCGCCGGCGCTGGTAGGCCCCGGTCAGCAGCTCGGTGATGTACTCGCGGGTGAAGGGCATCCCGCTGGCCTCGGCCGCCGCGATCTCGGCCTGACGGTTGTATGGGAGCCGGACGAACTGCAGGCTGTACCCGATCTCCCCGAACTCCAGGATCAGGTAGCAGGCCAGGGTGGAGTCCAGCGGGTTGCCCACCGAGCCGCAGTTGATCAGCGGCAGGCCCTCCACGTCCAGAATCAGCGCCTCGTGGATGTCGGCATAGACCAGCGCGTCGGCGTGCTGGTGCAGACCCAGCGCCGGGTTCGGTTCGAAGGCCGCCACCTGCTCCTGCAGGCTGCTGTGTGGGTACAGCCGGTGAAACACCCCCTTGCTGCCGGCATGCACAAAGCGCCACTGCTGCCCGGCAAACTGCTCCTCGATGCCGTACGGCAGCTCGGCCAGATAACGCAGGTCGCCGGCGCTCAGCAGCGCGCGCGGCCACAGGTCCTGCGGGCGGTGGGTGGCGCCGGCCACCCGGGCATCCCAGTTGCCCTGGATGACGCGGGTGGCGTATGCCTGTACCCAGGCCAGCACCTCGCGCGGGCGGGGCCCCTTGCCCACCAGGTCGCCCAGCACCCACACTTCGGTGATGCCGCGCCGCTGAATGTCGGCGTGGACCGCCAGCGTCGCCTCCAGGTTGGCGTGCAGGTCGGCAAGGACGGCGAGCCTCATGCTCGGCAGTCTAGCCCGCTCCGCCGCCGCCGTGCCCGAGACTTGACGCGCCTTGAGAAGCTGCTCATGGGGACAACAACACCGGGACGGTCCCTGCGTGGTGTGGCAGGGACCGTTCTGGTGGGCTCGCCTCAGCGGTTGATGATGTGGATCGCCTGCTTGTGCACGGCCTCGGCCGCCTCCAGCACGCTCTCGCCCAGGGTCGGGTGCGCGTGGATGGTCAGCGCGATGTCGCTGGCGGTGGCGGCCATCTCCAGCGCCAGCCCCGCCTCGCCCAGCAGGTCGCTGGCGTGCGGCCCCACGATGTGGACGCCCAGCAGCAGGTCGGTGCCTTCCTCCACCACCATCTTCACGAAGCCGTCGGTGCTCTGCAGCGTCATGGCGCGGCCGGAGGCGCTCATCGGGAACACGCCGGTGCGGACCGTGTAGCCCTTCTCCTTGGCCTCGGCCTCGGTGAGGCCCACCCAGGCGAGCTCCGGCGAGGTGTACACCACGCCAGGGATCGCCACGGCGTCCTGCTCGCTGGGCTTGCCGGCGATCACCTCGGCGGCCACCAGCCCCTCCTTCATCGCCTTGTGCGCCAGCATCGGGTTGCCGGCCACGTCGCCGATGGCGTAGATGTGCGGCACATTGGTCTGCATGCGGGTGTTCACCGGAATGAAGCCGCGCTCGCTGACCGCCACGCCCACCGCCTCCAGGTTCAGGCCGGCGCTGCGCGGGCGGCGGCCCACCGCCACCAGCACCCGGTCAAAGACCTCCACGGTCTTCTCGCCGCTCTCCACGCTCTCCAGCTCCACATGCAGGCCGTCCGGCTGCTGCTCCAGCCAGTTGGCCTTGGTGCGGGTCTGGACCACGATGCCCTGTTTCTCCATGCTCTTGCGGAATTCCTTCACGGCGTCGGTGTCGGCGCCGGGAATGATGTTCGGCAGGAACTCGATGACCTTCACCTTGCTGCCCAGGTTGTTGTAGATGTGCGCGAACTCGAAGCCGATTACGCCGCCGCCCACGCACAGCATCCGGGCCGGCACCGGGTCCGGCACCACCAGCGCGCCGGTGCTGTCCACCACCCGCTGCTGGTCCACCTCCAGGCCCGGCAGCCGGGCCGGCTCCGAGCCGGTGGCGATGATGATGTTCTGGGCGGTGTAGGTCTTGTCACCCACCTGCACGGTATGGTCGTCCACGAAGGTGGCCTGCCCGATCAGGTGCGTGACCTTATTGGCCCGGAACAGCCCCGCCACGCCGCCGGTCAGCTTCTTGACGATGCTGTCCTTCCAGCCGTTCATCTTGACGATGTCGAGCTTCGGGTCGCTGAAGCTCAGCCCGAATTCGGAGGCATGCCGGCTCTGGGCGATGGTCTCGCCCGCGTGCAGCAGCGCCTTGGTGGGAATACACCCGACGTTCAGGCACACCCCGCCCACCGCTTCCATCTCGGCACACGCCACCTTCAGGCCCAGCTGCGCCGCCCGGATGGCAGCATGGTAGCCGCCGGGGCCAGCCCCGATCACCAGTACGTCAAAGTCCATGGCCACAGTCTAGAGTGCGCCCGCCCTGAAAAGAATGCAGGTCCGGCCAAGGGGATCTACGCCTGAAAGTGGTGAATCCGACTGCTTCCCAGCTCACACCGATACCAGCAGACGCTCCGGGTCCTCCAGCAGCCGGATCACCTCGCGGCAGAAGCGGGCCGCCTCAGCGCCGTCCACCAGTCGGTGGTCAAAGCTCAGCGACAGGTACATCATGTGAGCCGGAACGACCCGGTCGTGCTCGTCGAACACCGGGCGCTTCACGATGCTGTGGACGCCCAGGATCGCCGCGTCCGGCACGTTGATGATCGGGAAGCTGAACAGTGCCCCCACCGAGCCGATGTTGGTGATGCTGAAGGTGCTGCCGGCCAGTTCGTCGGCGGCCAGCTTGCCGGTCCGCGCCCGGCTGGCGAGGTCGGTCACCGTGCGGCTCAGGTCCAGCACGCTGCGCCGGTCGGCGTCCCGGATCACCGGCACCACCAGCCCCGCGTCGGTGGCCACCGCCATGCCCAGGTTGTAGTAGCTCTTGTGCACCACCTCCTGGGTCGCCTCGTCCAGCGAGGTGTTCAGGCTGGGGTACAGCCGAAGCGCCGCCACCACCGCCTTGAAGATGAACGGCAGGTAGCTGAGCCGCGGGTCCTCCGGGGCGGCCCCGGCGTTCAGGCGGGCGCGCAGGTCCACCAGCCGGGTCAGGTTCACCTCGTCCACCGTCAGGGTGCGGACCGTGTAGAGGTGGCTGGCGGTCATCTGGGTGCTGATGGCCCGGCGCAGCCCCCGCAGCGGCTCGCGGCGCTCGCGCTCCTCGTAGCCCTTGGGGGTGCGGTACTGCACCGGGGCCACGCCCAGCCCCGGCGCACTGCGGGCCGCCGGAGCGTCGGTGGCCGGGGCGGAACGCGCCTGGGCGTGGCGGTGCACGTCCATCACGCTCACCCGGCCGTTCGGCCCCTGGCCCGCCACCTGGGCGATGTCCAGGCCCAGTTCCCGCGCCAGCTGCCGGGCGGCCGGCACCGCCAGCACCCGCTGGGTCCCTCTCCCCTGCCCTTCCGGCGGTAGGGGCTGCGCCGGCTGGCCCGCCTGCTGTCCGGCCAGCTCCGCCGGGGCACGCAGACCCGCCACCTGCACCTTCTCGTCCGAGGCGAAGGCCCGGAACAGGCTCCCCTCGTCGCCGTTCGCAGCGGGCGGCGCTTCCAGCACCTGCACCGGCGTGCCGCTGGCGGTGGGGAGGCCGGAGGGGGCGGCCGGCGCGGGGGCGGGCGCAGCGGTCTGCGCCGGTGCACTGGGGGCCGCCGCTGCGGCGTCCTCGATCAGCGCGATCGGCGCGTGGACCGCCACCACCTGCCCCTCCTGCACCAGCTGGCGCTTCAGCACCCCGGCCACCGGGCTGGGCAGTTCCACCGTAACCTTGTCGGTCATCACCTCGCACAGCGGCTGCTCCAGCGCCACCGGCTCCCCCTCCTGCACCAGCCACTTGAGGATCTCGCCCTCCACAATGCTCTCGGCCAGTTCCGGCAGTACCACTTCCCTTGTCATGCAGTCTCCAGTTTCATGTCAGTTGATATTGCTCGCAGCGCGTTCAGTGCAGCCATACGGCCCGCGCTACCCCGTACAGCAGCAGCAGCAGACCCAGGACCTGAATCCAGCGCTCGCCCCGGGCGTACCACAGCGCCGTCAGACCCAGCAGGGCGAACAGGACGCCCACTCCCACGCTGTCCCACGGGGCCACCAGCCGGCCGGTCAGGGCGTACAGCACGCCGCCGATCACCAGCCCCAGCAGGCCCAGCACCTGCCGCGACAGGTTCAGCGCCAGCCTGCGCCGGGGCGGTTCAGCCATAGTTGAGCGTCTGAACCGCCGCGTTCACGATGCGGCCCGCACCCGGCAGGTACACCCGGTCCTGGGCGTACGGGTAGGGCGTGTCGAAGCCGGCGACCAGCCCCACCGGAGCCAGCAGGCTGTCGAACACGTCTTCCTGGATGCTGGATGCAACCTCGGTCATGAAGCTGCCGATGCGCGGCGCCTCGCTCACCAGCACGGCCCGTCCGGTGCGCGCCACCGAGGCCATCACTGCCTCACGGTCCCAGGGCACCAGGCTCCGTAGGTCCAACACTTCCACCGACACGCCCTGCTCGCCCAGCGCCTGGGCGGCCTTCAGCACGTCGGGCATCACGCCGCCGTATCCGATCAGACTCAGGTCGGTGCCGGACTGGCGAACCGCGGCCCGGCCGAGTTCAACAATGTAGTCCTCGGTGGGCACCTCACCCTTGACGGCCCGGTACAGCCGCTTCGGCTCGAAGTAGATCACCGGGTCAGCGCCGCGCACTGCGGCCCGCAGCAGGCCCAGCGCGTCGTAGGGGGTGCTGGGCATCACCACTTTCAGGCCGGGCGTGTGGCAGTAGTACGCTTCCGGGCTCTGGCTGTGGTGGTGGCCGCCTTTCACGCCGCCGCCGCTGGGGGTCCGCACCACCATGGGGCAGCTGAACTGGCCGCCGGAGCGGTAGCGCAGTTTGGCCGCCTGACTCACCAGCTGGTCGAAGCCCGGCCCCATGTAATCCGCGAACTGAATCTCGGCGATCGGGCGCAGGCCGCGCACCGCCATGCCCACTGCGGCGCCCACGATGGCCGCCTCGCTCAGCGGGGTGTCGAACACCCGCTCCTCGCCGAACTCTTGTTGCAGTCCGGCGGTGGCCAGGAAGACCCCGCCGCGCGCACCGACGTCCTCTCCGAACACCACAACCCTGGGGTCGCGGCGCATCTCGCCCTGCATGCCCAGCGTGATCGCCTGGATCAGCGTGAGGGTGGTGCTCTCCCCTGCCCCGCTGGTCCCGGCAGGCCTGGATTCCGTGGTGGTCATGACTGCCCCGCTTCCTGTTCCAGCCGCAGCTGCTGGTACTGTCGGCGCAGGTGCACCGGCATGTCGGCGTACACGTCCTCGAACATGCTGCGCCAGTCCGGCTGGCCGCTGTTCTCCGCTTCCTGAATCGCCTCGTCGATCTGACGGTGCAGGCTGGCCACTGCCTCCGAGCGCTGGGCGGCGCTGATGCTGTGCCCCTGCCGCTCCAGAAACCGCTCGAAGCGCACCAGCGGATCGCGGGCCTGCCAGTGCTGCACCTCCTCACGGCTGCGGTAGGTCTTCTCGGCGTCGGCGTCGGCATTGCTGTGAGCGCCCATCCGGTAGGTCAGGGCCTCCACCAGCGTGGGGCCGCCGCCCCGCCGGGCCCGGTCCACCGCTTCCTGCACCACGGCCCAGACCGCCAGCACATCGTTGCCGTCCACCTGCACGCCCGGCATGCCGTAGCCGGCCGCCTTGGCCACAATGCCGTCGCTGGCGGTCTGGCGGCTCAGCGGTGTGCTGATGGCCCACTGGTTGTTCTCGCAGACGAACACGCACGGCACCTGCTGCACGCCGGCCATGTTCAGCCCGGCGTGCCAGTCGCCCTCACTGGTGGCGCCGTCCCCGAAGGTACAGACCGTCACCTCGTCGGTGCCGAGCATTTTCTGGGCCAGGGCGGTGCCGGTCGCCGGCGGCACCTGATTGGCGATGCTGCTGGACGCGCTGACAAAATTGATCTGGGCGCTGCCGTAGTGATGCGGCATCTGCCGGCCACGGTTCGGGTCGCTGTTGCTGCCGAGCATCTGAGCGGCGAGGTCTTGAAGGCGCGCCCCCATGGTGAGGGCAATGCCCTGGTCGCGGTAGTAGCCCCAGACCCAGTCGTGGCCGGGCCGCAGCGCCCGACCGATGCCCACCTGGGTGGCCTCCATACCGGCGGCCTGGGCGTAGAAGGTGGTGCGGCCCTGCCGCAGCAGGGTCACCAGTTTGCGGTCGTATTCGCGCACCAGCAGCATGGTGTGCCAGAGGGCATACCAGTCGTCTGGCGTGCCCGGCAGGGTGACGCCGGGCCGGACGCTTCCGTCCTCGCCCAGATACTGCACGGGCGTGGGGAGTGGATGAATCATGTGGCCTCCTTGGAGAGAGCTGTCGTGTTGACGCTGGCATTCTAACGCGGCGTCTGTGACGGGTGTACCAGCTTCCCTTTGCTCCCATGAGGGGGGCGTTACCATGAAGACATGCGCAAGAGTGAGGCCCAGATCTGGAATGTGGTGGTCATCGGCGGAGGGCACGCCGGCATTGAGGCCGCCTGGGCGGCGGCCCGCTTCGCGCCAGTGGCCCTGGTGGTGGGCAATCCCGCGACCATCGGCCGCATGCCGTGTAACCCGGCGGTGGGCGGCCCTGGCAAGAGTCAGCTGGTGGCCGAGTTGACGGCGCTGGGCGGCCTGATGGGCCGGGTCGCCGATGAAACCGCCATTCACACCCGGATGCTGAACGCCAGCAAGGGGCCGGCAGTCCAGTCGCTGCGGGTGCAGAACGAACGCGACGGATACGCCTCGCGCGCTCAGGAGCACGTGCTCGGCCACCCGGACATCCACATCATTCGTGCCGAGGCGGCCGACCTGGAGCCGGACGGTGAAGGGTGGCAGGTGGTGATGGTGGACGGCCGACGGGTGCGGGGCCGCACGGTGGTGATCGCGGCCGGCACGTTTCTGCAGGCACAGACCTGGTATGGCCGCCAGACGCGGCCGGAAGGTCGTCAGGGCGAGCCGCCCGCACGGTTTCTGTCGCAGGCGCTCCGGCGGGGCGGACACCCGCTCAAGCGGTACAAGACCGGCACGCCACCCCGGGTCCGAGCCGACTCGGTTGATTTTGAAGCGCTGCTGGAAATTCCAGCGGATCCACAGCCGCAGACCTTCACCGGGCGGCCTGGACCGCGGGCCAGCGAGTCCCCCACTTGGCAGACCCATACCACGGCCCGGACGCACACGCTGATTCACGACAATCTGCACCACTCGCCGATGTATGCGGGCGACATTGAGGGCCTGGGCCCGCGCTATTGCCCCAGCATCGAGGACAAGGTGGTGCGGTTCGCTCACCATGACCGGCACCTGCTGTTCGTGGAACCGGACGGGATTCAGACCAGCGAGGTGTACCTGCAGGGCTTTTCCAGCAGCCTGCCACCGGCGCTGCAGGATCAGTTGGTCCGAACCCTTCCGGGGTTTGAGCGGGCGGTCATCCAGCGGTATGCCTACGCGGTTGAGTACGACGTCATAGATAGCCTGGACCTGACCCTCAATCTGGAGTCGCGCCACATGCCAGGCATCTACACCGCCGGCCAGCTGAATGGCACATCCGGCTACGAGGAGGCGGCGGCTCAGGGACTGGTGGCCGGAACAGCCGCGGCTCGGCGGGGACTCGGACTCGATACTCCGGCGCTCCCGCGCGAGAGCGGCTACATCGGTGTGATGCTGGACGATCTGGTCCATAAGGGCAGCGACGAGCCGTACCGCATGATGACCAGCCGGGTCGAACACCGCCTGCTGTGCCGACAGGACAACGCGGATCAGCGGCTCAGCGCCTGGGGTCATCAGCTCGGACTGCTGAGTGACGCGGCGCTGCAGCAGGTGCAGCAGAAATACCGGCGCATTGAGGACGCGCGGCAGGCGCTGGCCGCCCAACGCAAGGACGGCATCACGGCCGATGGCTGGTTGCGGCGTCCGGAGGTGCAGCTGGCAGATCTGGATGCGCTGGGGTTCGCGCTGCCATCGCTGAGTGCGCAGGAGCGCGAGAGCCTGCAGGTGCAGGTGAAGTACGCCGGCTACATCGAGCGGGCGCAGCGGCAGCTGGACGGGGAGCAGCGGGCGCAGCAGCTGAGTGTGCAGCACCTGGACTTCGCCACTGTCCCGGCGCTGTCGAATGAGGCCCGGGAGCGGTTGCAGCGGGCCCGGCCCACGACCCTGGCCCAGGCTGGCCGGCTGCCGGGCGTGCGTCACTCGGACATCAGTGCCCTGCTGGTTCACCTCCGCAGCGCTCCGCCTGTTTCACGGGAAACTTGACGGTGAAACAATGGGAACGTTACTGTGTTTCACGGGAAACCTAACGGTGAAACAAAGGACGTAGCATGACAGACTTTGAAAAGGGCTTGTTGTTGGGGGTCTTGATCGGTGAAGGCCATTTTGGTGGCGACGGCCGTCAGCCACAGATCACGGTGCGGATGCACGTGCGGCACGAACGGCTGTTTGAACGGCTGTTGCTGCTGTGCCCGGGGTCGAAACTGTACGGGCCGTATCACCACGGCGGGCGGCATTATTACCAGTGGATGGCGCGCGGCGAGGTGCTGCGCGAGCAGCTGGTGCCGGCGCTGGACCGGCTGCCGCTGGAACAGGTGGACGGCCATGTCTACGAGCGCTATCAGGACATGAAAACGCGGTACGCGCTGTGACGCCCGACGGTGAGGCACTGTTCCTGCAGGCGGCAGGCCAGCTGGGGCTGGACGTGGCCGGGCAGCTGCCGGCCTTCGCGACCTTCCAGCGTCTGTTGGTGGAGGTGGGCCGGCACACCAACCTGACGGCCCTGCTGGACGAGCCGGACATCATCCTCAAACACTTCGTGGACTCGCTGAGCTGCACGGTGGGGGGCCACTTGACGGGTGAGCTTACGGTCCTGGACCTGGGCACCGGAGCCGGTTTTCCTGGCCTGCCACTCGCGATCCAGCATCCAGGCCTGCAGCTGACCCTGCTGGATGCCACGCGTCGCAAGATCGAGTTCGTGCAACAGGTGACGGCGGCCCTGAGCCTCCCAAATGCCACGGCGCTGGTGGGCCGTGCCGAGACCCTGGGCCGTGACGCCAGCCACCGGGGGCGCTACGACCGCGTGGTGACCCGCGCGGTCAGTGCCCTGCCCGTGCTGGCCGAACTGTCGCTGCCGCTGCTGCGGGAGGGCGGCGCGCTGCTGGCCCAGAAAGGGCCGATACAGCCAGAAGAGCTGGAGGCTGGCCAGCGTGTTGCCGAGTTGCTGGGCGGTGAACTGCAGACGGTGGAGCGCTTCACCCTGCCTGTACTGAACGATCCGCGCAGCCTGGTGGTGATCCGGAAAGTGGCCGCCACGCCGGAGCGCTATCCGCGCCGTGAGGGTGTGCCCGCCAAACATCCGCTATCCTGATGCCCAGCATGAAGATTCTCGGCATCGTCAACCAGAAGGGCGGGGTGGGCAAGACCACCACCGCCATCAACCTGGCGGCATATCTGGCGGCAGGCGGGCGGCGGGTGCTGCTGGTCGACATGGACCCACAGGGCAACGCCACCAGCGGACTCGGCCTCCGTGGAGCAGAGGAGGGGCTCTATCAGGCCCTGACCGAGCCCGCCCAGGCGGCCCGCTACGTACAGCCGAGCGGCCAGCCGAACCTGGACCTGCTGCCGGCAACGCCGGATCTCGCCGGTGCTGGTGTGGAACTGGCCGAGGACAGCGGCGCCCTGAAGGAAGTGCTGGCCGCCCTGAACGACTACGACCTGGTGGTCATTGACGCGCCCCCCAGCCTGGGGCCGCTGACCATCAACGTGCTGGCTGCCGCCGACGCCCTAATTATCCCGCTGCAGGCCGAGTATTACGCGCTGGAGGGGCTGGCGGGCCTGACCGAGACGGTGGAACGGGTGCGCGAGGCGCTCAACCCCTCGCTGCGGGTGCTGGGGGTAGCGATCACCATGTTTGACGGCCGCACCAATCTGGCGCAGGAGGTGGAGCAGAGCGTGCGCGGCCACTTCGGGGAGCTGGTGTTCTGGAGTGTGGTGCCGCGCAACGTGCGGCTGTCGGAGGCGCCCAGCTTCGCCAAGCCGATCAACGCGTTTGCGCCGCTCTCCAGCGGGGCGGCGGCCTACAAGCGGCTCAGCGAGGAGGTGATGCAGCGTGTCGAGAAAATCTAGCCCGGCCAAGGCCAGCCTGGGCCGTGGCCTGGACGCCCTGCTGGCCCGTCCGGCCAGCCGCGCCAGCATCCAGACGCTGGCGCTGGACCGCATCGTGCGGGCCGAGTATCAGCCGCGTACCGTCTTCGAGCCGGAGGCGCTGGCCGAACTGGCGCAGAGCATTCGCGACAAGGGTGTGCTGCAGCCGCTGTTGGTCCGGCCGCGCGGTGAGGGCTTCGAGATTGTGGCGGGCGAGCGGCGCTGGCGGGCGGCCCAACTGGCCGGCCTGAGCGAGGTGCCGGTGGTGATCCGTGACCTCGCGGACCGTGAGGCGCTGGAAATCGCCATCGTGGAGAACCTGCAGCGCGAGGACCTGGGGCCGCTGGAGGAGGCGCGCGCCTATCAGGCGCTGCTGGATCAGGGGCTCAACCAGGAGGGGGTGGCGCAGGCTGTCGGCAAGGGCCGCAGCACCGTGGCCAATGCCCTGCGGCTGCTGCAGCTGCCGGAGCGGGCGCTGCGGGCCCTGGAGGCGGGCGAGATCAGCGCTGGGCACGCCCGGGCCGTTCTGGCACTGCCGGAAGGCGACCGGGCCTGGGCGCTGGAGCAGATCCTGGGCCGCAAGCTGAGCGTGCGGGAGGCGGAAGCGCTCAAACGTGACGCTCGGGCGCCCGTTACTCCGGTCAAGGTGAATCCGCCCAGTCCCTGGCGTCAGATGGAGCTGACGCTCAGCCGCCGCACCGGCACCAAGGTCAAGATTCAGGGCGACGACCGGGGCCGCATTGAGCTGAACTTCGCGTCCCGCGAGGAGCTGGACCGGCTGCTGGCACTGCTGGGCCTCAACGACGACGCCGAAGCCTGAACGTCAACAAGGGAGCGGGCCGACATACCAGGTCGGCCCGCTCCCTTGTTTCCCTAGTGCGCCTTATTTCTTGGTGCCCACCAAGTAGATGTTCGGCCAGGGACGGTAGCTGCTGCGCAGGGTATCGCTCCGCACCACCTGGCCGTTCCGGACGAACCGACGCTGCACCTCGATCACGGCGCCCGGCGCCGCCCAGTCCACCTGTTGACGGGTTCCGGCTGGCAGGGAGGAATCAGCAATCAGACGGTCGGCCGGTGCGGGCGTGCTGCTGAGCGTGCGCGGGGTGCCGAGCTGGACCGTGAAGTCACGCGGCCGACCGAAGACGTGTACCCGCAGCTGGGCCCGCTTGTCGTCCCAGTCGGCCTGCAGCCACAACGCGCCGCCGGTGTCGTTGGCGAAGCGCAGGTCCTGGCTCGGCTGGTAGATGGTGGCGTCCAGGCCCTGCGGATCGTAGTAGTGCACCTGATAACTGTGGTTGCGCCGCTCCACCACCGGCAGCCCAGCCAGATACAGCGCACGGAACACGGTGCTGCTCACCTGACAGATGCCGCCGCCCAGCCCGCTGGCGGTGCGCTCACCCGCAATGACCAGCCCCGGTACAAAGCCGTTGGCGGCGTTGATGTCGCCCAGCATCCGGTTGAAGGAGAAGGTCTTGCCCTCGAACAGGCGGTCCTGGAATTTGCTAGTGCCCACGTGGATGTTGGTGATGCGGGCCGCGCTGGAGCCGTAGTAGTTGGTCTCGCCGGTGGCAAGGTGGGCGGTGAGACCACGCTTCACGAAGTAATCGAGGGTGCGGGCCGGGGCCGTGGCACGGCCGCTGAACGTCACGCTGCGGGTGGCAGGCTGCTGCAGGGCAGCCAGCACCCGGGCGCGGGCCTGCTCCAGGTCCACCGTGTAGCCGTCACGCTGCACCAGGGCCCAACCGGTGGTCAGTTCCTCGAAGCGGGCGTCCTGAGGCTTGCTGGGAATCGAACGCAGGAAGGTCTGCAGATCGGCTTCCAGGCTCGGGGTGATCACACCGCGCTGGCGCAGCACGGCCATGCGCTCGGCCGGCAGCGTGAGCGTGCGCCGCACTGAGGCCGTCACCGGCTGTCCATCCTGCAGCACCTTGAGCGGCGCCTCAAACACCACCTGCAATGCCTGAGCCGAGGCGGGGGAGGGGAGAGGGGCCGGCGCGCTGGGGGTGCTGGGCGCCGGCGTGCTCGGGGCTGGGGTGCTGGGTGCAGGCACGCTGGGCACCGACGGCGTCTCTTCGGCGGGTGGCGTAGACGGCGTCAGCGGTTCCGGGTCCGGAGCAACCGGCTCGGAGGGCACCGACGGAGTGGTGGCCGATGGGGGCAGGGCCGGCACCACCACCGAGGAACCGGACGGGTCCTGCTGGGCGGCCGCCGGGCCGAGCATCAGGGTCAGGGCAAGAAGCAGGGGAAAGGCACGCGGCATGGCCCGAGTATTTCATGCCGTTCCTGGTGGTCGGTGGGAGCCGGCTGAACGGACGCGGCAAAGAAATGGGAGGGCGGCCCATCGGCCGCCCTCCCCCAGAGGTTTCGCTGCTCAGTCCACCAGCAGCGGAATCAGCACCGGGTTACGCCCGGTGGCCTTGCGCACGAAGCGCCGCACCGAGCCGTACAGGTCGTCGCGCAGGTCCTCAGGACGCTTCTTGTCGCGCAGGCCCGCTTCCAGGGCGTCCAGGGCCACCTTGCGGATCTGCCCGTCCAGTTCGCGGTTGCTCTTGACGAAGCCGCGCGACACCAGATCCACGTGCGGGGTGGGGTGCAGCAGCGCCGTCACCACCAGCACCCCCTCCTGGCTCATGCCCAGCCGCTCCAGCATGATGTCGTCACCGATGTCGCCCACGCCCAGTCCGTCCACGTACACGGCCCCGGCCGGCACGGTGCCGGTCACCCGGAACTCGTTCTCCATCAGCCGCACCACGTCGCCGTTCTTGGCCACCAGCGTGCGCTGCGGCGGCTGCGGAATGGTCTGGGCGATACGGGCGTGGTTGATCTGGTGACGCGGCTCGCCGTGCCACGGCAGGAAGTACTTGGGCCGCGTCAGCTGCAGCACCTGCAGCAGTTCGTCCTGGCTGCCGTGCCCGGACGCGTGGATGCGGTAGGTGGGCGGGTAGTACACGTCCACCCCGATCTCGTACAGCTTATTGACCACCAGATTGACCGCTTCCTCGTTGCCGGGAATCGGGTTGCTGCTCAGCACCACGCTGTCGCCGCGCCGCAGCGCGATCTTGGCGTGGGTGCCCAGGGCCAGCCGCGACAGCACGCTCATCGGCTGGCCCTGGCTGCCGGTGCACAGGAATAGCACCTGCGAGTCCTGCAGGTCGCCGATGTCCTCGCTGGCCAGCAGCGGCTCCTTGAACTGCATGTACCCGAGCTGCTCGGCGATCTGGGCGTACTTGACCATGCTGCGCCCCTCGATCACCACCCGGCGGCCCAGCCGCTCCGCGATCTGCACGATGTTCTGCAGGCGGTGCACCTGCGAGGCGAAGGTGGACACAAACACCCGGCCGCGGCACTGCGCGATCAGCGCCTCCATGTTGCGGGCCACCTCGGCCTCGCTGGTGGTGGTGCCGGGACGCTCAGCGTTGGTGCTGTCACTGATCAGCAGCAGCACGCCGCTGTCGCCGGCCCGCTCCAGCCTCGCCAGATCGCTCGGCTGTCCGTCGGTGGGGTGCTCGTCCAGCTTGAAGTCGCCGGTGTGCACCACCTGCCCCACCGGGGTGTGCAGGATGTACCCGAAGTTGTCGGGAATGCTGTGCGTCATCCGCACGAACTCCACCACGAAGTGCTTGCCGATCCGCACCGTGGTGCCGGCCGTCACTTCACGCAGGTCGGTGTCGGCCTCGCCCACGCCGTATTCGTTGAGCTTCTCACGCACCAGTCCCAGCGTCAGCTTGGCGCCGTAGGTCGGCACGCGCGGCAGCCGCGGCAGGATGTACGGCAGCCCGCCGATGTGGTCCTCGTGGCCGTGCGTCAGCACCCAGCCCTGGATCAGTGCGGCGTTCTGCTGCAGGTAGTCGATGCGCGGAATGATCAGGTCCACGCCCGGCTGTAGCGAATCGGGGAAGGCCAGCCCGCCGTCCACCACCATGATCTCGTCGTCGTACCGGTAGGCGAACATGTTCTTGCCGATCTCGCCCATGCCCCCCAGCGGAATCACTTCCAGATGTCCGGCCGGGCCCGCCTGGGCGTTGTCCTGTTTGTTCATCAGTCTCCCTGTCTGTCCTGAGCCGCCAATCGTGCGGCCTTCACCCGAAGGTGTGTCAAATGCAGTGTTGTGGTGTCGCCCGTGGGCGCAGTCTCCACAGAGTAGCATGCGCCGCCCGCCGCCGATGGCGTCCGGGGCCGCACTGCCGCACAGATGAGAAGCGGGTCACAACGCGGTAGTATGCAGGGGTGACCAGTCAATGCATTCTTGTGGTCGAGGACGACCTCGACATTGCCAATGTGCTCCGTATGGACCTGGAGGACGCCGGCTTCACGGTGGTCCACGCCGACGCCGCCATGACCGGCCTGATCCGGGCCCGCGAGGTCAACCCGGACCTGATCCTGCTGGACCTGGGCCTCCCGGACTTCGATGGCGGCGACGTGGTGCAGCGGCTGCGCAAGAACAGCAGCGTGCCGATCATCGTGCTGACGGCCCGCGACACGGTGGACGAGAAGGTCCGGCTGCTGGGGCTGGGCGCCGACGACTACGTGATCAAGCCGTTCCACCCGGACGAGCTGATGGCGCGCGTCAAGGTGCAGCTGCGCCAGCGCGGCAGCGAGTCGCTGTCACTGGGGGAGCTGGAGCTGGACCCGCAGAAGCGGCTGGCCCGCTACAAGGAAGACGAGCTGCGGCTGTCGCCCAAGGAGTTTGAGATCCTGGCGCTGCTGATGCGGCAGCCGGGCCGGGTGTACTCGCGCCAGGAGATCGGCCAGGAGATCTGGCAGGGACGCCTGCCCGAGGGCAGCAACGTGGTGGACGTGCACATGGCCAACCTCAGGGCCAAGCTGCGCGACATGGAGGGCTACGGCCTGCTGCGGACCGTGCGCGGCGTGGGTTATGCACTGCGCGGATGAGTCGGCCGTCCATGCCTGGCCCGGATGACACGGCCTCCGGCCTGAGTGATCTGCCGCTGCAGCTGACAGCAGACGGGGCCGGCTGGCTGCTGGAGCAGCTGCCGCAGGGGGTACTGGTGCAGGACGGCCAGGGGCGGCCCACCGGCCTGAACCGGGCGGGCCAGCGGCTGCTGGGCTTCGGGCTGGAGCAGCTGCAGGCGTGGCCTCCGGCGGGCCTGCGGCTGTCCGGCCCGGACGGCAGGCCGCTGTCCGGCCCGGAGTTTCCCTCGATGGTGGCGCTGCGCGAGCGTCGGCCGGTGCAGAACATGGTGGTGGCGCTGGAACAGCAGGGGGAGCGCCGCTGGCTGCGCATGAACGCGGTGCCGCAGCAGGTGGCCGGCAGCGTGGAGATGGGCGTGGTGTTCACGCTGTTCGAGGACATCACCGAGTGGTACCAGACCCAGCAGCGGCTGGTGGAGAGCGAGGAGCGCTACCGCAGTCTGGTGGAGGCCACCGAGCAGTACGTCTGGACCAACACCCCGGACGGGCATCTGGTGGGCGAGCAGCCCGGCTGGAGCGCCCTGACCGGCATGACCGAGGTGGAGTACCAGGGCCACGGCTGGCTGGCCGCCATCCACCCGGACGACCGCGAGCGCACCGAGCAGGCCTGGGCACAGGCGGTGGCGGGGCTGCGGATCTACAACGTGGAGCACCGGGTCCGGACCCGCAGCGGCGAGTACCGTACCTTTCACGCACGCGCCGTGCCGCGGCTGGACCAGCACGGTCAACTGCGCGAGTGGATCGGCCTGCACACCGACATCAGCGGCCTGAAGGCGGCTCAGGATCAGCTGCGTCAGCTGAACAGTGAGCTGGAAGGCCGGGTCGAGGAGCGGACCCGGGCGCTCTCGGAGCTGAGCCGCTTCAACACGCTGCTGCTGGCCGCTGCCGGCGAGGGGGTCTTCGGGCTGAATCCGGACGGCAGCACCCGCTTTGCTAACCCCGCGGCGGCCGCCATGCTCGGCTACACGGTGCAGGAGCTGGAGGGCGTGAACATGCACCAGCAGGTTCATCAGCGCTATCCGGACGGCCAGCCGTATCCGCCGGAGCAGTGTCCGGTGCATCAGGTGCTGCGCGACGGCCAGACCCGGCGCATGACCGGCGAGGTGTTCTGGCGCAAGGACGGGTCGGCCGTGCCCGTCGAATACGTGACGACCGCGCTGCGCGATGAGGCGGGCGAGGTGGTCGGGGCGGTGGTGCTGTTTCAGGACGTGACCGAGGCCCTGGAGGCCCAGGCCGCGCTGCAGACGGCCATTCAGGAACTGCGCCGCAGCAACCAGGAACTGGAGCAGTTCGCGTACGTGGCGAGCCACGACCTGCAGGAGCCGCTGCGTACGCTGGGCAGCTACGCCGAGCTGCTGGGACGGCGCTACCAGGGGCAGCTGGACCCGCGCGCCGATCAGTACCTGGTGTACATGCAGGACGCGGTGGGGCGTATGCGGCAGCTGATCACCGACCTGCTGACCTTCTCGCGGGTGGGGCGCACCGACACGCCCCACCGGGCGGTGGCGCTGGACGAGGTGATGGAGACGGTGGCGGCCTCGCTGGCACTCACCCTGCAGGAGCGTTCGGCCCAGCTGGTCTGGGAGGACCTGCCAATGGTGGATGGGATCGGCAGCCAGATGGTGCAGCTGATGACCAACCTGGTGTCGAACGCGCTCAAGTTCGGCCGCGAGGGGGTGCCGCCGGTGGTGCGGGTCACGGCCCGGCGCGAGGGTGACCGGGCGCACCTGCAGGTGCAGGACAATGGCATCGGCATGGAAGCGGAGTACCACGACCGCGTATTTGGACTGTTCCAGCGGCTGCACCGCCGTGACCAGTACGAGGGCACCGGCCTGGGGCTGGCCATCTGCCGCAAGATCGTGGAAATGCATGGGGGCAGAATCTGGTTAGAATCTGAAGTTGGAGTCGGGACCACTGTACACTTCACCTTGCCACTGGCGGGTGAACCCCATGATGAGGCAGCAGTGGCAACCTGAGGACTGGAGCACGTATGCACACCCCGATTGAAATTCTGCTGGTCGAGGACAATGAACCGGATATCCTGCTGACCCAGGAAGCCTTCGAAGACGCCCGCATCGCCAACCACCTGCATGTGGCCCGTGACGGCGTGGAGGCGATGGCCTTCCTGCGCCGCGAGCCGCCGTTTCAGGACGCGCCCCGGCCCGACGTGGTGCTGCTGGACATCAACATGCCGCGCAAGAGCGGGCTGGAGGTGCTGGAGGAGGTCAAGCAGGACCACGACCTGCGGCATATCCCGGTGGTGATCCTGACCACCTCGCAGGCCGACGAGGACATCCTGCGCTCGTACCAGGGGCACGCCAGCAGCTACATCGTCAAGCCGGTGGGCTTCGAGAACTTCTATCAGGCGATCCGGGCCTTCGAGAACTACTGGCTGAGCTTCGTGCGCTTTCCCCCCAGGTAAGCTCAAGACCCGTTCAAAGCAGATTGGGCAGGCGTTCAGGACCCGGGCCGTGGCGCGGCGCATGGTGGGGTCATGACCCCTGCTCTTGCGCCTGACCTGCAACGCTCCCTGGACGCCTGCCTCACCTGCCTCGCCGCCTGTGAACACTGCGCGACCGCCTGTCTGCAGGAGGACGACGTGCAGATGATGGCGAACTGCATCCGGCTGGACCGCGACTGTGCCGACCTGTGCGCCACCACCGCCCGCCTGCTGATGCGCGAGAGCCCGCTGCACGCCGAGATGTGCCGCGCCTGTGCCGCTGCGTGCGAGGCGTGCGCCCAGGAGTGTGGGCAGCACCAGCACGACCACTGCCAGCAGTGCGCCGAAGCCTGCCGCCGCTGCGCCGAGGCGTGCCGCGCCCTGGCCGCCTGAGCGCATTAGGTGTACGTTAGACACCAACTGCCAGCAGCGGGGGCCAGCAGGGTACACTGGGCCGCATGAGCGTCGAACAACTGTCGGTCAACACCATCCGGACCCTGTCCATCGATGCAGTGCAGCAGGCCAACAGCGGCCACCCGGGTGCTCCGCTGGGTGCCGCGCCGATGGCCTACGTGCTGTGGCACGACTTTCTGCGCTTCAACCCGCAGAATCCGGAGTGGCCGGGCCGGGACCGTTTCGTGCTGTCGGCGGGCCACGCCAGCATGCTGGTCTACAGCCTGCTGCACCTGACCGGCTACGACATGAGCCTGGACGAGCTGAAGAATTTCCGGCAGTGGGGCAGCAAGACGCCCGGCCACCCGGAGTTCTTCCACACCAAGGGCCTGGACGCCACCACCGGTCCGCTCGGCCAGGGCGCCGGCATGACGGTGGGCATGGCGATGGCCGAGGCGCATCTGGCGGCCCGCTACAACCGCGACGGCTTCCGGATCTTCGATAACTACACCTACGCCATCGTGGGCGACGGTGACCTGCAGGAAGGCGTGAGCCACGAGGCTGCCTCGCTGGCCGGCCACCTGCGGCTGGGCAAGCTGATCTGGCTCTATGACGACAACGACGTGCAGCTGGACACCGCCACCTCCAAGACCTTCACCGATGAGACCGCCATGCGCTTCGAGAGCTACGGCTGGCAGGTGCTGGCGGTGCACGACGGCAACGACCTGACGGCCATCCGCGAGGCCATCAAGGATGCCCAGCGCGAGGTGGACAAGCCGACCCTAATCCGGGTCAAGACGGTCATCGGCTACGGCAGCCCCAAGGCCGGCACCAGCAAGGCGCACGGCGAGCCGCTGGGCGCGGAGGGGGTGGCCAGCACCAAGGAGGCGCTCGGCTGGACGTACCCGCCGTTCACCGTGCCGAAGGAGGTGGCCCAGCACATGGATGCCCGCGAGCGCGGGGCGCAGCAGCAGGCCGAGTGGCAGGCGCTGCAGGACCGCTACCGCGAGGCGTTCCCGGAGCTGGCGACCGAACTGGACGCCATGCTGGCCCGCGAGCTGCCGGCCGGGCTGTCGGAGGCGCTGCCCAGCTTCGAGGTGGGCGGCAAGGGCATGGCCACCCGCGCGGCCAGCGGCAAGGTCATCAATGCGCTGGCTGCCCAGGTGCCTGCCCTGATGGGCGGCAGCGCCGACCTGTCGGGCAGCACCAAGACCACCATCGACAACGAACCGGCCATGCAGCCGGGCACGATGGCCGGGCGCAACGTGTACTTCGGGGTCCGCGAGTTCGGCATGAGCGCGGCGGCCAACGGCCTGTCGCTGTACGGGGCGCTGCGGCCGATGGTCGGCACCTTCCTGGTGTTCGCCGACTACCTGAAGCCGGCGCTGCGGCTCTCGGCGCTGCAGCACCAGCCGGTGATCTATGTGCTGACCCACGACAGCATCGGGCTGGGCGAGGACGGTCCCACCCACCAGCCGATCGAACAGCTGGCGATGCTGCGGGCGGTGCCGCAGGTGCACGTGCTGCGCCCGGCCGATGCCAACGAGACGGCCGCCGCGTGGCAGATGGCGCTGGAGCGCAAGGACGGCCCCAGCGCCCTGATCCTGAGCCGCCAGGACCTGCCGATCCTGCCGCGCAACCACAGCGGTGTGAAGCGTGGAGCCTACGTGGTGCGCGACTTCGAGGGCCAGGACGCCGGAACCCGGGTGATTCTGATCGCCACCGGCTCCGAGGTGCATGTGGCGCTGGAGGCCGCCGAGGCGCTGAAGGCCGAGGGCACGCTGGCGCGGGTGGTGAGCATGCCCAGCATGGAGGTGTTCCGCGCCCAGGATCAGGCGTACCGCGACAGCATCCTGACGCCGGGCGTGCGCCGGGTGGCCATCGAGGCGGCCTCGCCGCAGCCGTGGTACGAGTGGGTGGGGCTGGACGGCGCCGTGATCGGAATGGATCACTTCGGCGCGTCGGCCCCGGCCACCACCCTGTTCGAGAAGTTCGGCTTCAGCGTGGCCAACGTGGTGAAGGTGGTCAAGGCGCTCGGCTGAGCGAAAGGTCCGGCCGCACAAGAAGCGGGGCGCCAGGAACTTCTTGGCGCCCCGCTTCTTGTGGCGGTGTCAGTCGGAGGCCTGGGCCAGGTCCAGCGGCAGCGCCACATGGGCCTGATCGGCGCTCAGGTGCAGCGGCGAGACGTACAGCGCCCGGCGGCCGTGCGGGTAGCCGCAGCGGCCGGCTTCCCAGGCGTGGTACGCCAGCTGCCACTGCCCGGTGGCGGTGCGGAAGGCGTGGCTGTGGCCCGGCCCGGCGATCCGGCCCTGAGAGGCCAGCAGCGGCGCGGCGCGGTACTTGGAGAAGGGGCCCAGGGGCGTGAGGCCGGTGGCGTGGCCCACCGCATAGGTCTCGTCCTGGAAGTCGGCGCAGCTGTACAGCAGGTGGAAGCGGCCCTCGTCCTCGATGACCTGCGGCGCCTCGACCAGGTTGTGTTCCCATGCCTCGGTGGCGGTCATCAGGTCGGTGGGCGCGCCAGCCAGCGTCAGGCCGTCGGCGCTCAGCGGCGCGCCCCACAGGTGGGTGGCCTTCTTGACGGCGTTGCCGTCGTTCTTCCAGTACAGGTACTGGGTGCCGTCCGAGGCCTGCAGCACGTTGGCGTCAATGGCGCCACCCTGGTCCAGCATGGTCAGCAGCGGCCGGTCCGTGGCCTCGAAGGGGCCTTCCGGATGGTCACTGGTGGCCACGCCGATCACCTGAAGGCGCGAGCCACGCAGCCGCGCCGTGAAGTACAGGTGGTACCGGTCGCCCACCTGCACCACGTCCGGGGCCCAGGTGAAGCCGGGGCGGGCCCAGGCCGGCAGCACCGGCATGGCGTCGCCCACCAGGGTAAAGTTCGTCAGATCCGGGCTGTAAACAACCGGCACGTTCACGTCCGGGACATTTGTGGCGTACACGTAGTAACCGTCGTCCGTATGCAGGACGTTGGGGTCGGGCAGGTCTTCTGCTTCGAGATGGAGCACACGTGGCATGAAGGGTTTCATAACGGTGACTAAATTTAACCGCAAACCTCTAACGCTTTTCTGACGCCGACCTTCATCAATGGAGGGGATGCACTGAGCGGATGCTCATGAAGAGACAGCGCCCGGACCCCCCATTCGCCTATGCTCCTGGGTATGGACCTGAATGCCGACGCGGGGGAGTCGTTCGGACGCTGGAGCCTGGGCGACGACGAGCAGCTGTTCCCATTCCTGAGCAGCGTCAATCTGGCGCTGGGCTTTCATGCCGGTGACCCGCTGACCCTGCGGCAGGCGGTGCAGCGGGCCGTGCGGCAGCGGCTGAACATCGGGGCTCACCCGGGCTACCCGGACCTGAGCGGCTTCGGCCGTCGGGAGCTGGCGATGAGCGCGGCCGAGATCGGGGCCGCCACCCTGTACCAGCTGGGCGCGCTGTCTGGGTTCTTGCAGGAGGCGGGCGCGACCATGAGCCACGTCAAGGCGCACGGGGCGCTGTACTTCCGGGTGCATCAGGACCTGGAGGCGGGCCGCGCGTTTGCCGCCGCCGTGCGCAGCTATGCTCCTCAGGCCGCCCTGGTGGTGCTGGCCGGTCCGGCCGGCGACGCCCTGGAGGCGGTGGCGCAGGAGGCGGGCCTGACGGTGTGGCGCGAGGCCTTTCCGGAACGCGCCTACCTGGCCGATGGCTTGCTGGCCCCGCGCACGCTGCCCGGCAGCAGCATTCACGATCCGGACGAGGCGGCGGGCCGCGCGCTGGAGATGGTGGGAGGCACGGTGCAGGCGCTGACCGGCCAGAGCATCGCGCTGCGGGCCGATACGCTCTGCATCCACGGCGACAACCCGCAGGCTGTGAGCATCGCCCGGGCGATCCGTGCCCGCCTGGAGGCGGCCGGCGTGACGGTGGACGCGCCGCGCTGATGCATCCGGCCGTCCTGTACCGCCGGCTGGCGCCGCTCACGCCGGCCAGCAACGCCCGGCTGCACCGCTGGGCGGCGGCGCTGCTGACCCAGGCGCTTCCTGGGCTGCTGGACGTGGTGCCGGCCTATAGCTCGCTGTATGTGGAATACGACGAGCAGCAGGTGCCGGAAAGTGAGGTGGCCGCCTGGGTGGACCGGCTGTGTCCGGAGGAGCAGCAGGCACAGGCCGGGCGCACCATGCAGCTGCCGGTGTGCTACGACGGCCCGGACCTGGATGAAGTGGCGGCGCGGCTGGGTCTGAGCGTGCCGGAACTGGTGCGGCAGCATTCGGCCGTGCCGTACCGGGTGTACGCGCTGGGGTTCGTGGCCGGCTTTCCCTTCATGGGGGAGGTGCCCCCGGCGCTGCAACTGCCCCGGCGCAGCGTGCCCCGGGCGCGGGTGCCGGCGCATTCGGTGGCGATGGCCGCGGCCCAGAGTGGGCTCTACCCGGTGGCGTCGCCGGGCGGCTGGCACCTGTTAGGCCGCGCGCTGGAGGCTGCCTTCGATCCGCGCCGGCCCGAGCCGTTTCTGCTGCAGCCGGGCGATACGGTGCAGTTCGTGCCCACCCCGGGCGAGTCCCCGCCAGACCTGGTGCCGCTGTCGCTGCTGCCACAGAGCCCACAACGGCCGTTGTTGCGGGTGGAGCGCCCCGGCGCGCTGGACCTGCTGATGGACCGGGGCCGGTTTCTGCAGGGCCGCTACGGGCTGGTGCGCAGCGGCGCGCTGGACGCCCTGGCCGCCGACGTCGCCAACCGGCTGCTGGGCAACCCACCGGACGCCCCGGTGCTGGAATTGCATCTGAGCGGCCCCCAGCTCACGGTGCTGGCGGACGCGGTGCTGAGCGTGACCGGGGCGGGACTGGTGGCGCTGGTGGACGGAGAACCGCAGCCCACCTGGAGCAGTTTTGCGGTGCATGCTGGCCAGACGCTGCGCTTCCGGCCGGACGGTCGTGGCCGGGTCAGCTATCTGGCGCTGCCGGGCGGCCTTCAGGCCGAGCCGTTCCGGGGCAGCGTCAGCACCGACCTGAAGGCGGGGGTGGGCCGGCCGCTTCAGGCGGGGGACGTGCTGGGCGCCGCCGGAGCGCACCGGCCGCTGGCTGGTCGCCGCTCCCACCCCCGTCTGACCACCGGCCCCATCCGCCTGCTGCCGCTGGACGACGACCCGGCAGCGCTGGAAGCCTTGTGCAGCGCGCCTTTCCGGGTGCTGGACGCCGACCGGATGGGGGTGCGGCTGGACGGCCCAGCCGTGCCGGGCGGCGAGGTCCGCAGTGAGGCCAGCCCGATCGGCACGGTGCAGGTGCCCCCGTCGGGTCAGCCGATTGTGCTGCTGAACGACAAGGGCACCCTGGGCGGTTACCGCAAGCCGGCCCGGGTGTGGCCGCCGGACCTGCCACGGCTGGCCCAGGTGCGGCCGGGCGAGTGGGTCCGTTTCCGGCGCGCCTGAGCTATTCGGTCCGGCTGTGGTGGGCGCTGGCCGGCGCTCCGATGCTGACGGTCTTGATGTTCACGAACTCCAGGATGCCGTGCCGGGAGAGCTCTCGCCCGAAGCCGCTGGCCTTCACGCCGCCGAATGGCAGCCGTGGATCGCTGGCCACCATGCTGTTCACGAACACCGAACCGGCTTCCAGATCCCGCACGAAGATGGCCCGTTCGGCGTCATCCTGGGTCCAGACGCTGGACGCCAGGCCGAAACGGGTGCCGTTGGCGATCTGGATGGCCCCGGCCAGATCGTGCACCTTGAAGATCAGCGCCACCGGACCGAACACCTCCTCGTTCCAGACCTGCATGGTGCTCTTGAGTTCGCTCAGCGCCGTGACCGGATAGAAGTTGCCCTCACCCTCCGGCAGTTCCCCGCCCAGCAGCAGCTTCGCCCCGTGCTCCACGGCGTCCTGCACCTGGGCATGGAGGTCGTCGCGGATCTGGGGCGTGGCCAGCGGTCCCACGTCGGTGGTTTCCAGCAGCGGATCGCCCAGCTTCAGCGCCGCCAGCCCCTCCACAAACCGCTGCACGAAGGCGTCATAGATCGCCTCGTGGATGATGAAGCGCTTCGCCGCGATGCAGCTCTGGCCGTTGTTGATGGTGCGGGCCGTGACGGCCGTGCTGGCCGCCGCGTCCAGGTCGGCGCTGGGCATCACGATGAACGGGTCCGAGCCGCCCAGTTCCATCACGCTGGTCTTGATGCTGGCGCCCGCCGTGCCGGCCACGCTGCGCCCAGCACCTTCGGATCCGGTCAGCGAGACGGCCTTGACACGGTCGTCCTTCAGGATGGCCTCCACGTCCTTGCTGCCGATCAGAAGCGTCTGAAACACGCCCTCCGGGAACCCCGCCTCAATCAGCACGCGCTCGATGGCCAGGGCGCAGCCGGGCACGTTGCTGGCGTGCTTGAGCAGACCCACGTTGCCGGCCATCAGGGTGGGCGCAATAAAGCGGAACGCCTGCCAGTACGGAAAGTTCCAGGGCATCACGGCTAGCACCACGCCCAGCGGCTGGTAGGTCACATACGCCTGATCCGCCTCGGTATGCACCAGCTCATCGGCCAGGAACTTCTCGGCGTTGTTGGCGAAGTAGCGGCAGGTGCGCGCGCACTTCTCGACCTCCTGCAGGGCCGAGGCCAGCGTCTTGCCCATCTCCTGGGTGGCCAGCTCGGCCAGCTCCTGCTTGCGGGCGTCCAGCACGTCGGCGGCGTGGTTCATCCAGGCGGCGCGCTCCGCGAAGGTGGTGCAGCGGTAGCTCTGGAAGGCCGTCACGGCGGCCGTCAGTTTCTGGTCCACCTGGGCGGAGGTGTGCATGTCGTAGCTGTGGAACGTCTCCCCGTTGGCCGGGTTGATGCTGTGCATCTGTGGGGCTCTGGTGAGGGTCATACGGCCAGTGTGCCAAGCCCCGGCACCTTCATTTAGGCGTCAGCCACAGTTGGAGCGGCAGATGAATGGAGGCACAAGCTCCCGGCAGCTTTCTGTGCCGGATATGGGGAGCGCCTGCGGAGCGCGCAGCCGCAGCACGTCAACCGGAGCCGTCACCATGCCGGGCCGGGCGGCCGCCTACACTGTCAGCATGACTGCCTCCGACCCGGCCTCAGCTCCCCATATCCACCTGCCGGACGGCTCCTGCTGTACGCCAAAGCGCTTTGCCCACCTGCATCAGCACACCCAGTACTCGTTGCTGGACGGCGCGGCCAAGCTCAAGGACCTGCTGAAGTGGGTCAAGGAAGTGACGCCCGAGGGCACCGACCCGGCCTGCGCCATGACCGACCACGGCAACATGCACGGCGCGGTGCACTTCTACAACTACGCCACCGGCATGGGCGTGAAGCCGATCCTGGGCTACGAGGCCTATGTGGTGCCGGGCATGGGCACGCGCCGCGACAAGAAGCCGGGCGTGAGCGGTGAGAAAGGCATCTTCCACCTGACGCTGCTGGCCCGCGACTTCGAGGGCTACCAGAACCTGTGCCGCCTGAGCAGCCGCGGGTACACCGAGGGCTACTACTACAAGCCGCGGATTGATCATGAGTTGCTGCTGGAGCACCACAAGGGCGTGATCGCCTTCTCCGGCTGCCTGGGCAGCGAGGTGCAGCAGCTGCTGATGCAGGGGCGCGAGGACGAGGCGAAGCAGCGGCTGCTGTGGTACCGGGACCTCTTCGGGGAGAACTACTACATCGAGATTCAGGACCACGGGCTGCCGGAGCAGGCGAAGAACAACCCGATCCTGAAGCGCTGGGCCCAGGAGCTGGGCATCGGGATGGTGGCCACCAACGACGGACACTACGTCAAGAAGAGTGACGCCACCGCCCACGAGACGCTGCTGGCCATCCAGACCAAGGCGACGCTGGCCGACGAGAACCGCTTCAAGTTCCCCTGCGACGAGTTCTACGTCAAGAACCTGCAGGAGATGCATCAGGCGCTGCCGCCCAGCGAGTGGGGCGAGGAGCTGTTCGACAACACCGCCAACATCGCCGACCTGTGCAACGTGACGCTGCCGGTCGGCAAGAAGCGGGTGTACCAGATGCCGGCCCTCCCGATTCCTGAGGGCCGCAGCATGGCCGAGGAACTGCGGGTGCAGACCTACGCCGGCAGCCTGAAGCGCTACCCCAACCACATCACCTCTGGGCTGCTGCGCGAGTACGCGGTGCGGAGTCTGGCGGCGCTGGAGGCGGGCGAGCGCGAGCGGGTGCTGGCCCGGGTGAATGGCTGCGACGCCCGCACCTGCGACCAGGAGACCCTGCTGACCCTGATTGCGTTCATGGGCAGCGAGTGGGAGCGCCGGGGAAAGGCAGCCGGAGAGAAGTACACCCGCTATCCGGCGCTGGAGGAGATGGAGGCGGGCGCGCAGAGCGGGGCCATTCCCGATTACGCCTGCCTGGATTGGCAGCGCAGCAAAGGCGAGGCCAGCGACACAGCCATCCGGCTCGAGAACGGGAGTCTGGAGGAGGCCAGCTGCCGGGCCCACCACACCCACGCGCTGACCCTGCTGCGCCGCGCCGAGTACGAGCTGAGCGTCATCAACAACATGGGCTTTCCCGACTACCTACTGATCGTTGCCGACTACATCAACTGGGCCAAGGATCAGGGCATCAGCGTGGGGCCGGGGCGTGGGTCCGGCGCCGGGTCCATCGTGTGCTATGCCATCCGCATCACCAACCTCGACCCGCTGGAGTTCGATCTGCTGTTCGAGCGCTTCCTGAACCCGGACCGCATCAGCATGCCCGACCTCGATATCGACTTCAACGACGCCCGGCGCATGGAAGTGATCGAGTACGTGCGGCAGAAGTACGGCGATGACAAGGTGGCCATGATCGCCACCTTCGGGACCATGGCCAGCAAGGCCTGCCTGAAGGACGTGGCGCGCGTGATGGGCCTGGAATACGCCAAGGTGGACAAGGTCAGCAAGCTGATTCCCATCAAGTTCGGCAAGAGCTACAGCCTGGAGCAGGCGCGCGAGAGTGTACCGGACATCGCCCAGATGCTTTCGGAGGACGCGCAGCTGCTGGAGGCCTACGAGTTCGCGCAGAAACTCGAGGGCCTGACCCGCCACGCCTCGGTGCACGCGGCGGGTGTGGTGATCGGGCGCGATCAGCTGACCGACCTGGTGCCGCTGATGCGCGACACTTCCGGCGAGGGCATCGTCTGCCAGTACGACATGAAGGCCGTGGAGGACATCGGCCTGATCAAGATGGACTTCCTGGGGCTGCGGACCCTGAGCTTCCTGGATGAGGCCCGCAAGATCATGCGCGACTCGCAGGGCATCGACATCAACTTCGATACCATCCCCTTTGCCGAGGACGGCGAGACGCCCGAGCGGGCCGCCAGCGTCACGAAGACCTTTGAGCTGATGAGCCGCGGCGACACCAAGGGTGTGTTCCAGCTGGAAGGGGCCGGCATCGCGGACGCCTCCCGGCGCCTGAAGCCCCGGCGGCTGGCTGACATCATCGCGCTCAGCGCGCTGTACCGCCCCGGCCCGATGGAGAACATTCCCACCTACGTGCGCCGCCACCATGGGCAGGAGCAGGTGGACTACGTGCGCGACGGCTTCCCGAACAGCGCCCGGCACCTGGAGAAGATCCTGAAGGAGACCTACGGTATTCCGGTCTACCAGGAGCAGATCATGCAGATCGCCTCCGAGGTGGCGGGCTTCTCGCTGGGTGGCGCCGACCTGCTGCGCCGGGCCATGGGCAAGAAGGACGCCGAGGAGATGAAGCGGCAGCGCCAGATCTTCGTGAAGGGCGCGGGCGAGAACGAGGTGCCGGGCGACGAGGCCAACCGGCTCTTCGACCTGCTGGACGCGTTCGCCAACTACGGCTTCAACAAGAGCCACAGCGCGGCGTACGGGGTCATCACCTACCAGACCGCGTGGCTGAAGGCCAACTACCCGGTGGAGTTCATGGCGGCCCTGCTGACCGTGGAGCGCCGCGACAGCGACAAGGTGGCCGAGTACGCCTCCGACGCCCGCAAGATGGGCGTGAACGTGCTGCCGCCCGACATCAACAAGTCGGCGCCGGACTTCAAGGTGGTGGGCCAGGACATCTACTTCGGGCTGTACGCCATCAAGGGGCTGGGCGAGGGCGCGGTGCTCAAAATCCTGGAGGAGCGCGAGCAGGCCGGGCCGTTCAAGAGTCTCGCGGACTTCTGCTCGCGGCTGGGCAACAAGGTCTGCAACCGCAAGGCGATGGAAAGCCTGATCAAGAGCGGTGCCTTCGACTTTTGCGGCGAGCGCAAGCAGCTGCTCGACAGCCTGGAAGACGCGATGGCCTGGGCGCAGGGCGCGGCCAGCATGCTGAGCAGCGGCATGGATTCGCTGTTCGGCATGGAGCAGACGGCCCCCGAGCCGAAACTGAAAACGGGTGTGGAACCGTTCTCCGAGCTGGAGAAACTGAAACTGGAGAAGGAAGCGCTGGGCCTGTACATCAGCGGCCACCCGCTGGAGCAGCACGAGGGACTGCGCGAGGCGGCCAGCACCCGCATCAGCACGCTGGACGCGTGGTACCTGTCGCAGAACGTGGCCCCCGGCAAGCGCATCAAGGCGGTGCTGGCCGGCATGGTGGAGCAGGTGGTCAAGAAGCCCACCAAGTCGGGCGGCATGATGGCCCGCTTCAACCTCGCCGACGAGAGCGGCACCATCGAACTGGTGGCCTTCTCACGCGCCTATGAGCGGCTGCAGGAGCGCCTGACCAACGACACGCCCGCCCTGGTGATCGTGGAGCTGGAGTCGGAGGACGGCGGCCTGCGCGCCATCGCTGAGGAACTGGTGACGGTGGATCAGCTGGCCGACGTGCCGAAGGTGATGTACGTGAACATCGACCTGGACAGCGCCTCCGAGGAGGCCCTGGCCGAATTCCAGAGCCGCCTGGACGAGCACGCGGGCAGCATGCCCACCTACTTCCGCTTCCAGAGCGGCGAGCACTACCTCGTGTACCAGCTGGAGCGCGCCACCGGCAGCCAGGAGGCCATCCGCATGATCGGAGAGACCTTCCCCTGGGCCGAGGCCTACCTCGCCTACGATCAGGCCACCATCCTGAGCCGCTTCGCGCCCAAGCCCCCCGCCTGGCAGCAGCGCCAGCAGCAGGGCAGAGGCATGCAGGCGTGAACGAGCAGGTCTTTGCCCTCCCCTTGGCCTGGAATCCTCCCGCGTCTCCGGAAGATCTGGAGCGTACAGCTGAACAGCTCCGCATGGACTGGCCTGAAGAGGTGGCCGCGCTCTACCGCCAGCATGACGGCGCTGCGGGGCTGGCCGACGACTGGGAGGACGCGTGGGCGGAACGGCTGGACACCGACGAGGACGCTTGCCCGCAGGTGCCGCGCCTGATGCCGCTGGATGAGGTGCGCGATTTTTATAGCGGGACCAGTTCATTTGTCATGCCGGACATCCGGCTGTTCTGGAGCGACGACAACTCGAATTACGTCGGGGTCTACGTCGGTGAGGTGTTCACGGGTGCGGTGTGCCTGCTGCATCACGAGGAGCAGACCGAAGTGGCCCCCCGGTTTCACCGGGTCTCGGATTTCCTGGCCTGGATGGTGGCTCATCCGGATGAGGATGTTTTCTCCTCCACTCTGGTGCCCAGTCTCTACCCCAGGGTGGTCCCAGACCCCGAAACAAGTGAGCTGGAGTGGGCCGCAGCCTACTCTCTGTATGCGAGGGCGGACAGGACCACAGACAACCCGCTTCTGGCGGTGGCCATGAACGCCACGCCAGTGGAGCACAGCAGCGAACTCCTGAGCTACCTGGACCACGAGGATTTCTATATCGCTGAACGCGCTGTGGAGATTCTGGGGACACGGAGATATTTGCCCGCCAGAAAGGCCATCGAGCATCTGGCTGTTCATGGCGTGGCCAATGCCAGAAGCGCTGCTCTGCGTGTATTGAGTCGCTGGTGACCTCCTTACACCGAGGGAAGCCAGGCAGAACTCCGATCTCTGTCTGTGCCTCCTCTCATGAGCATCAGACTGGCCAACCCGTCTGAAGTCGAGCCGGGCGCGAGCTTTTTCGCTCCTGGGCTCTACAATCCGGACATGTCGATGCCCCCGGTTCTCCAGGCCAGCGCTCCCGAACTCGTCACCTTGGCCCGCACGCTGATGGGGCCGGGGCAGCGGCGCGTCCTGGGCATTGTGGGCACGCCGGGAGCCGGCAAATCCACCCTCTGTGCGGCGCTGATGGCCGGGCTGGGCCAGGACGCGGCCCTGGTGCCGATGGACGGCTTTCATCTGGCCAACCAGGAATTAGAACGGCTGGGGCGCCGGAACCGCAAGGGGGCGCCCGATACCTTCGACGCCGACGGGTACGCGGCGCTGCTGGAGCGTCTGCGTCAGCCGCAGGGCCGGCTGATCTACGCCCCGCTCTTCGACCGGCAGCTGGAAGAGTCCATCGGCAGCGCCCTGCCGGTCCCGCCGGGGGCCCCGCTGATCATCACCGAGGGCAACTATCTGCTGCTTCAGGAGGGCGAGTGGGGGCGGGTGCGGGCGGCCCTCGACACCGTGTGGTTTCTGGAGGTGCCGGAAGCGTTGCGCCTGGAGCGGCTGGTGCGCCGTCACCAGCAGTTCGGCAAATCGGCCCGCGAGGCCGAGCAGTGGGTACAGCAGGTGGACCAGCGCAACGCGGAGGTGATCCGTGCCACCCGCTCCCGCGCCGACCTGATCGTGCAGCTCACCGAGACGTCCGCTCAGCCCTGAGGCCCAGGGTTCCCGTATCATCCGGGCGTGAAGCGTCCGCCTCCCGTCACCCCGGAAGGGTTCCTGGCCACCCAGGACCTCAAAGACCGGGGATGGACCGCCCGCCTGATCCGGGAGTTCCTGGGCGACCATGACGCCGAGCGGCCCAACGGGCTGAAGATGGGCCGGCGACGGCTGCCGCCGGTCAAGCTCTACCGCGCCGAGCGGGCCGAGGAGGCGGAGCGAGAGGAGCGGTTTCTGGTGGCACAGGGCCGGGCGATGGAGGCGCGAGAACGGGCCGAACGCGCCGGGCGCACCCGCCGGGCCAACCGTGACCGGCTGCTCGACGCCCTGGCCGACGACTGGCAACCGGTGATCCAGGTTCAGCCGCTCAGAAAGGGGGCCGTCCGGCTGGCCCGGACGGCCCAGCAGCCGGCCCTGGCAGCCGAACTGCGGCGCCTGGAGCGGCTGGCCGGGCCGTTTTCGGCGGTGGACCTGCGTCACCTGAAGCGCGCGCTGGCCTTCCGGCTGGACGCGGCGCTGGCTTCCGCGTACCCCTGGTTTCCGGCCCCGCAACCGCCCGTTCCGGCCGGTGCGCGGCCTGCCGAGGACGACTGGGACTAGCCAGTGGCGGACCTCAGCCCTGTGGAACGAGCGTCAGGGTACAGGTCCCCAAGTCGCTCCGGTCGCCGGTGTTGAAGTGGGCCGGGAAGCTGTCGTCGTCGGTGGCCAGCAGCCCTTCAAAGTGGATGTGCGACCGACTGACGCTCGGCGACTCGACCAGGCAGTGCAACTCGCTGGAAACGCCGCCGGTGTTGTTGACCCGGGAAATGACGATTGAACTCCGAGTCGCTGTCGAGCGGGTCATAGACGATCGCCAGGACCGTGGAGCCTCCCCTGGGGTCGGAGAGCGCCGACATATCGGTACACCCGACAAAACCGTTGCTCTGCCGGGTGGTGGGGCTTCTCACCCGGATGCGGTACTCGGCGGGCTGACCGCCGGCGGTGCCCACCACCTGCCACGTCTGCCCCGGGTGCAGCAGGAGATCCGCCGGGTTTTGGCTGGTCAGGGCGGGAGCACAGGCGGTGAGCAGGCCGAGGGCGGAGAGGACCAGGAGGCGGTTCATCGTTCGGGAGGAGAGCACCCGGGGAGGCGGGAGGAATCCGCAGCTGCCGGAGGCAGGGCCGGCGAGGGCCGCGCGTCCTGGCTGCCTACTTGTACAGCCGGAAGTATTCCGCGTAGCGCACGCCCGCGGCCTGTCCGCCGAACAGCCGGCGCATGCCGGAGCCGCTACCTCCGTTCTGGGTGACGTGCTGCGCCAGCGCCCGTTCCTTGATGGCCATCACGGCGGTGATGTCCACGGCCACATCCGGCCGGCGCGTCTGAAACAGGTAGAGGAGTGGCCTGGACGGTCCCAGTCGCTGCCAGAACCGCAGCACAGCTCTGGCGGTGCCCTGGTGGTCCACGTGCAGGTAGGGCAGGGCCGGGAGGTCCGGATCGAACACCATCAGGGCGTCCGGCTGCACCTCACGGTAGATCTGTTCCACCGCCGGCACGAAGCGAGGGTCTCGGGCCGCGCCCCGGTCCGGCAGGTGAAGGAAGCGCAGCCTGGTGTAGCCGTTGATGCGGGCCGCCGCCTGCTGTTCCCGTCTGCGGGTGGCGGGTAGGTCCGGCACCTGCGTCCGGTTCGGGCCACGCTCGCCGTCGGTGGCCACCACCACCTGCACGTCCGCGCCCGCGTCGCTCAGCCGCCGCAGGGTGCCGCCCACGTACCACTCCAGGTCGTCCGGATGCCCCACGATGGCCAGCACGGTCCGGCGCCCCAGCAATTGCTCACCGGCCTGGAGCGCCTGAACCGGCGGAACTGCCAGACTGACCCGGAACACCAGGACCAGCGGCACCAGAGCCACACCCAATCCCAGCAGCCAGCCGAAGGCCCGGCGACCGGAGCTTCTGAAGCGCATGCCTCGATCCTACGCCTGGACCAGCCAGTTCACCCGAGCAGCAGGCCGCCGGTGCTTCCGAACAGCCCACCTGTGCTGTAGCTGGACTCGCTGGAGGCCAGGAACACGTACAGCGGCGCGATCTCGGCCGGCTGGCCGGGGCGGCCCATCGGGGTCTCGCTGCCGAAGGTCTCAATCTTGTCCTGCGGTTGGCCGCCGCTCGGCTGAAGCGGCGTCCAGAACGGTCCCGGCGCCACCGCATTCACCCGGATGCCCTGGGCCGCCACCTGCTGCGCCAGCGCCTCGGTAAAGGCCAGAATGGCCGCCTTGGTGGGCGCGTAATCCAGCAGTTTGGGCGACGGCTGTTTCGCCTGGATGGACGAGGTGTTGATGATGCTGGCCCCCGCCTTCAGGTGCCTCAACGCCGCCTTGGTGATCCAGAACAGGGCATAGACGTTGGTCTTGAAGGTGGCGTCGAACTGCTCGGTGCTGATGTCTTGGATGGACGCCTGCGCCGTCTGCTTCCCCGCATTGTTCACCAGGATGTCCAGGCCGCCCAGCTGCTCCACCGCCTGCGTCACCAGCTGGGTGCAGAACTCCTCGTCCTGGATGTCGCCCGGCAACGTCACGGCCCGGCGTCCGGCGGCCTCGATCAGCTGCACCACCTCGCGGGCGTCCTCTTCCTCACGGGGGAGGTAGTTGATGGCCACGTCTGCACCTTCACGGGCAAACGCGATCGCCACCGCCCGCCCAATCCCGCTGTCACCGCCGGTAATCAAGGCCTTGCGGCCCTGCAGTCGGCCGGTGCCCTGATAGCTGGTCTCGCCATGATCGGGGCGGGGATTCATCTCGTGAACTGATCCGGGCGCGTCCTGCGGCTGACGCGGGAAGGGGGGCTGCGGGTACAGGGTGGTGGGGTCGGGGGGTTGGCTCACGGTTCACGTCCTCCTTGGTGGCGCTTCACGGCTGGGCGTTGCCGCCGTTGACGCCGTACACCTGGCCGGTGGCGTAACTGGATTCCTGAGACGCCAGGGTCACGTAGACGGGGGCCAGCTCGGCCGGCTGGCCGGGGCGCCCGATGGGGGTGTCGGCGCCGAACTGCGGCAGCTTGTTGGGGTCCTGACCGCCGCTCGGCTGCAGTGGGGTCCAGATCGGGCCGGGAGCCACCGCGTTCACCCGGATGCCCCGGTGAATGATCTGCTTGGACAGCGACTTCGTGAAGTTCACGATGGCGGCCTTGGTCTGAGCGTAGTCCAGCAGGTTGGCCGACGGGTCGTAGGCCTGCTCCGAGGCGGTGTTGATGATGCACGCGCCCGGCTGGAAGTGCGGCATCGCCGCCTTGGTGATCCAGAACATCGCGTACAGATTGGTCTTGAGCGTCCAGTCGAACAGCTCGGTGGTCAGGTCCAGGATCGACCCCACCTGATGCTGACGGGCCGCGTTGTTCACCAGAATGTCCAGGCCGCCCAGTTCCTTGACCGCCTGTGCCACCAGCTGCTGGCAGAACGCCTCGCTGCGGATGTCGCCGGGAATGGCCACCGCCTTGCGCCCGGCCGCCCGGATCAGCGCGATGACCTCGCGGGCGTCGCTTTCCTCGGCCGGCAGGTAGTTGATGGCCACGTCCGCGCCTTCACGGGCGAAGGCAATCGCGACGGCCCGCCCGATGCCGCTGTCGCCGCCGGTGATCAGCGCCTTGCGGCCCACCAGTCGGCCGGTGCCCTGATAGCTGGTCTCGCCGTGATCGGGGGGCGGCACCATCTTGCTGGCCAGGCCGGGCCACGGCTGGGTCTGTTTCGGGAAGGGCGGGCGCTTGTACTGGGTGGTGGGGTCGCGCTTGATGGACTGCGCCGGCGGTTTGGCTCCGGTGGTGGGGGCCGGCGTGCCGGCCTGCCTGGCCAGCACTGGTGAAGCCAGGGCGGCGGCCAGACCGGTGCCAATGCGGCCGAGCACCTTGCGGCGGGTGGGTTGTACGGAGCTCTCGGTCTCGTCTGTGGCCACGTTGATCTCCTTGGGCGTGCCCGGTTCACCGGGGCAGCGCCACGCTTCAGGCCTGCAGGTCTGGTGTGAGCCGACCCACTGACCCGCAGCGACTGGCTCCGGCCCTTCCTGGAGCACGCGCCATTGTGGTCGTGGCGGTCAGGCGGGGGCATGAACCGGCCGTGAACTCCGCTTGACGCAATCTGGACCGTCCGGGGAGGTCTGTGGCGCGCGATACACTGTTGTACCGCTACATTTTCAGGTGCTGAACTGCCCCCACCAGCTGCAGGTCCTGCAGCCGCTGCGCAATCAGCGAGCGGTGACAGGCGCCCGGATCGGCCTCGTAACACAGCAGGCAGACCGGCTGCTGCTGAACCCAGTCTCCCAACGTCTCCAGCGCGTCCCGCTGGGTGGCCAGATGCACCGCGTAGCCGCCGGCCAGCACCTGAAAGTCATGGCTGAGCCGGTACTCCTTGCGCAGGCTGGGCGGCGTGCCCAGGGCGCGCAGGTGGCGGTACTCGATGCCGCCCGACGCCAGCGCCTGCCCCAGCGCCGTTTTGGAAAAGCCGGGGCGGCGGCTCTGGGCGCGCTCGCGGGTGTCCACCAGCACCTTCACGCCGGCCGCCTGCAGGGTGGCAATCAGGTCCGGAAGGGCCGCGCCCTCGTAGCCGATGGTGAAGAGGGGAGGTGTGGTCATGGCTCAGGCTAAAGAAGCGTGGCTCGCCGCGCCGTGATTCCGCTCAGGTTAGCCGCTGGCCCGCTGGCTCCACTGCGGCAGGGTCAGCCAGCCGGCCACACCCACCACGGCCGCCAGCAGCAGCAGGGTCAGCAGCGCCAGCGGCTGGGTCAGCGCGGTGCAGGCCATCAACAGCGGCACGCCCGGCGCGCTGGCCGCCTGAATGGCCGCCTGGATGCTGAGGGCGCGCCCCTCCGGGGTGCCGGGCGTGACCTGCCGGGCGGTGCGGGTGGCCAGGCCCAGCGCCAGACCCGCGCACAGCAGCGCCGTGACGCCCAGGGCCGTCAGCACCCCGCCACTCCACGCGGCGGAGCCGAGCAGCGCGTACGGCAGCCCGATCAGCAGGCCCGGAATCAACAGGGCGGCCAGTCCCAGCAGGTACACCCGGCGCAGGGCGGCCAGCAGGTGAGCGGCGCTGGGGCGCTCGCCCAGGCTACGAAGCGGGCTGAGCATCCGGCAGGAAGGTGGCGGGCCGCTGGCCCACCAGCAGCGGCTGGCCCGGGTCCAGGTCCTTGCGCAGCCGGGCCAGCGTATGGGCGCCGGTGCTGGCGCCGGTGCGGCCCACCACCCGGCCGTCCACCGTCACGTCGGTGTAGGGAGGCAGGTCCTCTCCGCTCAGCCGGGTCAGCTGGTAGCGAGTCGCGCCGCGCGCCTCCAGCCGGGCCATGATCTCCTGGCCCACGTAGCAGCCCTTGCGGACCGCCACCGCCCGCTCCAGCCCCACCTCCTGCGGCAGAAAGCCCTGCCAGCGGTCCTGCACCACGTCCGGCAGCCCAGCCTCGATGCGGGCCGCCTCCAGCGCCTCCAGCGGCCGCTCCTCACCGTCCAGCGCCGCCAGCACCGCCGTCTCGTGCGCCTGCAGATAATGCAGGTCCAGCCCCGGTGTGCCGGTGCGGTTGATCCGGCCCACCAGCACCGTGCCGCCGCCCAGCTCGAAACTCTGGGCGTCCGGGCCGCGCGGGTCCCAGCCGCTCAGCGCTTCGTTCCACAGGTGCACGGTGGCCAGCGTGCTGCTCACGTCCTGCAGTTCCACCTGATCGAAGATGATGTAGCGCCGCAGCCGGGCGGCCAGCGGCTCGGCCTGCCCGGCGTCCAGGTGCAGGTACAGGTCGTCGGCGCGGCGGTACACCCGCGCCACCTGCTCGATCTGGCCACGCACGTTCAGGAAACACCCCTCCACCAGCCCGGGGGTGGGCGCGGCCTTGACGTTGCCGGTCATCTGACCCTGCACGAAATCCAGCCGGTCGGCGCCGGTCACGCGCAGGGCGCTGGAGGGAAGGCGGGTGTAAGGCATAGCCGGAGCTTAACGCAGCGGCGCGCGGCTCAACGTGACCCGGTAGGCTGAGTCATGAACCGGATTGACGGGGTGATCTCGCGGTACCGGCGGCCCGGCCCGCCTCGCCTGCAGCTGTACCTGGGCCTGTACGCCCTGCTGCTCACCACGGCGGCGCTGGGCCGGGGCCGCCCCGACGACCTGGGCACGCTGGAAACCCTGCGGCGCAGCCGATTCGCCCGCGTGATGTTCATGGACGTGGGGGCGCTCAGCACCCTGGGGGCGCTGTACCTGCTGCTGCACGGGCGCACGCCGCTGCGGGTGCCGGGCGCGCTGGCCAGCCTGTTCGTAGGCAGCTTCGCGCTGATTCCGGCGCTGGCCTGGGAGGACGCGGCGAGCGCGGCTGAGGCGCCGGACCCTACAGCGCCCTGACCCGCTCCAGGACCTGCTCCGGGCGCACGGTGTAGTCGCCGGTCTTGGCCTCGATGGCCTCGTACCGCACCACGCCTTCCTTATCGATGATGAACACCGCCCGCTGGGTGATGCCGCGCTCATCGATGGCCACCCCGTAGTCGCGGGCCACCGTGAGCGTCATGTCGGCTAGCAGCGGCAGCTCGATGCCGTACTCGGCGGCCCAGGCGCGGTGGGTATACACGCTGTCGCGGTTGATGCCCAGCACCACCGCGCCCGCGTCGCCGAAGTCGTCCTGGCGGCCCGAGTACTCGGGCAGCTGCATGCTGCACACCGGCGAGAAGTCCATCGGATAGAACACCAGCACCACCGTGCGGTGGCCGCGGTAGCTGCTGAGCGTGACCGGCTCGCCGCCGGTGGAGGGCAGGGTGAAGTCGGGGGCAGGCTGACCAAGCAGAGTCATGCCCGACAGTGTACTCGCGGTGACAGGACCCGGCAGATGTTTGGCTGGACCGCATTATCCCATCAGGAAGGAATGGTAGGCTGACCCATCCTCCGACCTGCCTGAGCAGCACTGCAGGCGAGGGTCAGGACGCAGCGGCATCGCCCGCCCTGAAAGGAGTTCTATGAGTGCCATCTTACCCCCCAATGCCCTGGCAGACGTGCCCCGCACGCCGGCCGGACTGCTGAGCAACCGCGAGAAGGACCGCCTGATCGAGCGTGCTTTTCTTGGCCTGTACCGCTGGTACACCGCCCGCAGTCAGGAAACCCGCAACTGGAACCCGGACCAGAGCTTCGACTGGAAGAGCCTGCGCCATGACCTGCCCAAGGAGATCATGACCGCCGTGACCGGCTTCTTCGCGGTGGAGCAGTACGCGCCGGACTACACCAGCGAACTGGTGAACCTGGTGCGGCGCTCGCACGGCCGCAGCCACTTTCAGCTGCGCTGGGGCAGCGAGGAGGAGAAGCACGCCGACGCCTGGGAGAACGTGGTGCTGTTCAGCCGTCAGCGCTCGCCCGCCTGGATCGAGGAGTACAAGGAGCGGCTGCGTGCCCAGCAGTGGCACCTGCCGTTCCCGGACGCGATTCACAATCTGGTGTACACCGTGTTCCAGGAGCGCGCCACCCAGCTGAACTACCTCAACCTGATGCGGCTCGCCAACGGCAAGAGCGACAAGGTTCAGAACGCCGTGGACCCGGTGCTGGCGCGGGTGGCGCAGATCATCGCGGTGGACGAGGCGGCGCACTACAACTTCTTCCTGGAAGGCGCGCGCCTGTACCTGTACTACTACCCGCAGCGCACGCTGGAAGCGATCAAGAACGTGATCGGCCAGTTCTCGATGCCGGCCAGCTACCTGGTGCCGAACTGGGACGAGTTCGCCGAGACGGTCTACCGCGCCGGCATCTACGGCCCGCGCGACTTCTCGCGCGACGTGATGCAGGTGGCGTTCCGCAACCTGGGTATCGAGAGCCGCAAGAAGCTGGAGGAGGGGATCAAGGCCACCCGCGAGGTGCCCACCTTCGACGGCGAGCAGAAGATCCAGACCGCCATCTGGGACACCTTCGACTACGGCAGTGTGGAAGGCGACGTGAAGCGCCTGTACACCCGCATTCAGGACTACGAGCAGGGCATCGGCTTTGATGCCGTGGACCCGACCGAGTTCGTGCCGAACCCGGAGATGCCCGCCGTGACCCAGCCGGTCGAGGCGGCGGTCCAGGCGTCCGACGACTGAACCCCCGCACGCTCAGGAGGCCGGCCCCCTTTGGGGTCGGCCTCCTCGCTGTTAGCCCTCCGGCAGCCGGCGGACCGGGAGCTGCACCCAGCCGCGTCGCGACAACCAGCGCAGCAGCACCACCACCCCGGCCCCCATCAGCTGCGCTTCCAGGTCCGGGACGTGGCCGTGCAGCAGGTACACCGCCAGCGCCCCGCCGGCGGCGGCGGTGGCGTACAGCTGGTCGCGGCGGTACAGCACTTCCGGCACCTCGTGCGCCAGCAGGTCGCGCACGATGCCGCCGCCCACTCCCGACAGCATCCCGGCGAAGGTCACGCCCAGCGGCCCCAGCGTGATGCCCACCTCGCGCAGCCGCAGCGCCCCCAGCGCCCCAGCCGCCGCAAACAGGCCCAGGCCCAGCGTGTCAAACAGGCTGATGGCCCGCTCGAAGCGCGCCAGCCGGATGCCGAAGGCAAAGGCGGCCAGCGACCCCAGAATCGCCACCCACAGATAGGTCTCGTCGCGCAGAAACAGCGGCGGGGTGTTGCCGGTCAGCGTGTCACGGATGGCCCCGCCGCCCACCGCCGTGACGCAGCCCAGCACCAGCACCCCGAACAGGTCAAAGCGTTTGCGGACCCCCAGCAGCGCGCCGCTCATGCTGAAGGCCAGCGTGCCCACAATGTCGATGACGCGCAGGCTGGCGTTCAGATCAAGCGGAAACCAGGGCACCTCTTCAGCATACGGCGGTGGGGAGGACCGGGTCCTACAGCTCGATGATGCGGTAGCCGTAGGCGTTGATGACGCGCGCGCCGCTGCTCGGGTCGAGGTATTCCAGCTTCTTGCCCTCGTACTCGTGGATGTGGCCGTGCACCACCACCTTCGGATGCCGCCGGTCCATGAAGGTCTGTAGCGCGGCGCAGCCCCGGTGGGCGTGGTCCAGGCCAGCGTGCGGTCCGGTGGGCGGCGCGTGGGTGAGCAGTACGTCCACGCCGCGGCGCGCCCGCATCGCCAGCACCCGCAGGCCCCAGCGCGCCTGGGCCTCGCTGTACTGCCCCTCCCCACCGTCCCGGTAGCGCGGTACCCCGCCCCAGCCGGCAACGGTGATCCCGGCCACCTCCACCACCCGGCCGTGCACGTTGGTCACGCCGCGCGGCAGAATCCGGCCGTCGCCCTCGTTGATGTATTCGTTGGCATGGTTGCCCGGCACGTACAGGACCGGTACCGGCAGCTTGGTGGCGATGAACTCCAGGTAGTACCCGGGTAGGTCGCCCGCCGCCAGCACCGCATCCACCTGCGGCACGCCCTGCGGGAAGCCCTGGCGGTACACGAAGGGATGCACGTAGTCGGCCACGATCATCAGGCGGCGTGGCTGCTTCGCGGCGCCTTCCGTGGAGGGCGCCACCGGAAGCATCTGCGCTGGATTGTGGGTACGGAGCGACATCGCTACACCACCTGGGCGCCGGGGCCGACCCACCGGCACAACCCTGGGCGTTCTGAGTTGAAGTTCGGCCATTCTAGAGGCTGCCCTGACCCGGCGCAACGACGCAGGTCACAGGCCGCGCTCATCTGAAGGCCCCCTACACTGAAGTGCGTGACTCTGACTACTCCCCGGCTGTGGCTGCTCCCGCTGCCTACCCGCATCATGCGCGAGCGACTGATCCACGACGACTTCACCGCTGAGCTGGACGGCCCGCAGGGGCCCCTGCAGGTGCATTACCCGCCACAGTGGCCCGGCGCCGTGCTGCCGCTGTTCGCTTCGCGGCTGCACACCCAGCCGGAACACGGCGATCCCTGGAGCTACACGGCCGTACGCCGTGAGGATGGCCGGGCCATCGGACAGCTGAGTGGCAAGGGCGGCCCGGATGCCGAGGGCCGTCTGGAAATCGGATACGGGTTCAACGCCGAAGTGTGGGGCCACGGCTACGCCACCGAGGCGGTGGGCGCGATGGTTCAGGCGTTCCGTCAGCGTCCGGAGGTGCAGCAGATCTGGGCGCAGACGGCCACCCACAACCGGGCCAGCGCCCGGGTACTGGAGAAGCTCGGCTTCATCCAGACGGGGCAGAGCTTCGACCTGGAAGATGGCCCCCTGCTGGTCTGGACCCTGCCGTACACCCGGTTGAGCGCGACTTCATGAGCCCGGCCGGCGTCGCCGCTGAACCAAGCTGTCATTCAATTCGCAGGTTGGAAGCGTCAGATGGAAGCAGGCCAAGAAAGCTCGCTTCTCTCAGGGAGGACGCTTTATGACGAACCGACGTGATGACCGCTACGACGACGCTGCCCGGATGGACGATCAACGCTACGGCAACCGCCGGCAGGACGACCGCAGTTCCGGCCGCAACTGGCAGGCCGAGAGCAACACCAGCCCGGACGTGCTGCGCTATGACGAGGACCTGGGCTACAGCCCGCGTGAAGGCCGTTCCGGTCAGGGGCAGTGGACCCAGGGTCAGGGCAGCCAGGGACCGTGGAGTGGGGACCGTTCCGGCGCGTATGGCCGGGGCATGGGCGGGGGTCAGGGCCAGATGTACGGCCAGGGATATGGCCGCCAGATGGGCGGCGACACCCAGTGGCGTGGCGGTGGCCAGGGCGGCTCCGGTGGCTATGGCCAGGGCAACTATGGACAGGGCGGCGACCGGATGCGGCGCTACATGGACGACAATCAGGGCTACGGGACCGAGAACGAGGACTACACCTACATGCGCCAGGAGCAGTACGGCCAGGGGCATGGCATGGGCCGCGGCTGGCGCGAGAACGGGGGGCAGGACAGCGAGATGCGCTTCCGGCCCATGCCCGACAGCCAGTACAGCCAGCAGGGCATGGGGCAGCGCCAGGGCTGGAGCGGCATGGGCGGCCAGGACCAGCGCTCCGGCGGCATGATGCAGAGTCATCAGGGCAAGGGGCCCAGAGGTTACCAGCGCAGCGACGACCGCATCCGTGAGAGCGTGAACGACGCGCTGGAAGACGATCATGGTGTGGACGCCAGTGACATCGAGGTGCAGGTGCAGGGCGGCGAGGTCACCCTCACCGGCACCGTGACGGACCGGATGCAGAAACGCCGGGCCGAGGACGTGGCGGAGTCGCTGCGCGGCGTGCGCGACGTGCATAACCAGCTGCGGGTCAGTGCCGAGGGTCGCGGCGCCCAGGCCCAGATGCAGGGACAGGACAGTCCGGTGATCTCCAGCAGCCAGACATCCTCCAGTGGCCCGTCGTCGGGGCAGGGTCAGGGCGGCGGTGGCGCCGGCTCCACCAGCAGCGGTGGGCTGTCGGCCAGCAGCGTCCGGATCAGCGATGACGTGAGCCGCTAAAGCGGTCCACTGGGCAGGACCCGCCGACAGGGCGGGTCCTGCCCAGTTCGCTATACCCTGCCGCTACCCGTCAGGCGCAGGCTGGGGGCATGACCTGTTCCCTGCCGCCGGCCCCGTATCTCCCTTCAGGGCGAGGATAATCCAGACATGCGTCTGCTGCTTGTCGAGGATGATCCGCACATTGCCGAGCTGCTGCAGGAGGGGCTGGGCGAGGAAGGCTACGACTGTGACGTGGCCAGCAGCGCGGTGCAGGGTCAGGAGCTGGCCCGGATGTTTCCCTACGCGCTGCTGATTCTGGACGTAATGCTGCCGGAGGGCCAGGATGCCGGCTATCAGCTGGGCCAGCAGCTGAGGGCCAGCGGCGTGCAGATTCCGATTCTGTACCTCACCGCCCGCAGCCGGGTGGAGGACCGGGTGCAGGGCCTGGACGTGGGCGGCGACGACTACCTGGGCAAGCCGTTCGCGCTGAGTGAGCTGCGGGCGCGGGTGCGGGCGCTGATCCGGCGCAGCCGCGGCACCGCCCGCAACGAGCTGAGCCTGCCGGGCGGCTGGCTGCTGGATCTGGCCTCGCGCAGCGTGGTGCGGCGCGGCACCCGCTCGGACCTGTCGCGCCGCGAGTTCGCGCTGCTGGAGCTGTTCGCGCTGCACCCGGGCCGGGTCTTCACCCGTTCAGACATCATTGAGCGGCTGTGGGCGGGCGAGAGCGGCGTGGAGCCCAAGGTGATCGACGTGTACGTCAGCATCGTGCGGCGCAAGACCTCCGAGGACCTGATCGACACGGTGCGGGGGGTGGGCTACCGGCTGGGCGGGCTGCTGGAGCCGGAGGCCCGGACCCCGTGAGGCTGCAGGACCTCAGCCTGCGCCTCAAGCTCACGGTCGGCTACGCGCTGATCTTCAGCCTGAGCGTGCTGCTGGGGGCGGGGCTGGTGTATCTGGTGGCGCGCTACTCGCTCACCCAGACGCTGGACGTCAGCCTCAGCGAGACGGCGGCCCTGGCCCGGGCCGGGTTACAGACTGGCCCGAACGGGCAGCAGCAGTTTGCCAGCGAACTGCAGCTGCCGCGGGAACTGCACATCGAGCTGATCAGCAGCGCCGGCACCGTGCAGCGGCGGCTGGGCGTGCCGGACCCGGTGCTGGATCAGGTGCCGCTGCGCCCCGGCACCCTGACGCTGTATCACCGCCGGGTGCTGAGCGTGCCGCTGCCGCAGGGTCAGTGGCTGCGCGTCTCGCGGCCCAGCGATACCACGGCGGTGCTGCTGGAGACGCTGGGCAAGGTGCTGCTGGCCGGCAGTGTGCTGATGATCGCGGTGGCGTGCGCGGCCGGCTACGCGCTGGCGGACCGGGCGCTGCGCCCGGTGGACGCGGTGGCGCAGACCGCCCGCCGCATTACCCGGCGCGGCAGCTACCACGAGCGGGTGCCGGCGGCGGGCGGCCAGGACGAGATGGCGCGGCTGACCCGCACCGTGAACGAGATGCTGGACCATCTGGAGGCCACCATCGAGCGTGAGAAGGCCTTTGCCCGCACGGCGGCCCACGAGCTGCGCACCCCGCTGACCGCCATCCAGGGCCGCCTGGAACTGGCGCTGGAGCGGCCCCGCGAGGCGGCCGACTATCGCCGGCACCTGGAGATCATGCAGGGGCGGGTGGTGGAGCTGATGTCGCTGGCGCAGGGGCTGCTCACGCTGGCCGAAACCGACCGGGCGGTAGACCTGGAACCCACCGACCTGCAGCAGCAGGCGCGCACGGTGGTGGACGAGCTGCGGCTGCGCGCCGCGGCGCTGGGCCGCGAGGTGCAGCTGGACGTGGACTCCAGCGTGGTTCCAGTCTGGGCCGAGGCGCTGGGGGTGCGTCAGATCATCCGCAACCTGCTGGAGAACGCGCTCAAGTACGGTGGCCCGCAGCTGGGCGTGCAGCTGGGCCCGCAGCGCCTGACCGTCTGGGACAGCGGCCACGGCCCGGACCCGCAGGAGTGGGCCCGCCTGACCCGCCCCTTCGAGCGCGGGTCCGGCCTGCAGAGCGTGAGCGGCAACGGTCTGGGGCTACCGTTGGTGGTGGCGCTGGCCGAGCGCTGGGACGCCACGGTGCTGCCCGAGTACGCGCCCGAGCGCTTCGGCGTCACGGTGAGCTGGGCACCGGACGCCTGAGACTCAGCCCGGCCCCACCTGCCGGAAGCGCACCGTCTGGGCGGGCAGGTCCACGCTGGCTAGCTGTACCGTCAGCTCGCTGCCCAGCGGGGCCGGCGTGGTGAGCGGGGCGTCCAGCGCCAAGTCCGGCAGCAGCAGGGTGGCCTGCGGGCCGCGCCGGTCCACCACCACTGCCGGGTAGGTCTGCTCCGGGTGGCGCTGTAGCTGCACCAGGGTCCAGTGCCGCCGGGCCTCGCGCTCGGCGCTGCGGACCGCGCCCGCGTTCATGGTCGCCTCGGCCACCCGCGCCGCAATCTCGCGGCCGCTCAGCCCCTCTTCCTCCTTCAGCGCCGCCCTCAGCTGCTGATGCACCACCAGGTCCAGGTAGCGCCGGATCGGGCTGGTGCACTGGGCGTAGGCGTCCAGGCCCATGCCGCTGTGCGGCCCCAGCAGCGGCTGGAAGCGGGTGCGGGACAGCGTCTTGCGCCGCGCCCATTGCGCCGGCAGGCTGTCGCCGGGTGGGGAGTCGCGGTGCGGCGGGTCCTGGGTGGCGAACGGCAGCGCGATCTCCAGGTCGTCGGCGTAGATGGCGGCGGCCCAGCCGGCCAGCGTCATGCACTCCTGCACCACGAAGCGGGAGTCGTAGCGCGGCAGGGGCCGGATACTCACCTCGCCCGCCTGCACCTTCACCAGCACCTCCGGCAGGTCGATGCTGAGGGCGCCCTCGGCCTGCCGCAGCGCCCGGCTCGCCTGGGCCAGCTGATGCAGGCCGCCGAGCAGCGGGTCGCCGGCATCCAGCCGCTCCTGGGCTTCCCGGTAGCTGAGCCGCGTGACCTGCAGCCGGGTCAGCTGCACGTCCACGCTCTCGGCCTGCCCGTCGCTGCCGAAGTCGATGCTGATGGACAGCGCCGGACTCTGCGGGTGCAGCCCCAGTCCCACCTGCTCCACCAGGGCGTCCGGCAGCATGCCGGAGGTGTGGTCCGGCAGGTAGAGGGTAGCCCCACGCCGCCGCGCTTCCAGGTCCAGTTCGCTGTCGGGCGGCACCAGCGCCGCCACGTCGGCCACATGGATCCACAGCCGCCGCAGGCCGTCCGGCAGCACTTCCAGGCTCAGGGCGTCGTCCGGGTCGCGGTTGCCGTCGTCGTCAATGGCCAGGGCGGTCAGGTGCGTCAGGTCCAGGCGCGGCTCATCCGGCCATGCGGGAACCGGCAGCTCCGGGCTGGCCAGCGCCACCCCGGCCCGGTCCGGGAACGGCACGTTCTGTTCGGTCCACAGGCCCAGGCGCAGCAGCAGCGCGTGGGCGCTCTGGGGTGTTTCGGGCAGCTTCAGGTCCCGCAGGGTGCGCGATTTGTCCTGCTTGCCGCGCGCGAGCAGTTCCACCTCGCTGCGCTGGGCAGGACTGAGGTCGGGGAGGGAGGAGGTCATGCCTCAGTCTAGCGGCTCGGCTGTCTTTTCCTGAATAGAAAATCAAAGTTGACAATCATTGAGACCCAGGTTTATAACTATGTCAGGAGGACCGTATGGAAGCCAAAGAGGGGAATCAGGAGTCGTTCCATGCCCATGTTCAGCGTCTGGTGGCCGAAGGCAAACTCTCCGCCGAGGACGCCGCCGAGTTGCTGGGCGCCGGAACGGAGCCGCAGACCACACTGGTGGGGCCGTCGCTGGTCAAGCAGGAGGCGCTGCACGACACCCCGCCCGACCTGACGCTGAAGGTGGAGGCCTACGCCCTGACGGTGGTGTACGAGCCGGGGCTGACCATGCCGCAGCTGAGCGCCACCCGCGACGGCGAACTGCAGCTCAGCCAGGACCAGCACGGCTGGCGGCTGGAGCGGGCGCGCCACCCGGAGGGCATCCGCTTCTCCAGCGGCCTGCGGGCGGTGCTGAGCCTGCCCTTCGAGCCGCGCCACGTGCGGGCCGAGGTGAGCGGCGGCAGCCTGAGCCTCAGCGACGTGCAGGGGGAGGCGCTGATGCACATCAACGGCGGCTCGCTGCGCATGGCCGACGCCGGCTCGCTGCAGGCGGAGGTGAACGGCGGCTCGCTGCGGGCCGGCCAGATCACCGGCGCCGCGATGCTGAACGTGAACGGCGGCAGCCTGACCCTGGGCCGCTCCACCGCGCTGCGGGCCAGCGTGAACGGCGGCTCGCTGCAGTGGTCCGGCCGGCTGGACGAGGGAGAGCACCGGCTGGAGATCAACGCCGGCAGCGCCACCCTGCATCCGGACCCCGACAGCAGTCTGCGCCTGGACGTGGCCACCACGCTGGGCAGCGTCAAATCCGATCTGCCGCTGACGCGCACCGGCGGCACCATGAGTGCGCGCTACAGCGGCATGGTGGGCCAGGGCGCCGCGCGCCTGAGCGCCCAGGTCACGGCCGGCAGCCTGAAGGTGGTGGGGGCATGAAAGAGCAGATTCGACGCATCCTGGGTCTGGTGGCCGCCGGCAAGCTGGCGCCCGACGACGCCGCACCGCTGCTGGAGGCGCTGAGCAGCCGCCTGAGCCTGAGTGACGACGCCCGCACGCACCTGTTCGGACTGCTGCACGCCGAGGAGTTCGGTGTGGACCGCGTGACCGAGCTGCTGCTGGCCCGGGTCCAGCCACAGGCACCGCGTCCGCCGGAACCGCCCCGCCCGCCGGTCTGGGGGGGTCTGGATGACCTGGGCCAGTCGGTCGGCGCGGCCGTGGAGGAGGCCATCGGTGGGCTGCGTGGGGGCTTCGGGCGGCAGAACCGCCCCGGCAGCATCCTGCGCATCGAGACCGAGGACGAGAACGGCAACAGCTACTCGGCCAACCTCCCGCTGAGTCTGGCGGAGCACGCGGCCAAGCTGATTCCGCCGCAGGCCATCGCCGCTCTGGAACGCAGCGGCGTGACGCTGGAGGGCCTGACCCTGCTACTGCAGGCGGGTCCGCAGCCGGGGCCGCTGCTGGAAGCCGAGGACGAGCACGGCAATCAGGTCGCGCTCAGCGTGCGGTAGGGAAAGGAGCGATGAAGATGTGGGAGCAGCAGCAGCGCAGCATGCAGGAACGGATGGAGACCCTCTGGATGGAAGCCGAGGACCGCCGGCAGTGCCGCCGGCTGGGCCGGACCCTGTGGGCGCGGCTGCTGCCCCCGCTGCGCCGCCTGGAAGGCTGGCTGGAGCGCCGCGCCCGTCAGGCCGCGCCGCAGGCCTGGTCGCAGCCGTAACGCTCACCCCCGGACCCGGGCGGCCGGATTGACACGGCCGCCCGGGTCCGCTACACTGCCCTCCGCTCCTGACGCGCCCTCACGGGACAACCGCGTGGCCCCATCGTCTAGCGGTCAGGACAGCGCCCTCTCAAGGCGCAGACACGGGTTCAAGTCCCGTTGGGGTCACCAGCAACGCCGCCGTACCTTTGGGTGCGGCGGTTTTTCTTTGAGCGGAGGCGCATCATGGACGCACAGGAACAGCTGTACGAGGCGCTGGGAGATTACCGGGCCGGTGGCCGGGCGCAGGGCATCTTTGAGACGCACTGGGGTGGGCCGGGGACGGTGCCTGCGCTGCAGGACCTGGGACCGCCGGAGCTGCTGCTGGACGTGCTGCCGTTTCCGCCTACACCGGACCAGCGCTCGGCCATCGAAGGGCTCGGCTACTGGGCCGTGCCGTGCGAATTCCCGGAGGGGCTGGCGTATCAGCATCCGGACTGGCCCCATCGGCTGCTGCTGCTGTCGCACCGGCAGGGCCACGTCCACGATCAGATGCTGCTGTGGGACTGGCTCGGCACCGACCCGCAGGCACAGGCCCGGTACCGGGAACAGTGGGCCCGGGCTGGCCGGGTCGCCGCCGACGCGGCGCTGTTGCCGGAAGCCCGGGAGGCGCATGCCCAGGCCACCGGCTTCGCGCCGCTTCAGGAGGTGGCCGGGCTGCTCTCTCCGCTGGACCTGCCATGGATGTTCGCGGCGGGCTGGGCCATTGACCTGCTGCTCGGCACGCCGGGCCGCCCGCACGAGGACATCGACATCATTGTGCCGAGGGCAGCGCAGGCGGAGGTGCAGGCCCTGCTGCAGGCCGCTGGCCTGCACGCTCAGGCGGTGCGCGATGGGGGGTACAGTCCCTGGACCGGGCCGCTGGAACTGCCGGACCATCAGGTTCACGTTCACCGGTCCGGGGCTCCAATGCTGGACCTGATGCTCACCGACCTCTCCGGCGGGCAGTGGCACTACCGCCGCGATCCCACCATCACCCTGCCGCTGGCCCAGGCGCGGCGCGTCACCGCCGGAGGCCTGCCCTACCTGGCCCCGGAGGCGGCGCTGCTGTTCAAGAGTGCGACCAGTGATCAGGCGCCGCGTCCCAAGGATCAGGCCGACTTCGAGCGGGCGCGGCCGATGCTGGATGCGGCCCAGCGTCAGTGGCTCGCCGACCGGCTCAGCGCCGACCATCCGTGGCGGGCGCGGCTAATGCCGTGAACTGACGGATCAGGGCGTGGGCCAGCAGCAGGCCCGCTTCGGAGCCGTCGTGGTTGACCAGCGCCACCGCCGTGATGCCCGCGTCGGCGGCGAGCGGCTGCCACAGCGCGCCGGCCCCGTAGCCGGGGCCACCGCCGCCATGTCCGGCCAGCCCGCTGGCGGTGTCCAGCATGACGCCCAGGCCATACCCGGGCGAGGTGAAGACCGGGTGGCTGACGTGCACCGGGACCGCCGTCTGCAGGGCGGCGCGCAGGTGGGCCGGCACCAGTGGGCCGCTGAACACGCCCTCCACCAGCCGGGCCAGCTCTGGAGCGGTGGAGAGCGCCAGACCGTGGGCCACCCAGCCGGGATGGTAACCGTGCAATCCGGCGGTGGCGTGGGGCGCGGACCAGATGCGGCCGTGACCGGGCGTGAGCCCGGCCAGGTCGGCGGCGGTGCCCGCCACGCGGGTGTGGGTCAGTTGCAGCGGCTCGAACAGCCGGCGCTGCAGGACCCGGTGCAGCGGCTGGTTCTCCAGCTGTTCCAGCAGAAGCCGCAGCAGCAGGTACCCGATGTTCGAATAGGCGAAGCCCACCGGCCGGGGGAGGGGGGCCACCCGCTCCAGCAGCTCCTCAGCGCTCCAGGGCTCACCCGGCTGAAGGCGCACGGCCTCGTGGTAGGCCGGCAGCCCGCCGTAGTCCGGCAGACCAGCGGTGTGGTTCAGCACCTCGCGCAGCGTGAAGGGCCGCCAGGACAGCCAGCCGGGCGTCCCGTTCAGCTGAAGCTGGTCGAGCAGCGGGGCGTCCAGCTGGAGCACTCCTTCCGCCACCCGCTGGAGCACCGCCGCCGCAATCAGCGTCTTGGTGATGCTGTAGATGGGAAAGATGGCCGCCGGTTCGTCGCGCAGGGTGCCCAGTCCACCGGAGGCGGCGTGGCCGCCCTGCCGCCAGGCCCAGGTGGCGCCGCTGGCCCCACCCGTCCGCAGCTGATCTTCCAGCGTCACCGCTCAGTCCTTCTTGAGCGCCGGAATCCTCAGACCCCCCTTGCCGTCCCAGCCCTTGAAGGCGTAGAAGCGGCCCGGCTGGCCGGTCTTCAGGTAGTCGCTCAGCGGTTCACGCATCGGGGGGCTCTCCAGCTTCTGCACCGCCTCCTCCGGGCTGAAGAAGCCGGCCGACACGATGAAGCCGTCCGGGTCCGCCGGATTGAGCAGCCCCTCCCAGGTGGCCTCGAAGACCATGGCGATGGCCCGCTCGCCCCGGCGTTCGTCCTCAATGTGGGTCATGTAGGCGAGGTGCTTGATGCCGGTCAGCTTCAGCCCGGTCTCCTCCAGGATCTCGCGGTAGAGCCCTTCTGGGGCCACCTCGCCCGACTCGACCACGCCGCCCGGCAGGGTGTAGCGCACCCGCCCCAGGCCCTGCCAGTCGTTGCCCACCAGCAGCACGCGGCCCTGACGGTCTCGCAAGATGGCGGCGGTGACCAGCAGGTCACGCCTGGGCATGCTCGGTCATCTCTGCAAGCTGCTGCTCGCGTTCCATGCGGGCCAACGCCTCGATGACCGGACCCAGATGGCCGTCCACCACGCTGTCCAGCGGAAAGTTCTTGTCGTCGCCGCTCAGCCGGTGGTCGGTGACGCGGTTCTGCGGGTAGTTGTAGGTGCGGATCTTCTCGCTGCGGTCGCCGCTGCCCACCTGGGCGCTGCGCGCTTCCCGCTCGCTGGCCGCCTGCAGTTCACGCTGACGCTCCGCCAGCCGCGCCCGCAGAATGTTCAGCGCCTTTTCCTTGTTCTTGATCTGAGAGCGGCCGTCCTGGCACACCACCATGATCTCGTCCGGCGTGCCGGCCCGGTAGGTGGCGCGCACCGCGCTGTCGGTGGTGTTGACGCCCTGCCCGCCCGCGCCCTGCGAGCGGAACACGTCGATCCGCACCTCCGAGAGGTCCAGTTCCACCTCGGTCTGCTCCACCTCCGGCAGCACCGCCACCGTCACGGTGCTGGTGTGGATGCGGCCCTGCGTTTCGGTGGCGGGCACGCGCTGGACCCGGTGCACCCCGCGCTCCCACTTCAGCTGCCGGTAGGGCGCGTCGCCGGTCACCTCGGCCACCAGCCGTGAGTACCCGCCCAGGTCCGATTCGGAGGCGTCCAGCACCGTGATCTTCAGGCCCGAGCGCTCGCCGTACCGGCTGTACATCCGCAGCAGGTCGGCGGCGAACAGGCCGGCCTCGTCGCCGCCGGCCCCGGCCCGGATCTCCAGGATCACGTCCGCGCCGTCGTGCGGGTCCTGTGGAAGCAGCAGCACCTCCAGCTCGGTTTCCAGCTGCCCGAGCTGCTGCTCGGCGCTGTCCAGTTCCAGCTGAGCTAATGGTCCCAGGTCCGGGTCAGCGAGCAAGCTGCGCGCCTCCTCGGCCTGCTGCTGCTGCTGCCGGTACTGCCGCCACAGCGTGATCAGCGGCGTCAGCTCGCGGTGCCGTTTCGTCAGGCGCAGGTACTCGGCGTTGTGGCTCAGCACGGCCGGGTCGCCCAGGCTCCGCTCCACCGCCGCGTACTCGCGTTCCAGCTCTTCAATGCGCCCGCTTACCACGGTGGAAACACCCGGAGAGCGGCGGGCCTAGACACGGTCAACATGCTGCACAGTCTAGCGTGAGGGGGCCAGCCGCTTTGGGAGGCTCCCCGGAGTTGATAACGAGCGCGGTGCGACAGGCCCTGGACGTCAGACCGTGGGCCGGAAATCCGCCCTTATGGCCCAGAAATGGGGTGTTTCATGGACGTCTGATGAAGGGTTTTCCGTAAGCTCCCTCACATGCGGCACAGAGAGGATGGAAGAGCCAGAGCGGGCGCGCCCTGTGGCAAAGGAGCAGCCTATGTCAGACCAGACCCCGCTTCAGCCCGGCTGGAGCATGGCCGAGCCCGGCCCCGCCGTTTCCGCCTTTCTCGCCACCCTGCCAGACCAGCCCCGGCTGCTGGCCCTCGGCGAACCGGTGCATTCCCTCGACGCCTTTCCGTCCTGGCGCAACCGCCTGTTCCGCACCCTGGTCGAGCAGCACGGGTTCCGGTCCATCGCCCTGGAGAGCGACATCATCGCTGGCCAGCAGGTCAATGCCCACGTCACGTCGGGTGAGGGCACGCTGGACGAGGTGCTGCACACCGGCTTCAGCCATGGCTTCGGGGCGCGTCCGGCCAACCGGGAACTGGTCCGCTGGATGAGCGGGTTCAACGCAGGCCGTGACCCGGCGGACCAGCTGCAGTTCTACGGCTTCGACGCGCCGCTGGAGAATCTATGGGCGGCCAGTCCCCGGACCAGCTTGCTGGCCCTGCACCTCTTCCTGACCGAACAGCTGGGCCCTCTCGCCTTGGACCGGGCCACCCTGGAGCGCCTGTGTGGCCCGGCCGCCCCCTGGACCAACCCGGCGGCCGGGATGGACCCGGCCCAGTCCATCGGCCACAGCGACGAAGCACGGCAGCTTCGTCTGCTGGCCGATGACCTCGCCACGCTCCTGCGCACCGAGGCGCCGCAGCTGATGAGCCGGCCCGGGTTCTGGGACGCGCAGCTTCACGCCCGCACGGCCACCGGCCTGCTGCGCTACCACGCGGTGGTGGCCGACCGTGCGCCCACCCGGGTGGCGCGGATGCTGGCGCTGCGTGACCTGATGATGGCCGACAACCTCAGCGCCATCGCCGAGCGTGAGGGGAAACGCGGCCCCACCCTGGTGTTTGCGCACAACACCCACCTGCAGCGCGACCTCAGCACGATGAAGCTGCCGAGCCTGGGTGACCTGCCGCTGGAATGGTGGGGGGCCGGCGCGCACGTCAGCGCCCGTCTGGGCCAGCGCTACGCGTTTGTCGCCGGCGTGCTGGGGACCGGCACCGCGGAGGCGGGCCCGCTGGGCCGCCTGCTTGAAGGCCTGGAGGCTCAGGTGACCCTGCTGGCCGCCCGGGACCTGCCGGCCGCCCTAACCCAGCAGCGGCCGGACGGGCCCGCTCTGACCAGGGCAGAAACCCTGCTCCTGCGGGCGGACGGGCTCCTGCTTCTCAAGGGTGCCTGAGGCGGGCTGCCCAGCGCTCACCTTCTAGTACGCCAGGGCCTGCGGCGGCACGTCCTCGGGGCGCATGGCTCCGGTCATCACCGCCACGGTGTCACTCATGCTGATGTGGTGCGGGTCCACCACGGCCGCCCGCCGGCCCAGCCGCTGGATGTGAATCCGGTCGGCAATCTCGAAGACGTGCGGCATGTTGTGGCTGATCAGGATCACCGGCAGACCGCCGTCGCGCACCTTGCGGATCAGGTCCAGCACCATGTTGCCCTCGCGTACGCCCAGCGCGGCGGTCGGCTCGTCCATGATCACCACATGCCGGGCGAACGCCGCGCTGCGCGCCACCGCCACGCCCTGCCGCTGCCCACCCGAGAGCGTCTCCACCGGCTGCTGCATGCTCTTGATGGCAAACTGCAGGCCCTGCATGTGCCGCACCGCCTCGTCGTGCATCCGTTTCTTGTCGAGCAGCCGCAGCATCCGGCCCAGCACGCCGGGGCGCAGCAGTTCGCGGCCCAGGAACAGGTTCTCGGCGATGGTCATGGCCGGCGCCACCGCCAGGTCCTGGTACACCGTCTCGATGCCGTTGCGCCGGGCGTCAATCGGGCTGCGGAAGTGGACCGGCTGGCCGTCCAGCAGGATCTCGCCACTGTCGGGAATGGTGGCGCCGGACAGCGCCTTGATCAGCGAGCTCTTGCCGGCGCCGTTGTCACCGATCACGGCCAGGATCTCGCCCTCGCGCAGCTCGAAGTCGGTGCCGTCCAGGGCGGTCACCTGCCCGTAGCGCTTGACCAGCTTGCGCGCTTCCATGATCAGGCGTGGCTGGCCGCTGACCGGCACCGGGCCGCTGGGGTTGGCAGAAACGCTGGTGGACATGCTCAGCCCTTCCTTCTGGACGCCTGGTCCAGCGCGACGGCCCCGATGATCAGGATGCCGGTGATGAGCGACTGAAACACCGAGGGAATGCCCATCAATTGCAGGCCGTTGCGGAACACGCCCACGATCACCGCGCCCAGCAGCGTGCCCAGCACGTTGCCGCGCCCGCCGAACAGACTGGTGCCGCCCAGCACCACCGCCGTAATGGAATCCAGGTTGTCAGTCTGGCCGGCGTTCGGGTCGCCCACGCCGGTGCGGGCCACCAGCAGCAGCGCCGCGATGCCGTACAGCAGGCCGGCGGTGGTGTACACCGCGATGATCACCCGGTCGATCGAGATGCCGCTCAGCCGGGCCGCCTCCGGGTTGTTGCCCACCGCATACACGTGTCGGCCCGGCGCGGTCTGGCTCAGCATGAACCACGCCACGGCGTACAGGGCCAGCATCACCAGCGTGCCGTAGGTGATGGCGGTGCCGCCCACCCGGAAGGTGTTGCCCAGCGCGGTCAGCAGGGGCGGCAGGTTGCTGATGGTCTGCGAGCCGGAATACGTCTGGTTGAGTGCCTGCACGATGCCGAGCATGCCGAGCGTGGCGATGAACGGCGGCACCCGCAGCCGGGTGATGATCAGGCTGTTGGCCGCGCCGAACAGCATGGTGGTCAGGAAGCCGCCCAGAATCGCCAGCAGCGGATGCAGCCCGTACTGGGTGGCCAGCCGGGCCATCACCAGACCGCCGAGGGCCATCACGATGCCCACCGACAGGTCAATGCCGGCGATCAGGATGATCAGGGTCTGCCCGATGGCCAGCACGGCGGTGTACGAGATCTGCTGCAGGATCAGCGAGAAGTTGGTGCCGGAGAAGAAGCGCGGCGACTGCGTGCTGAACACGATCACGGCAATGATCAGCGCGATGAGTGGTCCCAGGGTACTCAGGCTCGGCAGCGTGAAGCGGCGCGGCGCCTGGGCGGCGGGTGGAGACTGGGTCATCTGAACCTCCGAAAGGTCAGGAGAGGAGACGGCAGCGGGCGCGGGCCAGGGGCCACGCGCCCGGGAAAGGGGCCGCAGGGGGCCGAGACCCTCAGGCCGTTACTGGCCCCAGCAGTTGGCCAGCCCGAACTTGGTGTCCTTGCTGCTCACGCCGGCCACGGCCTTGTTGGTGATCAGCGTCACGCCGGTGTCGGTATAGCCGCTGACCTTCTTGCCGCTCTTGGCGTACGCGAGCCCGGCCTCTACGCCCATGCTGGCCATCTTGAGGGGGTACTGCTGGCTGGTGGCCGCGATCACGCCGGCCTGCACGTTGCGCACACCCGCACAGCCGCCGTCCACCGACACGATCATCACGTCCTTCTCGCGCCCGATGGACTTCAGCGCCTGGTACGCGCCGGCGGCGGCCGGTTCGTTGATGGTGTACACCAGGTTGATGTCCGGGTTCTTCTGCAGGCAGTTCTCCATGGCGGTCTGGCCCTTGGCCTGATCCCCGAACGAATCCTGCGCGCAGGCCACGCCGGTCTGCACCTGGGCGGTGGTCTTGTCGGTGATGCCGGCCGTGCCGAAGCCCTGCAGGAAGCCGTTGTGCCGCGCGATGCCCACCGGCTGACCGGGGAACAGGTCCAGCGTGGCGATCACGGCCTTCTTGCCGGCCATGGCCTTCCGGGCGTACTGCCCGATCAGCTGCCCGGCCTTGTAGTTGTTGGTGGCGAACAACGCGTCCACCGCGCTCTGCGGTTCGGTGGGGCTGTCCAGCGCGATCACCATCACCCCGGCGGCGCGCGCCTTCTGGATGGCCGGCACGATGGCCTTGCTGTCGCTCGGCGTGATCAGGATCGTCTTGGCGCCGGCCGCCACCATGTTCTCCAGCGCCGTGACCTGTCCGGCGTTGTCGCCGTCGGCCTTGCCCGCCCCGGTCAGCAGCTTGGCCCCGCCCTTGGTGGCGGCCGTCTGCGCGCCCTCCTTCATCTTCACGAAGAAGGGGTTGGTCTCGGTCTTGGTGATCAGCCCGATGATCGGCTGACCGCTGCTCTGGGCCAGCGCCAGGCCGGCCACGGCGGCGGTGGCGGAAAGGGCGGCGGTACACAGCAGGGCGGCGCGCTTGAGCTGGGTCATGGGAGTCTCCTGTGGGAACGAGAGGCGAGGGGCCGGGGGCGGTCAACGGGCGGGCGGAGGGCCGGTGCTTTCCCGCACGATCAGGGTGGTGGGCAGCCGGGTGTGGGCCTCGGGCGGCGCCACGCCGCTCATCAGCTGGATCAGGCGCTGGCAGGCCAGCTGGCCCAGCTGGTACGTCGGCTGCGCGATCACGGTGATGGAGGGAGTGGTGGTGCGGGCCCAGCGCGAGTCGTCGAAGCCCACCACCGACAGGTCGCCGGGAAGACTCAGCTGCAGCTGGCGGGCGGCCAGCACCGCACCCACCGTCATCTCGTTGTTGCCCACGAACAGGGCAGTGGGCCGCACGCCGGCCGGCTGACTCAGCAGCTGGGTGGCGGCCTGACGGCCGTCCTCCTCACGATGGTTGCCCGGCAGCACCAGCGCCTCCTGATACGGCAGCCCGGCCTCGTCCAGCGCCTGACAGTAGCCCTCGTAGCGCTCCTGGGCGGTGCTGATGTTGCGCCGCCCCACGATCATGCCGATGCGGGTGTGGCCCAGGTCCAGCAGATGCCGCACCGCCTGATACGCGCCGCCCCGGTTGTCCACCATCACCGTATACGCGCCGGGACGGCCGCTGGCGCGGTCCAGCTCAATCACCGGCAGGTCCGGCACCAGTTCCAGGTTCTCCCGGGCTCCCGGCGTGGGCACCACGATCAGGCCCTGCGGCAGGTGGCCGCGCAGCGTCTCCAGGGCGCGGCGCTCCTTGTCCGGCTCCTCGTCACTGTTGAACAGGAAGAGGTTGTGCCCGCTCTGGTCGGCGGTGTCCTGAACCGCCTTGGCGATGGTGGCCGAGAAGGGGTTCAGGATGTCGGTCACCACCAGCGCCAGCGTGCGGCTGTCGCGGGTGCGCAGGCTGCGGGCCAGCTGATTGGGCCGGTAGCCCAGCTGTTCGGCCGCCTGCTCCACCCGCTCGCGGGTTTCACGCGCCACCATTTCCGGCCGGTGCAGCGCGCGGGACGCGGTGGCCGGAGAAACCTGGGCAAGTTTGGCGACGGCAGCGAGTCCACTCATGCAATCGATTTCACTCTCTGAACAGCCATAAATGCTGACCGTTCGGGCGAGATGCGGAGAACCACCGACAGGGACTGCAATCGATTTCAATTTCTGATGGCGCCAGTGTGACAGGGCTCACCAGAATCGTCAAGAGGGCGGACGGCGGCTCCCTATACTGCCCACATGACACGACAAACACGTGCCGCGCCGCTAGGCCACCGCGGGTGGCGGGCCCTGGCCCGGCTGCTCGGCTGGACGGTGGTGTACGTGCCGCCCCCGAACCAGGGGCGCAAGGCGGTGCTGGTCGCCTACCCCCACACCAGCAACTGGGATTTTCTGCCGGCCATGCTGATGCGCGCGGTGGTGCCGCTGCCGCTGCACTGGATCGGGAAGCACAGCCTGTTCCGCGGCCCGATGGGCGGCCTGATGCGCTGGCTGGGCGGGGTGTCGCTGGACCGCCGGCAGGTGGGCGGCAACTTCACCGAGGCGGTCGCCACCCTGATCCGGGACAGCGACCAGATGCTGCTGGCGCTCTCGGCGGAAGGCACCCGCGCCCGCGCCGATCACTGGCGCAGCGGCTTCTACTACATCGCGCTCAAAGCGCAGGTGCCGATCGGCCTGTGCTACATCGACTGGCGGCGGCGCGAGGTGGGCATCGGCGGCTACCTGCAGCCGAGCGGCAACATCGAGCAGGACTTCGGCAAGTTCGAGTTGTTCTTCCAGGACGTGACCGGCCGCCATCCGGAGCGGCAGACGCCCGTTATCCTTCGTCCTTCAGACCCTGAATCTCCTCAATGAAGCGCTCCAGGCTGTCGAAGTCACGGTACACGCTGGCAAAGCGGATGTAGGCCACGTCGTCCAGCGGGCGCAGGAAGGTCATGGCCCGCTTGCCGATCTCGGTGCTGGTGATCTCCGGCGCCTGTACCTCGTCCTCGAAGCTGTACGCGAAGCTGCGCAGCCGCTCCTCCGGCACCGGCCGTTTCTCGGTGGCGAGCAGCAGGCCGCGCAGCAGCTTGTCCGGGTTGAAGGCCTGACGCGCGCCCTCGCGCTTGACCACCATCAGCGGCTCCAGCTGGGCGCGTTCGTAGGTGGTGAAGCGCCGGCTGCAGCTCAGGCACTCGCGCCGCCGCCGGATGGCGCTGCCGTCGTCGCCGGGCCGGGAGTTGACCACCCGGCTGTCCGGGGCAGAGCAGTACGGGCACCTCACCGGAAGTGCAGCTCCAGCGGGGTCGGCTGGTCTCGGGGCGCCCGCGGCGGCTCCGACAGCGGCACGCGGATCAGGTTGCCGCCCAGGTGCCGCAGTTCCGGCAGTGCCAGTGCCAGCACCGCGTCGGCCACCGGGAGGTCCTGTGCCTCGTCGCCGCTGGCCTGCCGGCCGGGCAGCACCAGGTTGGCGCGCAGTTCCTCCAGGTGCGCCTGCTCCACCAGCCCGCCCAGCGCGCCGCGCTGCGGGGCCACGTGCAGGCCGGTCTCGTTGAGGTGCGGCCCGATGATGGTCAGCCAGGTGCCGCGCAGGTGTCGGCGCACGATCTGCGCGATGGCAACGCTGCTCTTGACGTTGCAGTTGAACAGGTCCATCCACTCGGCCTCGCTGAGCATGGTGAAGCTGCTGTGGGCGCGCTTGTCTGCCAGATGCACGATGCCGTGCAGCGCCCCGAAGATCTCCAGAATGCGGTCCTGGGCGCTGCGCCAGTCCAGCGGCACGCCGACGTCCGCTTTGATCGGAATGGCAGTCCCGCCGGCCCCCTCGATGGCGCTGGCATGTGCAGCCAGCGTCTCGGCCAGGTCGCCGATCAGCACCACGTTGGCCCCGGCCCGCGCCAGCACCATGCTGACGATGCGGCCATAGCCCTGGTCGGCGCCGGTCACGGCGATCACCTGACCACTCAGGCGGGTATCGGGGAGGGGAGACAGCGGCTCAGGCATAACGGCCCAGTATATCGTCTTCAGCTGGCCTGTTCCGGACGCAGCGCTTCAGGGGGTGGACTGCCGGCCCGGTGGCCGCGCTGGCAGCGGTGGCACCAGTAGGCCTGATCTCCGTCTCGGGTGTCGTACAGCTCCAGGGGATCGCCGCAGCCGGGGCACACATGCACGTAGCCGCGCCCGCTGACCGGGTAGGGATCGTCACGTATTTTTTGTCTCATGTTCTGATGTTAGCAGAACGAGACATGACCTTGCTGAGGAAAACCTCTGCTCAGTCGGCGCCCACCGGCTCGGTGAGCTTGCCGCTCTCCACCCGGCGGCGCTTGCGCAGCATGGCCGGCTCGTGGTCCAGATCAAAGACGAAGTGGCGCGGCTTGCGCTCGCGCAGCCAAGTCTCCAGCGCCACCAGCCGGGGCCGGAAGCGCAGGTATTCGCGCAGCTGGCGCAGCGGGATGAACTTGGCCTCCTGCACCTCGCGGTCCGGGTCGCGCGGGCCCAGCGTGCCGCTGACCTCGCGGGCCAGGTAGAAGAACTGCAGGTGGTGGCCCCAGGTCTGCGCCTGGAACTCCACCACGAAGGCCAGCTCCCGGATCTCCACCGTCAGGCCGGTCTCCTCATAGGTCTCGCGCAGGGCGCCCATCTGCACCAGCTCGCCCGCGTCCAGCCCGCCCTTGGGCAGGCTCCAGCGGCCACGCTCGCGCACCATCAGGATCTCGTCCCCGCGCAGCACAATGCAGCCCACTCCGATGCGCGGCTCGGCCGGCGGCTTCTTGGGTGCGCGCTTGGGGGCGGCCGGTCGCCTGGGGGTGGCCACGGGGGCCGGCGCGGCCGCCACGCTGACGACCGGCTGGGCCGGGGCCGGGCGCGCACTGCTGCCGCGCCGCCGGCGCCGCCGCCGCCCGGCCGCCTGCGTCTTCTGTTCGTCACTCATGCGTCAGACCCCTTCCGGCGCGAGGTCGTTGAACCGCACGTGGGCACTGTGAAACTGCAGCTTGACGGTCCCGACGGGGCCGTTGCGCTGCTTGCCGATGATGATCTCCGCGATGCCCTGCTGGTCGGTTTCCTTATTGTAGTACTCGTCGCGGTAGATGAACATCACGATATCTGCATCCTGCTCGATGGCACCCGACTCGCGCAGGTCGCTGAGCATCGGGCGGTGGTTGGGCCGCTGCTCTACCGCGCGCGAGAGCTGCGAGAGCACCACGATCGGCACCTCCATTTCGCGGGCGATGCCCTTCAGCGATCGGCTGATCAGGCTGATCTCCTGCTGGCGGTTGTCGCTGCCCCCGCTGTTCTTGCCGCCGGACATCAGCTGCAGGTAGTCAATGACCACCAGTCCCAGCTGTCCGTGCTGCGCGGCGATGCGGCGCAGCTTGCTTCTCAGCACGTTCACGGTCAGGTCCGGCTCATCGTCGATGACCATCGGGGCCTCGGCCAGCCGGCCCGCCGCGTGCGCCAGCCGCTCGAAGTCGCGCTCGCCCAGCTGTCCGCTGCGGATGCGGTTCATATCCACCCGGCCCTCGCTGCACAACATCCGCAGGGCCAGCTGCACCGCCGGCATCTCCAGACTGAACACCGCCACCGTCTTCTCGCCTCTCAGCGCCACGTTCTGGGCAATCGAGAGCGCAAAGGCGGTCTTGCCCATGCTGGGCCGGGCCGCCAGCACGTTCAGGCTGCCCTTCTGCAGCCCGGAGATCTGCTCGTCCAGGTCGCGGAAGCCGCTGGCCACCCCGTCGGGAATGCCCCGGTTGCTGTGCAGCAGCGTGATGTACTCGAAGGTGTCATGCACCACGTCGCTCATCGCCTGGGTGGCCTCGGCCGTCTTTTTCTGCTCGGCCACCTCGAAGATCAGCTTCTCGCTGCGGTCCAGCAGGTCTTCCAGCGGCAGCTGCGCCTCGTAGGCCAGCTGCATCACCCGGCCTGAAGCCTGGATCAGCGTGCGCAGGGTGTACTTCTCCTGCACGATGCGCGCGTAGTGCTCGGCGTAGGCGGCGGTCGGCACCTGCTCGGAGAGCCCGATCAGGTAGGTGAGGCCGCCCACCTCGTCCAGCTGGTTCAGCCGGCGCAGCTCATCGCTGAGCGTCACCAGATCCACCGGCTCGCCGCGTTCCTGCAGGCCGCGCATGCAGGTGAAGATCTTGCGGTGACCCTCGCGGTAGAACATCTCGGCGGAGACGCTGTCACCCAGCTGGATTAGGGCGTCGTTGTCGAGCAGCACGCTGCCCAGCACACTGATCTCGGCGTCGTTGTTGTGGGGGGGAATGCGGGGTGTGCCTTCCATGGTGTGGTGGGGGCCTCCTGTGGGTTTCAGCACACGGCAAGCGCCCCGGCAAGGCAGGGCGGCTCAGGAGGGCGCTGCCCTCCCGGTGCATGAAACATGAGTGTTGGGGACCGCTGGTCCCGGTGGCCGGATGACGCCGGCCTGACCTGTGGGCATCATAGCAGGGGTCGGGGCCACGGCAAGAAGGTCAGGTGGGGTGGGCGGGGTGCCCCGGGTCAGCGCTTGACGGCCGGCGACCCGGCCAGCACCTGCAGGTTGGCCTTGCTGACCAGCAGTTTCTTCTGGCCCACCCCCGGAAAGTACACCAGCGCGGTGCGGGCCTCGCCACTGCCACTGCCACCGGCCCAGTGGCCGTCTCCGAAGGTCGGGTGGCGCAGCCGCAGCGGTCCCAGCCGCCCCACCTCGCGCTGGATCTCGCGGCTGGGAATGCCCAGCCGGGCGCTGACCTCGGTGGCCGACAGGCCGTACAGGTCCAGCCACTCGCGGGCCTGCTCCGGCCACTGCGGATCGAGGGCGGGACGCGCCGTGGCGTCCGGCAGCGGCTCCGCCACCTGCCCCAGCACCTCGGCCAGGTACAGCCGGGTGGCCGCCTTGCTGGTGGGTCGCCGCTCGCCGCTGGCATAGAAGGGGCTGCTGCAGCGGCTCACCGAGGTGCACTCGTAGCAGCCGTCCTGGCAGCACGGCCGGCTGCACAGCTCCAGCGCCCGGCGCAGCAGGTCGTCCACCTGCTCGTAGGCCCGCCGGGTCACGCCCAGACCACCCTTCCAGTCGTCGTACAGAAAGAAGTAGGTGTCGTGGCCATCGCGGAACGCGCCTGCCAGGTCACCCTGGTCGCAGGCCACCCGCTCCGGTATCAGCTTGTGCAGCAGGTGCTTGAGGGTGTGCGCCACGGCCCCCGGCTGCTCGCTGGCGCGCGCGTCCAGCCCCACTTCCAGGGCGCTGGTCACGAACGGTTCCAGCTCCATCACCTCCTCGAAGGGATGCTCGCTGATCTTGTGGTCCTGCATGCGGTCCTGAATGCGGCCTCCGCAGCTGCGGCAGCGACGCTCGCTCAGCTCCGGCTCTCGGTCACACTGGCTGCAGGCGCGCTCGAACACGGTCCGCATCATGCTGTAGCCGGTGTAGCGCCGCCGGATCACCACCTCGCCGTGCCGGAAGGCCAGCGGGCCGCGCCGCTGCCACTCGCCCATGCGCCGGGTCTGCACACTGGTCTGGTGCAGGCCGCGCGTAAAGAGCGAGTGCGCCTCGAACGGTTCCACCAGGATGGCAGTGCCCTGCGGCGTGCGTTCCCAGCGCTTGACCTTGTACCCCTGGCCTTCCAGCTCGAACACCGCGTCCACGTGCTTCTCGGTCAGGGCGTAGTGCTGGGCCGGACTCTCCAGCGGGCTCTGGAAACACGCCGCGCCGCGCTTCGCCCACTCGCCCTCCTCGATCACCGCGTACTTGGCGCTGCCCTCGCCGCGCAGGTTCCAGTAGCGGCTGGGCGTCGCCGAGGCGATCAGGCCGGCGGCCCGCTGCTCCTCCTGGGCGCGCTGCTGGTGCCGGGGGGCCAGATACGGATTGTCCGCCTCCACCACAGCCCGCTCAATCTGGCCGGTCAGCAGTTCGCGGAAGTTGGCAGCGTTGCTGTAGAAGGCGTCCACCGGCAGCGGCAGGCCCCGCTCGTCCAGCGCCGGCAGGTACAGCACCAGCCCCGGCGACACCCGGCCCGCCCGGCC